>DASXGC010000211.1:0-15568 GCA_036489235.1 Vicinamibacterales bacterium
GCTACTGCCTGACGAACTTCTGGACCCTCTTGCCCTCGTATGTCTCGGTGATGAACAGGTCGCCGCGCGAGTCCACCGCGAGATTGTGGGCGCCGTAGAACTGTCCGGCCCAATGGCCGGCGCCGCCGAAGGTACTCACCACTTCGAGCGTCGACCGACGGACCACGTAGATCTGCTGGTTCGTGCCGTCGGGCACGATCAGGAAGGCCTGCTCGGGATCGATCGAAAATCCAATGTCCCACACCGATCCGCTGCCGAAGGTGTCCTTCGCGATGAACGCCTCCTGCACGAAGGTACCGTCCTTGCGGAACACCTGAATGCGATCGTTGGTCCGATCGCAGACGTAGACCAGACCATCGTGCGAAATGCGCACCGCATGGACGATTCGGAATTGCGGCGGCGGGGGACCATTCGGGTCGTACTGGCTGGGCTTGTTCTCGTTCTGGACTGCGCCGTTGAACGGTCCGGGCAACCGTTCGCCCGCCTTCAGAAAATACGAATCGTCTGGACGCTTGCCATACGCGCCCCAATGCCGCTTGTATACGCCGGTCTCCGAATCGAACACGATGATGCGGTGGTTGACGTATCCGTCAGCGACGTAGAGCTCGTGCGCGGCTTCATCGACGACCATGTTTGCCGCCGCGCCAAGATTGACGGTGTCGTTGCTCCCTTGTCCCTTTCCCTGATGCCCGATCTGCATCAGGAACCGGCCGTCACGCGTGAACTTCAGGATGTGCGCATCCTTGTCGCCGCCGGCACCCAACCAGACATTGTCCCGGTCGTCGACGTAAACGCCGTGTTCGAGTTGCGGCCACTCGTAGCCCGGCCCGGGACCGCCCCATGATGAAACGAGATTGCCAGCCTGATCGAACTCCAGGACGGGCGGCGCGGCCTTCCAGAAGGATCGCGTCTCGTTCGGCTGCAGCGTGGACGGCCGATGGGTAACCCAGACGTGATCGCGTTTATCGACCGCCACGCCCACGACGGCCCCGACCAGCCAGTGATTGGGCAGGGGCTTCGGCCATGCCGGGTCCACCGCAAACGTCGGTACCTTCATTGGTGCCTGAGCCCCGACGGCCACCGCGAGGATCGCGCAGCAGGCGAGGCGGAACATGGCGTCAATCCGCTTTCTTCGTGTCGTCGGGCGTCGAACCGTCGGCGATCAGAGGCATCGCCGACCCGACCGATGGCGACAGCAACCCCGACTTCGCGTAGGTCAGCAACTTATCGCGCGTATCGGTGATGTCCAGGTTTCGCATCGTGAGCTGTCCGATCCGATCCTGCGGCGAAAACACGCTCGCGCCTTTCTCCATCGTCAGCCGTTCCGGCTTGTAAGTGAGGTTCGGACTGGTGGTGTCGAGGATGGAGTAGTCGTTGCCCCGGCGGAGTTCGACCGTGACTTCGCCGGTGATAAGCCGTGCGACCCAGCGCTGCGCCGACTCGCGCCGCATCAGCGCCTGCGAATCGAACCAGCGCCCCTGGTAGAGCAACCGGCCAAGATCGCGGCCATCGTGACGATACTGCTCGATGGTGTCCTCGTTGTGAATGCCGGTCACGAGCCGTTCGTAGCCGATGAACAGCAACGCGAGTCCCGGGGCTTCGTAGATGCCGCGGCTCTTGGCTTCGATGATGCGATTCTCGATCTGATCCGACATCCCAAGGCCATGACGGCCGCCGATGCGGTTCGCCTCGAGCAGAAGTTCGACCTGATTGCTGAATGACTTGCCGTTCAGCGCGATCGGCTGGCCGGCGTCGAAACGGATCGAGACCTGTTCCCGCTTGACGTCCACGTCATCGCGCCACGACGCGACGCCCATGATCGGTTCGACGATGGTGATGCCTTTGTTGAGGAATTCGAGGTCCTTGGCTTCGTGGGTCGCGCCGAGAATGTTCGAGTCGGTCGAATACGCCTTCTCCGTGCTCATGTGATAGGCGAATCCGGCTTTCGTCAGATACTCCGACATTTCTTTGCGGCCACCGAGCTCGTCGATGAACTGCTGGTCGAGCCACGGCTTGTAGATGCGGAGATTGGGGTTGACCAGCAGGCCATAGCGGTAGAACCGCTCGATGTCGTTGCCCTTGAACGTGCTGCCGTCACCCCAGATGTGCACGTCGTCTTTCTTCATCGCGTCGACCAGCATCGTGCCGGTGACGGCGCGGCCGAGCGGCGTGGTGTTGAAATACGGGACGCCGGCGGTGGTGATATGGAACGCGCCGGCTTGCAGCGCGGCGATTCCCTCGGCCACCAGTTGTGCCCGGCAGTCCACCAGGCGCGCCTTCTCGGCGCCGTACTGCAGCGCCTTCCTTGGAATTTCGTCGTAGTCGGCTTCGTCGGGCTGGCCGAGGTTCGCGGTGTACGCGTAGGGAATCGCGCCCTTCTGTTTCATCCAGTGCAGCGCCGCGCTGGTGTCGAGGCCGCCGGAAAACGCGATGCCGACTTTCTGGCCCGCAGGAAGACTCTGAAGAATGGTCGCCATATCAGTGTCGTCAATCTCTCGGAACGAACCGCGCCGCGACGCTTTCGTCAACGGCGGTGTTCAGCAGGTGGTAGTCGAATCCGTTCTCACCGCGCGACGAGGAAACCGTCATGGCGGCATCGGTCTGCCATTCGGCGGTCTGGAAGCGGTCTGAGACGCCGATTTCCCAGCGCGAACCGTCCTCGAGCGTCAGATACCGCCCCTCGGCGCTGATCGCGCGCAAGACGTGACCGCCGCCGAAGGCGGTATACACGGACGCTCGAGTCGCGGCGGTCTGGTTGAGATGCGGCGGCGAGGTGGTTGCACATGCCGCCGCCACGAGTCCGGCGGCGGCCATGAGCATTACACCCGGACTATTTCTTGAGCTCGTCGTACACCGCCTGGATGGAACCCTTGACGCGTTCGCTCTTGTAGCCGGCATACCCGTCGACCTTGAACGACGCGGTCGCCTCGTCGACGGTCTTGTTCGCCTTCATTGCGTCGATTGCGTGTGAAAGCAGCGCTGCCGTGAATTTCTGGTACTGCTGCAGATCCTTGGGCGTCATGATCGGGCTGTGTCCGGGGATGACGACGTCCACGTCCTTGATCGTCGCGAGTGCCTTTTGTAGGGTGCGCGGAAAGGCGACGCAACTGCCGCCGTTGTTCCGGTCGCACAGCGGTCCATCGAGCCAGGCGAACATGTCACCGGTGTGCAGCACTCGCAGTGCCGGAAAGACCACGAAGGTGTCGCCATTGGTGTGGCCGGCCCCGAAGTAGTAGAGGTCGATTCGATCCTTGCCGGCGCCGATGGACTTCTTGTCGCTATAGGTGCTTGACGGCAGGAACTTGGCGTTGTCGCCCTTGAAGGCGTCCATCTTCGCCATGTTCGTCTTGGTGTTTTCCTGGGCGACGATCTCGACCGTGGTCCCGAAGAAGCCGTCGTTGCCGGTGTGATCGCCGTGGGTGTGCGTGTTTATGATGCGGGTGATTGGCTTGTCCGTCACACCCTTCACCCTATCCAGGACCGCTTGTCCCCAGCCGGCGAGTTTGGTGTCCACGAGCGTGACGCCCGTGTCGGTGATGAACACGGCGACGTTGCCGCCGCTGAAGGTCGCCTGATTGCCTGGTGTTGAACTGGTGAGGACGTATAGGTTGTCCTTCAGTTTCTGGATGTCGATCACCCGGGGGCCCTGCGGCTGCGCGGGCTGCGCCGCCAGCGACAGCGTTCCAACGACGAGCAGCAATCCGAGCAGTGCGCTTCTTTTCATCTCAACATCTCCTCGCGGGCAGAGCCTATTTCAACTCGGCGTACAGCTGACCAATGAACCGCTCGCCGGTGGTGCCGACCTGCGGGACTTTGGCGTCGTAATCCGCCGCGGGCTTGGCGGCGATCACTTCCTCGAGTGTCTTGCCTTGTTTGATCAGCGCCGTCACCCGATCGCGAATGGCGATGATCATGTCTCGGTGTGCCGCGACCGCGGTCTTGTCGACCGTCGCGCCGTGGCCCGGGATGATTTTCGTCGAAGGCCCAGCCAGATCGACGACCGCATTCAGGCCGGCCAGCAGACCTCGCAGCGTGCCGCCGTTGGCGCGGTCGATGTTCGGATACCCAACCGAGCGGTAGAAGTCGCCGGTCATGATCACGTCGACGCCGGGAAAGCGGACCATGGTGTCGCCGTCGGTATGCGCAGCAGGGACGGCGATGGCCTGGACGTCTTCGCCATCCATGTGGAACGTCATCGCAACCCGGTAGGTGATGACAGGCAGCGCCGCGGGAGGCGCGCCGCGTCCGTTGGTGCCTGCCGCCAGCCGCGCCCGCAGTTCGTCGCGCGAGACGATGGTGACTCCCATTTTGCCAAGGTTCTCGTTGCCACCGGTGTGATCCGGGTGCACGTGCGTGTTGATCATGAAGCGGATCGGACGGTCGCTGAGCTGTTTGATGGCGGCGACGATCTTGTCGGTCAGCGGCGCGAACTGGGAATCCACCATCAGCACGCCGTCGGGACCCGTGAGCACACCAATCGTGCCGCCGGACCCTTCGAGGGTGTAAAAGTTCGGGCCGACTTTGGTGGTCTTGATCTCGACCTTGCTGTAGTCGGTCGGCGTTTGCGCGGCCGCCGGGACGCTCAGTATCGCCACGGCGCAGGCCGTCAGGATCCGTTGGAGCTTGTTCATCTCGTGAATATAGCAGCTAACGCTAGCGGGCCACTTCGGTGACGCTGATCTGATATTTGAAGGCCTCCGGCGCCAGGCTGTCGATCGGGCCATTCGCGGTCTCGGCATGCGGATACATGAAAAATGGGAGGGGTTTACTGTTCGACCCCGGCAGCGCCACGTCGTTCGCGAAATTGTAGGCAAACCAGTTCATTTCCCACGACCCGAACAACCGGGCTCTCGCGCTCTGCACCCGCTCATCGTCCGGCGCCAGGTGGCCCGGCGGTTCCTCGAGCATCACTTTGGCGACGTCCGCCGGATCGACCGGTACCCAGCCGTAGCCTGTGAGGTAGACCTCGGCGCGGCAGTGCTGGGCTCTGGTGGCGTCGTCAGTGGACAGTCCGAGGCTGCGGACCCCGGCTCTGGATTTCGCGACGCGCAGACCGTAGAGATCGCGCGCTGGAATGCCGGCGGCGCGAACGAGTCCGACAAACAAGGCGTTGAGATCGGCGCACTTGCCGCTCAAATCCTTCGACTCGAGCATGTAGCGGATGTCGCCGAGGCCGCAGCCCGGAGTGGCGGGATTGCGATGTGTGTTATCCACAATCCAGTCGTAGATCGCGCGTGCGCGTTCGAGGTCGGTGCCGGCGCCTCGCGTGATGGTGTCCGCTGTACTCTTCACGATGCCGTCGGTCGGAATCAGCCGCGTTGGACGCAGGAAGCGCGAGAACTTGTCGATGTCGACCGGCGGCACAGTCGGCTTGGTCAGATCGGCGGCGTGACCAGTGGTCGCTACGCGGCTCGTCAAGGTCAGGACGGCCGGGTCGCCTGCCGTCCAGGACGCCGCGAGGATGTCCGGGTCGTCGGCGTTGGTTTCGATCATGACGACCTTGCCGGCGCCGGCGACGTAGGTGTCGCCGAGCGTCTTCTGATACGGCGTCTCAGGCATCGGCGTCGGCAGCCAGACACGGGTCACACCCGACGGTTGCAGCACCTCGACGCGAGTCGTGATTTCGAAGACCCGCCATCGGTCGGTCGCCGTCAGGTTTTGCGCCAGTAGAGCAGAAGGGTCGAGCAAGGCGAGGCTCGTGGCGGCGCCGGCGCGGCTCAGAAAATCGCGACGATCCATGGTCGCTGATTGTAGCGTGGCCTGCGGCTAGTCGTCGCCGCGGCGGGCGCGGCCGCGAGCTGACTTGACTTCGCTGCGGCGCTTCTTGGTATCGAGACGTTTTTCTTTCGAGGCGCGGCCGGGTCTGGTCGGCCGTCTCGTCTTCGGCCGTTTTGCGGCCTGCTGCAGGAAGGCCACAAGGCGTGCCCGGGCCGCCTCGCGATTCTGCACCTGGGTTCGATGTTCTCGGCTGTCGATAAGCAAAACGCCATCGTCGCTCATGCGGCTGCCGGCCAGCGTCGTGAGTCGTTGCTTGACGTCGGCTGGCAGCGACGAGGCGCGCACATCGAAACGCAGTTCAACCGCCGTCGACACCTTGTTGACGTTCTGTCCACCGGGACCTGAGGCGCGGACGAACCGTTCGTCGAGTTCGCGGTCCTCGATGACGATGGTGTCGGTGACACGAATCATGCGGGTAAATGGTAACGCGAGGCGTCAGCCGAGTGTTTCGTCAGCTGCCGGCTCAAAACGACGCGAACGCCAGGAAGGCCCAGCCAAGCAGGAAGGCGAGACCGCCAAGCGGCGTGATCGCCCCAAGCATCGTGATGCCGGTGGTGGCTAAAAGGTAGAGGCTGCCTGAGAATAATACGATGCCGGCGACGAAGCACCAGCCCGCGGCCTGCACGAGCCAGCCGCTGTTCCGCAGCAACAACGAGACCAGGATCAGCGCGAGCGCGTGATACATCTGGTACTGGACGCCGGTCTGGAAGACCGTCAGCATCTCCGGTGACAGGCGGCCGCGCAGGCCGTGCGCGCCGAATGCCCCGAAGGCGACGCCCAGAAATGCCGCGACCGAGCCCACCAGCAGGAACGTTCGACCCATAGCGAACCATTCTAGCGTGGGAGCCGTCTATAGCCATTGACACTATAACCACAGCGGCTATAGTCAATCGCTATGCTGCAGTCTGCCACCTTTCACATTCTTCTCGCCCTCGCCGACGAGGATCGCCATGGCTACGCCATCATCCAGGACGTCGCGGCCCGGACCGGCGGCGAGTTGAAGCTCAGCGCCGGCACCCTGTATCGGTCGATTCAACGCATGCTCGAACAAGGCCTGATCGTCGAAACCCGAGAGCGACCGGCGCCGGAGGAAGACGACGAACGGCGGCGCTATTACCGGATCACGCCGCAGGGGACTGCGACCGCCAGGGCAGAAGTGCGCCGGTTCACACAACTGGTCAAGATGGCGCGAGCCGCGGGATTTGCCGGAGCGAAGGCCTGACGTGCGTTTTTACGACTGGCTGCTGCACTGCTATCCGACATCGTTTCGAAACGAATACGGTCCGGAGATGCGCTCGCTGTTCGCGCGCCGCCGCCTCGAGGCGCAGGGACCGTTGCGCGGTGCGGCGCTCTGGATCTCGACCGTTGCTGAAGTAGCCGGCAACGCCGCACTCGTCCATCTGGACATTCTCCGACAGGACATCGCGTATAGCTGGCGAATGGTCCGGCGGGCACCCGGATTTGCGGTCACCGCGGTCGTCATCGTCGCGCTCGGTATCGGCGCGACCACCGCCGCCTTTTCGGTGACCGACTTCGTGCTGCTCAGGCCTCTGCCGTTCGCCGAAGCCGATCGGTTGGTCGAGTTGGACGAACGCACGCCGGGCTATTCACGACTCGAGCTGTCGGCGGCCAACTATCGCGACTGGAAACAGGCGGCGACGGTTTTCGAGAGCATCGGTCTCTATCATTCGGCGGCGGGCAATCTGATCGGCGCCGGCGACCCGATGCGCGTTGAAGGTGCGGCGGTATCGGCCGACTTGTTCCCGACGCTTCGAGTGCAACCGCTCGCGGGACGCCTCTTCACGGTGGACGAGGATCGGAGCGGTGCGCCTGGGACACTGCTTCTCAGCTATCGCCTGTGGCAGACGCGGTTCGGTGGCGATCGGAGCATCGTCGGTCAACAGGTGCTGCTCGACGCCGAGTCGTACACGATCATCGGCATCATGCCGCAGGATTTCCGTTTTCCGACCAGTGAGGCGCTGTACTGGACGCCGCTGCGGTTCAACGAAGAGATGTACGTCGACCGCAACGACAACTGGCACTACGCGGTTGGTCGCTTGAAGCCAGGTGTCTCGATCGAGCGGGCGCGTGCCGAAATGGATGTGATTGCGGCAGCATCCAGAGCCCAGTATCCGGCTGAGAACAAGGACATTGGTGCCAATCTCATTGGCCTGGGGGACCAAGTGCCGAGGCAGTCCCGTCTGCTGCTGTATGCGTTGAGCGGCGCGGCCGCATGCGTGTTGCTGATCGCGTGCGCGAACCTCGCGAATCTGCTGCTGGCGCGAGCCCTGCAACGGCGTCGTGAGCTGGCGGTGCGCACGGCGATGGGAGCCGGGCGCGAGCGCATGGTCCGTCAGCTGATGACCGAGAGCCTGATGCTGGCCGTCGTCGGGGGCGCAGTCGGTGTCGCGATCGCCTATGTGGCGGTCCCGCTCCTGAACAGGCTGGTGCCAGCGTCGCTGCCGCTGGCAAGTTCGCCGACGGTGGATCTGCGCGTGCTGCTGTTCGCGACTGCGTTGACGGTCGTCACTGGCTTGCTGTTCGGCCTGGCGCCGGTCATGCGCATTGGCGGCGAAGCGGACCTCGGCGGACTTCGCGAAGGTTCGAGGTCCGGCGGTGGCCGGAAGGAAGGCGTGCGCTCGACGCTGGTCGTGATCGAGATCGTGGCGTCGGTCGTGTTGTTGGTATCGGCGGGGCTGCTGATGCGCGCGCTCTGGACCGTGCAGGCCGTCGATCCGGGATTCCGTTCCGAGGGCGTGCTGACGCTGCAGACGCCGCTGCCGATCCCGCAGTACAACAAGACGTCAACGCGCGAGGGCTTTTATACGCGCGTAATCTCGGGTCTGAAGGCGACCCCCGGCATCACCAACGCGGCGTTTGTCAGCTTCCTGCCATTAGGTGCGATGCGTGGCGGTATCTGGCCCGTGTCGCTGGACGGACGACCGGTCAATCGAGCCGAAGGCAAGAACGCGTTTCTCCGTTACGTGACGCCCGGCTACTTCGGGACGCTGGGCGTGCCGATCAAGACCGGCCGTGACGTCGCGGACTCGGACACTCACGACAGCCAGTATGTGGCGGTCGTGAGCGAATCGTTCATCAAACGTTACTGGCCTGGCGAGACGCCCGCCTCGGCGATCGGCCGTCATTTCAACTTCGCGCTCAAGGATCGGATCGTCGCGGGCGTGAGTGGCGACGTGAGGATGCGCGGTCTCGAGCGCGACGCAGAGCCACAGGTGTATTTGCCGTACCGTCAGGTCGATGACGGATTCATCATTGGTTACATCCCGCGGGGTCTGGTCATCCGGACATCAACGCCGCCGGCAACCCTGGCCCCGGCGGTGCGCGCGATCATCCAGAGCATCGATCCGGCCATGCCGGTCACAGACGTGAACACACTGGGGGATGTGGTAGAACGCGATACGGCTTCTCGCTCGGCGCAGCTGCGTGTGCTCGCCGCCTTTGCCCTGATTGCACTGGTGCTCGCCGGAATCGGTATCCACGGCCTGCTGTCGTTTTCCGTATCGCAGCGGTCGCAGGAAATCGGCGTGCGGCGGGCGCTCGGCGCGCAATCGGCGGATATTCTCTCGATGGTGATCGGCCAGTGCCTGAAGCTGGCCGGCGTCGGCGTCGTTCTCGGCGTGGCGCTGGCTTATGCTGCCGGCCGCAGCATGCAGGCGCTGCTGGCCGGGGTGAAACCCGCGGACGCCGCCACCCTTACTGGCGCCGTCGTCCTGGCGATTGCCATGACCGCGATCGGCAGCCTGGTCCCGACGCTCCGTGCGCTGCGGGTGGATCCCAACATCGCGCTTCGAGCCGAGTAGCGATCACGACGCGTACGATTCCGGTATCGCCGGCGGGCGTTCGAGGAACACGTGATCGCTGGTACCATCGTCCCGCAGCCATTCGGTGACGAGCGCGACGATTTCATGCGCGGCTCCGGCGCGATCAACTGCACCGGCGACCCGCACGGTGACCTCACAGGCGCGCGGCCCGACGACGGCGAGCTGAATCCACCAATCGCGCTGGACCCGCGTGACTCCGAATACGTACAAATCCCATATATCCTTGCCGACGACGATCGACAAGGGTTCGTGGCTGGAGCGAAGTTCCCGTTTGACGTCGATGCGCATCGTGTCCCCCATTGATGATTTCGACGGGGGCCATATGCGCCTGGCTTGGCAGAATTGTGAAAAAAGTCTGACGGCAGCGCGGCATGGTCAGCTGGCGCGAAGCGCCACCGTCGGATCGATCCTCGAGGCGCGTAACGATGGAACCAGGCAGGCGAGCGCCGCCACCACGACAAAGGTCGCGGCAACTCCTGCATAGACGAGCGGTTCGAGCGGACGGACGTCGAACAGAAGCGTCTGGATAACCCGCGCTGCCACTGCCGCGGCGGCAAGGCCCAGCAGCAGACCAGTGGCGACCAGCTGCAAACCGTTTTGCATGATCATTCGAATCACCTGCCCCGATCGTGCGCCAAGTGCCATTCGAATCCCGATCTCGGCCGTCCGCTGCGCCACGGCATACGCCAGCACCGAGTAGAGTCCGACCACCGACATCGCGAAGGCCAGGCCGGCGAAGATGGTGGTCAACGACGAGACGATCCGCTGCGCTCCGAGACTGGTCGCGACGTTGGTCTCGAGCGTGGCGAAGAACGAAATCGGCTGATCCTTGTCCACATCCGCGACCGCGGTACGGATGATCGCCTGGAGTGTCGCCGGGTCCGCATTTGTCCGGGCGACGATGTTCATTCCAGGACGACCGAGCTGTCGCATCGAGTAGTAGATCTCGTCGGGCACCGGAGCGTTGAGGCCGTTGGTCTTCACATCGTGTATGACGCCGACGATTTCACTTCTGACGTCGGCGTTGGCGCCGCGCAGTAGGATCTTACCGATTGCCGACTCGCCGGGAAACACGCGCCGCGCCAGCGATTCGTTGACGATGCAGGCGTTGGCGCCGCCGTCGCGATCGCTCGAAGTGAACGGGCGGCCGGCGCCGAAGCCGATCCGCATCAGGCGGAAGAAATCGTCGCTGACGATGTTGAAGCCGGCGAGCGGTCTCTGCGATAACGGCAGAATGGCTCGTCCGCCGACGCTGTACGGTGCGCGTGCATTGCCCGTCAGCGGCAGCCCTATCGCGGTGGCGGCGTCGGTGACGCCGGGCCTGGCACGCAGCCGTTCGATCACCTCGTTGAAGAATGCTGCCTGCTGGGCGTTGGTCGGGTAGCGCGTGAGCGGCACGCCGACGAACGCACTGGCCGCTCCAGCTGCTTCGAACCCGGGAGGCGTGTGTTGCAGTTTGACGAAGCTGATCAGCAGCAGGCTCGAGCCGACCAGCAGCACCACCGAGAGCGCGACTTCGGTGACGATCAGGGTGCACCGGAAACGGCGGCCGCGCTCCCCCGATGAGCCCCGGGCGCTGTCCTTGAGCGCGTCGACCAGACGCGTCTTCGACGCCTGAATAGCCGGCGCCACGCCGACGAGCAACGCGCACGCGGCGGTGACGCCGGCCGTGAATCCGAGTGCCCGCCAGTTCAGCGTCAAAACCGTATTGGGCGGCAATTGCGAGGCGACGGTTGATGTGATCGCCGAGAGCGACCACAGGCTCGCGAGCACACCGAGGGCGCCGGCGATGGTCGAGAAAACCAGACTTTCGATGAGAAATTGGCGGACGACCTGCGCTCGCGTGGCGCCGAGCGACTGGCGCACGGCGATCTCCTTGTGCCGCGCGGTCAGTCGTCCGAGGAAGAGCGAGGCGACGTTGGCGCAGGCGATCAGCAGGACGAAACTGACGGCCGCGATCAGCGTGTAGAAGGCCGGTTCGAGATTGCCGACCAGCGACTGAATAAACAGATGCGGCTCGGTCATCGTCGTGGCGTCGAGCTTCGACGCAAACGACTGCTTGTATGCGCCACTGAGTGCGACGAGTTCGGTCGCCGACTGCGTCAGTGATACGCCGGGCTTCAAACGCGCGATCGGCTGCGCGTAGCCGGCGCCTGCCTGGATTTGGACGGCGGTCAGCCCGCCGATTTCGAAGACACGGGGGGCAAACACCTGCACTTGTCCGAACGGCTGACTGAGCCGGGGTGGCAGGATGCCGACGACCTGCCACGACTGTCCGTTGAGCATGAGGGTCTCGCCGAGCAGATTGTCGCGTCCGCCAAATCGCGTCTGCCAGAGCTCGTGGCTGATGATGCAGACAGCAGCGCCGTTGGGCTGATCTTCGTCGGTGGTGAAGTTGCGACCGCGCACGGGCATGATGCCGAGCGTCGGGAAGAAACCGGCGCTGACGCGCAGGCTGTTCAATTGCTCCGGATCGGCGTTGCCCGTCAGCGTGAAATTGTCGAACGCCGAGATTCCGATCGAGCTGAACGAGGTGGCGTGATCGCGAATCTGTTCGTAGCGAGACCATGACAACGCCGGCGCGTTGAAATTGAGTTGCGGGTTGTTGGCCCAGAGCGCGACCAGCGACTGCGGATGCGGGATCGTCACCGGATTCAGCACCAGGCGGTCATACACGGAGAACAAGGTCGTGTTCGCGGCGATGCCGACGGCAATCGTGATGACGGCAACCGCCGTGAACGCAGGACTCTTGCGCAGGGCGCGGAGCGCGGCTCGAAAATCGGACATGAGTGCCGGCTACCAAAGCATTGCACGTGCCAACCTGAGCTCAGCCTACGCTGGGCGACCTTCGCTGGCCTGCACACGCACCGACGGCCATCAGGCGGCCCGAGTCGACGTCGCGGAGATCGCGCTGGCGCCAAACATGACCGCTATCGCAACACACCCGTCCGATAACGGTCAGCTCACCGCTCCGGCGAGACGTGGTTATTTCAACTCGATCGCGATGCGGTCGGCTGGCGTATCGAACGTGTTCTCTTCGACATGCGTCCCGGCGCCGGACATTCGCACATCGTCAGTCTTCGCGCCGGGTTGATCGTTGAGATACAACACGACGCGGTTGAGGATGTGTTCGTGCAGCTCGCCCTTCTCATGCGGGTTGTAGTGGACGCGCAGGACGCGAACGAACTCGTTTTCGAACTCGACCTTGTAATGTCTCTGGTCGACCATCGTCGGATCGAGCTTCGAGCTTGGCGCTGGACCCGCGGGCGGTCCCTTGAGATCGACCTCGAGAATGCGAATCGGATGGTCGCTGGTGTTCTCGGCGGTGTAGGCGCCGCTCGACGGACGCCAGCGAACGTCCCCGCGGTGAAACGTGATCGTCGCCCGGTCAGCGCCTTCCGTCCGCGTCATCACGCCGTCGTCGAGATACACGAGCACGCGATTGGTGGCGTGACCGTTCCTGGCGATGGACGGAGTGAGTGGCTGCAATGTCGCGACGATCACCCGTGCCTGGGGCGAATCAAGCTTCGGTGTGATCGTCGCCGGCGCCGGAGGGTTCTGCGCCTGCAGTCCGGACACGAGCGAAACCGCAAAAACCGACGTGAGCCGCGCGATTCGCATCGTTCCCATGATCCAAACCTCTCGGCGGAGTGTAACTGTTGCGAGCGGCGGATTACGTATTTTCTACGGCAGGGCGAATGCGACCACGCTGCTGCCGGATGGAGCGCCGTTCTTACCGCCGCCGCAGACGATGACGACGTACTGTTTGCCGTTGAGCGTATAGGTGGACGGCGTGGCGTTGCCGGCGGCCGGAAGAACGGTTTCCCAGATCAGGGTTCCGGTCAGCTTGTCGTAAGCATGGAACTTTCGATCGAAATTCGTCGCGCCAATAAAAACCAGGCCGCCGGCAGTGACGATCGGCCCGCCGTAGTTGTCGCTTCCAGTGTTGGTCAATCCTTTTGCCGCCAGCTCCGGGAACTCGCCGAACGGAATCTTCCAGCGAATCGTCCCGGCGTTGAGGTCGATGGCGTTGAGCGTGCCCCACGGCGGAGTAATCGCAGGATAACCGTCGGGATCCTGGAAGATGCTCTCGCCGTCGCTGCGATACTTCAGCCAGCTCGGATCTTTCGTCAACTTAGGGTCCGTGCCCTTGTCCTTGCCGGTGATGATGAAATCGGTGACGTCGCTGATGTTTCTCGCGCCCATGTCGGGGAATGCCGGCATACGTCCGGTGCCCTGACGGATCAGGGTCGCGATCTCTTCCCGCGTATGCCGGTCGCCGACGCCTTCGAGCGAAGGCGCCGATGGGGAACCTTTGCGATCCTCACGATGACAGGTTGCGCACTTGCTGTTGTAGAGCGAGGTGTCGTTGTTCGGGATCATCTTGACGATCCACGGCATCTCGTTCGAGTTGACGTAGAGCAGCGCTGAGTCCGGATCAAATGCCGCGCCGCCCCATTCGGCCCCGCCGTCAACGCCGGGAAAGATGATCGTGCCCTCGAACGTCGGGGGCGTCAGGAATCCGGTTGCGTACTTGCGAAAGCGTTCGAGCACTGCCGCATGTGCCTCGGGCGTTCGCGTGGTGAGCATCTCTTCGGTCAGACCCTGACGCGTGAACGGCGGCGGTTTGACGGGGTACGGCTGCCGTTCCGAGAGACGCTCGCCGTCGATCGTCGACGGCGGTACCTTCCGCATTTCGATCGGAAACAGCGGCGCTCCGGTATGACGGTCGAGGACGTAGACGTAGCCGTACTTCGTGATTTGTGCCACTGCCTCGACCTTGCGGCCGTTACGCGTCACGGTGACCAGGTTCGGCGAGGCGGGGAAGTCGTAGTCCCAGACGTCGTGCTTGATTCCCTGGAAGTGCCAGACGCGCTTGCCGGTGCGTGCGTCGAGCGCGAGCACGCAGTCGGCAAACAGGTTGTCGCCGTGGCGGGTCACGCCGTAAAAGTCGAATGACGCGGAGCCAGTGGCCGCGAACACCATGCCGAGCTTGGCGTCGACGGTAACACCGGCCCAGGCGTTGGCGCCGCCCGACACCTTGTAGGCGTCCTTCGACCAGGTGTCGTAGCCGAACTCGCCTGGTTGCGGGATGGTGTGGAAGATCCAGCGCAGCTTGCCGGTGTTCACGTCGAACGCGCGGATGTGCCCCGGTGAACCGGGAATGGTTTCAGGAACCGAGCTGCCCATGATCAGCAGATCCTCGAACACCACACCCGGCGTGCTGGCGCTCACGCTGAGCTTTTCGGCCGGCATCCCGAGACCCTCCCGCAGGTCGATCCGGCCGCCGTTGCCGAATGATGCGATCGGCATTCCGGTCCGCTTGTCGAGCGCGTACAGAAAACTGCGATAGGTGACGAACACGCGGTCCTTGTGCACCGTGACGCCGCGGTGACGGAACCGGGCACCGGCTGCCGCGCCGCCACTCGGATCGAACTTCCAAATCTCCTGTCCGGTCGCGGCATTGACCGCGACGACTTTCAACGTCGGTGTGGTCACGTAAAGCACGCCGTCGACGACGATCGGATTGCTCTGCATCTCCGACGCCTTGAATGCATCGTTTGAGTCGTAGGTCCAGGCAACGCGCAACTGCCTCACGTTGTCTTGATTGATTTGCGTCAGCGGCGAATAGCGGATGTTGTCCACGCCGCCATTGATCGGCCACGCTGCATCTGGAACCGCTGGAGTCTGGTAACCGGCGGCGCCCACGACGGTGATGGCGCACAACACGATTCCCCATCTGTTCAGTCGCATGTCAGCAGCTCCCCGAGTGCGTGGTCGATGAACGCGTTGTCAACCGGGTTAGTGCCTCGCCCGGCCGCGTGGCCCCAGGACGAAGGAATCGGGCGCAACTCGGCGTTCGGCATCTGCTGCACCTCGAGCTCGTTGTCGCGAGCGCGGAAGTAGAGGTCGGTGGCGCCAGGCATGACGATCGTCCGGGCGCTGAT
>DASXGC010000226.1:0-8632 GCA_036489235.1 Vicinamibacterales bacterium
AGCACCTTGCGATCGGCCCACAGCCGGCCGAGAAACGAGACGCCGAACGGATACTTACCGCCGAGAAACCCGCCGGGAACGGTGACCTGCGGCAAGCCGGTCATCGCACTCTCTTCGCACGTGCCCGGTTCTTCGCCGTACCGCGCGAGGCCGCCTTCGTGCGTCGCCGGGCGGGCCTGATTGGCGGGGTAGATGAGCACGTCGAGATGATCGCGTTCCATCGGATCCTCGAACTGCCGCCGAAAGCGCTCGCGCGCGGCCATGAATGCACTGGTGGCCTTGCGCAACTCGTCGCCGGCCGGCGCCGGACCGAGCGCATCTTCGAATCGGCGCGCGCTCGCCGGCGCCAACAGGCCTGATGCCAGCAGTTGCTCGACTGTCGTCGCCGGTTCGCCCGGTTTAGCGCCGCGTCGCAGATACGCGCTCCACCCCTCTTTCAACGACCCGGGCGCGCTGCCGCGCGCGAGGCGGTACTCCGCGTCGAGGTCGGGCACCGACACGTCGACAACCGTCGCGCCCGCCGTCCGCAACTCGCGAATCACCTGTTCCATGGCGGCCGCGGCCTCGCGTTCTCCGGTGACGCCGACGAAGAGCTGACGCATGACGCCGATGCGCGCACCTTTCAGCGCCGCGGTGTCCAGTCCCGTCGTGAAGCCTGCACCGAGCATCGATCCTTCCTGAGCGGTTGCCTCATCGTCTGGATCCGGCCCGGTCACCGCATCGAGGACCAGCGCCAGTTCGCGGACCGACTTCGCGATCGGGCCAACGGCGTCGTTGTAAGTGTTGAGCGGCATAACGCCGGCGCGGCTGGTCAGTCCTCGTGTGGTGCGAATGGTCGCGAGCGACGCGAACGACGCCGGGTTGGAAAGCGAGTTGCAGGTGTCGGTGCCGAAACCCAGGGTCGCCAGACTGGCGGAGACGGCGACCGCGGTGCCACCGCTCGATCCCGACGTGCTCAACGTCGGATCGAACGCATTGCCGATGGTGCCGGCGACGCTGCTGATGCCGAAGTCGCCGAACGGGAACTCGTCGAGATTGGTTTTGCCCAGGACGAGCGCGCCCGCACGACGCATTCCGTCGGCGACGTGCGAGTCGCGTGTCGGGCGGTGGTTGACCAGCGCCAGCGAGCCGCCCGTCGTCGGCAGACCGAGCACGTCGATGTTGTCCTTGAAGACGATCGGAATGCCGTGCAGCGGACCGCGGATTTGACCGGTCCGCCGTTCCGTATCGAGCTGGCGTGCTTCGACGTACACCGATCGATTCATCGCGAGCATCGCGCGGTAGGTCGGACCGTGGCGGTCGAAGATCGTCTGTCGCCGCAGGTATTCGTCGACGACGTCCTCGGACGTGACGTCGCCGCGCGTCAGCGCGTCCTCGATCTGTGGCGCGGTCTTCTCGGCAACCGAAAAAGTCGAAGCTGGCGAGGCCGGCGTAAGCCGCCAGTTTGCAATTTCAGCCTGCTGCCTGGGCGTGAGACCGCGAACATCAGGCTCGGCGACCAACTGCTTCGCGATCGCGGTCACGGACGCGATTTCGGAACCGGCAGCCGGAATTTTCGCGTCCGCGCCCGTGTACGGCGCTGAGTATTTCGGCGCAACGATGCCGTTAGCAACGGCAACCGGAAAACCGCCGCGTGGGTCGTAGACTTCGCTCAATCCCTTGACGACGAAGGTCATCAGCGCAACCGTCTGGTTCGGCGCAATCGTCAGCGTGAACACGTAGCCGATATGCGCCGGGTCGAATCCCGGCCATTTGTCAATGAACGGATTCGCGTACATATCACCGATGGCGCTGAGCAGTCCGCCGGCGCGGGAGCCCAGGACGTGGGCCGATGGTCCGTGGCCCGAGGGCCCGCGGATCGGGTCGGCCACGCGTTTCGCGTTCTGCATGACGGTGACGAACGAGTCGGTGAGATCGATGGAGCGATCGCCGTTGGACGAGGTCGCGACGGTTACGGGTCCGCCATCCTCGAACGAACCGGCCGCGCCGCCCCAGGCGACGTCGACCAACTGAGGCTCCGCAGCGGTGTTCGTGAAGCGATCGACATACCGCAAGTAGTTGGAGTTTTTCGGAGCGTAAATTCCACGCGCGACGACGATCGGCCCGGCCAGGACGGGGGTGAGCGAATCGAGGCGTTCGCCCTGATCGTGTGCCAGGCCGAAACCGCGCAAGTATTCGTCGGCGACGATCGTGGCTCCTGCAGGTGTCCGCACGCGCAATTTCAGGTAGCCGAAACCGTTGAAGGGGTTGGCGCGGCCGCCGGTGGCGATGCCGCCGCTGTCCTGCGCCCAGGTTGACGTGTCCTGGATGTCCCAGAACTGTCCGTCGAGAGAGGGGAGTCTCGCCAGCGCTTCAATCTGCAGCGCGGTCAGCGTCAGCGCCCCGATCAGGCTGAGTGCGAAAAGTCCTCGTCGCATGGCCGTCATCGTATAGGATGAGCCCGTTCCGGGCGACCTCGCCTTTGAACGACCGAGCCAACCGCATCATGAGGTCACTCCATGCCACAACATGACGGGTTGAACCGCCGATCGTTTCTCACCACTGCGGGGATGACAGCCGTTGCCGGCGCCGTGTCCGGCGGCACTGCGCTCGCGGCCGCGGCCGACATGGCCGCCGCTGACGCGGGCGTGAACGGACCGTTCGACTTCGATACCCCTTTCGATCGCATCGGCACCGACTGCACGCGCTGGGACGCGCAGATCCGCATCTACGGCAAGGAAAATATTCAGGCCGGGATGGGCATCGCCGACATGGACTTTCGCGCGGCACCGGTCATCACCAGGGCGCTGCACGAGCGGATGCAACACGAGAACTGGGGCTACCTCGAATGGCCGGCCTCGTTCAACGAAGCCGTGATCAACTGGAACAAGAAGCGCTATGGGCTCACCATCAACCCGGAATCGCTGGTCATCACCACCGGCGTCCATCCCGGTCTGGTCGCGGCGATGCAGGCGTTCTGCCCGCGCGGCAGCAGGATTCTGATCAACTCGCCGGTGTACAACGGTTTCTTCGGCGACTTCACCTTCACCGGCATCGTGCCGGAGCAGAACCCGCTCAAGCTCGTGGACGGCCGGTTTTCCATCGACTTCGAGGATTTCGAGCGCCGTATCAGTCACGACACGAATGCGTATCTCCTCTGTAACCCGCAGAACCCGACCGGCAACTGCTGGTCGCCCGAGGACCTGATGCGGCTCGGCGAGATCTGCCTGCGCCGCCGGGTCGTCGTGTTCGCTGACGAAATCCACTGCGACTTCGTCACCAAAGGCCACAAGTACACACCGTTCGCGAGCTTGCCGAACAAGGCGGTCGTCAACAACAGCATTACCTTCAAGGCGGCGAGCAAGTCGTTCGGCCTGGCGGCGATGAAGACGGCGTGGTTCTTCTCCGACAACATGGACTACATCAACCGGATCAAGGCCCACAATCGTCCCGATCTGACGACGCTCGGGATGGTGGCGAACCGCGCCGCCTACGAGGGCGGCGAACCGTGGCTGAACCAGCTGGTGGACTACATCGACGGCAATCATGACTACGTCGAGTCGTTCATCAAGGCCAACATCCCGTTGATCAAGGTGGCCAAGGCACAGGGCACCTATCTGGCGTGGCTCGACGTGAGCGGCGTGGCCCGCAAGATCAACTCGACGGCGCTGGCGGCAGAAGCCAACAAGGATCGTGGATCGCAGCGGCCGCTGACGCCGGAACAGATGATCGAACGGCATTTCGTCAAGACCGCCAAGGTGCAGATGTCCGCCGGCGCGACCTTCGGCGACGGCGGCCAGAATCACATGCGCATGAACATCGCCACCTCGCGCAAGACCCTCGAACTCGCGCTCAATAATCTTGCGCGCGGACTCGACGCGTGACGATATAATCGCGCCTCCGCTTCTTCGATTTCTCACAGGAGACCATTGGCGCGCTGTGCGCGGTTGGTCGGCGTCCTGCTGACGCTGACGTCGATCTCGGTGTCTCTAGCCGCGCAGGGTATTCGCGGCGTGGTCGTCGACCAGACCGGCCTGCCGCTGCCGGGTGTGCGCGTCGATTTGTATCACGGCAGCAACATCCTCCAGAACCTCACGACGGAAGCAGACGGCGGGTTCACCCTGACGGATGGCGCCGCCGACGATGTCGTCGAACTGACGCTCGAGGGGTTCGAGACGATCCGCGTGCCGCTCAGCGCTGTGCGTCATATCGTGCTGCCGCTCGCGCACGCCAGCGAGATTACCGAGGTCGTCGGCGACGCACTGATGTCGTCGGGGTCGTCGATGGAGCATCTGGGCAGCACGATGACAGCGCCGCTGGCGATGCGGCTGCCGGCGCCGAGGCCGCGCATCCTGCAGTCGCTGCCGCTGCTGCCAGCGGTCGTCCGCGGCACCGACGGCCTGCTCCGGATCGGCGGCACCAGGCCGCACGAGTCGTCGCTCTGGATCGACGGCTTCGATGTCACGGATCCGGTGACGCTGACGACCGCAATCGACCTGCCGAACGAGAGCGTCAAGGGGATGGCCGTGGTCCGCGATCCGATTTCAGCGACGTTCAGCGGCGTGCTCGGTTCGATGGCGTCGATTGAGACCACCGCCGGCTCCGGAGCGTTCACCGGCGGCCTGCAGGGATTCATCCCGCGTCCGCGGTTGAACGCGCGGTACGGACTGGGGCGGATCGAAGCGTTCTATCCGCGAGCATACGTCAGCGGGCGGCTGGGCAGTCACGCCCGATTTTTCGCGTCCGCCGAACTGAACTTCGAACGCGTGCCGGTTCCAGGCGTGACCAACTCGGGTGGGACGCCGGCGGCCGGCGCGGTCGGGGTGACGTCGTTCGTCCGCGTCGACGCCGATCTGTCACCGCGCAACACCATCACGTTCGAGGCGCTGTATCTTCCGGCCAATACGTCGTACTCGGGCTTGAGTCCGCTGTTGCAACCGGCGGCGGCGCCAGACGTCGGTACGCGAGACCTGTTCGGCGGCATCATCGATCGAATCGTGCTCAGCCCGAGAGATCTGCTGACGCTTCGTGTCGGCATCATGAACCACGACACGACGATCACCCCTTCCGGCGCCGGTCCGGCGATCCTGCGTCCCGATGGCTGGCAGCAGAACTGGTTCTCCGACGTGGATACCAGCGGCATGCGCCGATCCGCGTCGATTGCCTGGGACCGGTCCGGTATCCCCGGCTGGGGCACGCACACGTTCTCGATGAGCGGCGATCTGCAGTTGCAGGACATGTCGAGCGCGATGAACCATCAGATGATCCGGATCGAAGACGACCTGGGCCGACTGACCCGTTCGATCGACTTCATGCCGATGAGTCGCCCGCTCGAAGCGAGCGACACCAAGGGCGGAGCCGGTTTCCGCGACCTCTGGGACCTGACGTCGCGGCTTCAACTCGATCTCGATTTGCGGCTCGATTGGTACGAGCGGTTCACGCCGGCGGCGCCGTCACCGCGACTCGGCGTGCGCTACGTTTTGAACGAGTCTGGCGCGACCACATTCAAGGCCAGCGCCGGCCGGTTCGTCGGCCGCGCGCCGCTTGGCGCGACCGCTTTTGCGCAGTTCCCGGCTCGTCTCGATCGTTCGTTCGATCCAGCGACCGGCGCCCTGATTGGCGCGGTCACGAACGTGTTTGTTTCCGAGCAGATCAAACTGCCAAGCTCGATCGGGTACGCGCTCGAACTCGAGCACGCCATCCGGCCGGGGCTCGACGCGCAGGCGGCCGTGCGCGTTCGCGACAGCTCCGACCTTCCGACGGTGACCGTCAATCCGCGACAGGTGGTGCTGGCGAGCACCGGTACGAGTCAGTATCGTGAGCTCCAGGTGTCGGTACGCCAGACCTGGCGTCCCGATGCGCTGATGTTCGTCAGCTACGTCCATTCGACGACGAACGCCGACGTCAACGACTTCGGCACGATGTTCACCAATCTTGATGCACCGTACATCGAGCCGGCCGGCCAGGCGCCGGCGGCGTACAGCGTGCCCAACCGTCTGCGTGCCTGGTCGACGCTGCCGCTGCCGTACCGGATCGTGGTGTCGCCCGCGGTTGACTGGCGCACGGGCTTCCCGTACTCACTGCAGGACGAATACCGGCACTACGTCGGCGTCCCGAACAGCCAGCGCCTGCCGCCATATTTTTCGGTGGATTTGACGACCTTCAAGACATTCGAGGCCCTCAACCACAGCCTCGATCTGGGCCTGCAGGTGTTCAACCTGACCAACCACTTCAATCCGCGCGACGTGATCGCGGTCGTCGGCTCGGCGCGCTTCGGCGAGCTGACCAACAATCCCGGGGTGCTCTTCGGCGGCTACATGCAGGTGCGCTGGTAGCGCGAGCGCGCCAGTCTAGCGGGCCGCTCGTCTTCGTTTCGCCCAGTACTTCTTCATCCGCTCGCTGACCGCTTTCTTCTGGGCCGCCGACATCGGTTTGCCTGGTCGCAAGTCGGTGTCCTTCTTCAGCTGGCCCGATCCTCTTGCCACGATGAAATCAACCGGCAGCTCGTCCTTGTCGAACGAGTCTTTCAGATGCGGAAACAGGTCGACGAGGATCTTCGCTTCGTGAACGAGGTCCTGCAGCCGGGCTTCGGCGCCGCGTTTTGCGAGATCCAGAATGTGCCTCGAGTGTTTTGCCATCACTGCAGCATATCAAAGCCGTAAACACTGAAACGTTCGACGCCGGAACCAAACTTGCACCGTGCGGATGGGTTGTCAGGCGCCTCGCCGCATGATCGAAACGAATCGCACCACTCCGTCCGATCCGCCACCTCGAGCTGAATCAACTCAAGACGGCTCCCCATCCACCGTGCCGCGCCGGCCGATCGGCCGTTGGATCTCTTTCGCGATCGTGATTGTGGTTGGGCTGGCGGGTGCCATTCTGTGGAACCGACACGGCCGTGCGCCGGCGGCCCCGAAGGCGCCGCCAGCGATACCCGTGGTGGTCGCGACGGCGCAGAAAGGGGACATCGGTGTGTACGTCACCGGTCTCGGCACGGTGACACCGCTGAACACGATTGCCGTCAAGACGCGTGTCGACGGTCAGTTGATGACGGTTGGTTACAAAGAAGGCGAGATGGTGCGCAAGGGTGCTGCGCTCGCGGAGATCGATCCGCGCCCGTATCAGGTGCAGCTCGAACAGGCCAATGCGCAGCTGGTGAAGGATCAGGCAACGCTGCAAAATGCCCGCGTCGATCTCGATCGCTACGAATCATTGATCACGAAGAACGCGGTGGCGCAGCAGGTGCTGCAGACGCAGCGCGCCACGGTCGCGCAGGACGAAGGCACCATCAAGGCCGATCAGGCCAACATCGACAGCGCGAAGTTGAACATTGCCTACTGTCACATCGAGGCGCCGCTGAGCGGACGGGTCGGACTGCGGCTGGTCGATCCTGGCAACCTGGTTTCGGCGGCCGCGAGCACGACCCTCGTGGTCATCACGCAGACCCAGCCGATCAGCGTCATCTTCACGATCCCGGAGCAGCAGGTGGACGAAGTTCGCGCGCCGATCAAGGCGGGCAAGCGCCTCCACGTGGACGCGCTCGATCGCGACGGGCGTACCACGCTTGCCCAGGGCGATCTCACCACGCTGGACAACCAGATCGACCAGACGACCGGCACGCTCAAGCTGCGCGCAACGGTGCCGAACCTCGACGAGGCGCTCTTTCCGAATCAATTCGTCAACGCGCGCGTGCTGGTGCAGGAAAAGAAAGGCGTGACGCTGGTGCCCAATGCGGCAGTCCAGCGCAATGGTTCCACGACCTTCGTTTACGTCGTGAAATCCGATCAGTCGGTGACCATGCGCACGGTCAAGCTCGGAACCGTCAACGCCGAGCAGTCCGAGATTCTCTCCGGCGTCTCAGTCGACGAACGCGTCGTCGTCCAGGGTGTGGACAAGCTTCAGGAGGGTACCAAAGTCGCGGCGACGTCTGCCGACGAGCAGGACACGCGGGGCAGCGACGATCAGCCGCGCAGCGCCCCGATGCCTGCGATTCGGCGTAACGCCGCGCCGACGAGAACGGACGCCGGCTCACAGCCATGAACCCGTCGCGGACCTTCATCCTCCGGCCGGTGGCGACGTCGCTGCTGATGCTCGGCGTTCTGCTCGCCGGCTTCGTCGCCTATCGGCAGCTGCCGGTGTCGGCGCTGCCTGAAGTGGACTACCCGACGATTCAGATCGCGACGACCTATCCAGGCGCCAGCCCCGATGTCATGGCATCGTCGGTCACGGCTCCGCTCGAGCGTCAGTTCGGACAGATGCCCGGTCTGCAGCAGATGACGTCGACCAGTTCGACCGGGCTGTCGATTGTCACGCTGCAATTCGCGCTCGAGTTGAGCATCGACGTGGCCGAGCAGGAGGTGCAGCAGTCGATCAACGGCGCCGGAACATTTCTGCCGGTCGATCTGCCGACGCCGCCGATCTACAGCAAGGTCAATCCCGCCGATACGCCGATTCTGACCCTCGCGCTCACGTCGGCCACCCTGCCGCTTTCGGCGGTCGAAGACCTCGCCGACACACGCCTGGCTCCGAAGATCTCGCAGTTGCCAGGCGTCGGCCTGGTGACGCTGAGCGGCGGACAGAAGCCGGCGATTCGCATTCGCGCCAATCCGAGTGCGCTGGCCTCGTACGGCTTGAATCTCGAGGACGTGCGCAC
>DASXGC010000249.1:0-10115 GCA_036489235.1 Vicinamibacterales bacterium
GTCCGAGGCGCAGCGCTACCCCGACGACTACGACGGCATCGTCGCCGGCGATCCGGCAAGCAACCGCATCCGCCAGACCTTCGCGTTCATGTATTCGTGGATCGCGACCCACACGCCGGACGGCAAACCAATCCTGTCGCCAGGTAAACTCACGCTCCTCACCAAAGCCACGGTGGAAGCGTGCGATGCCGTGGACGGTCTGAAGGATGGCCTCATCGACGATCCGCGACGCTGCCATTACGACCCGGCCAGGCTGCTGTGTAAGGCCGGCGCGACCGACGATGCGGCGTGTTTGAGTGCGGCGCAGGTGGAGGCCGCGAAGAAGATCTACGAGGGCGTCAAGAACCCGCGGACCGGCGAGCAAATCTTCACCGGCTGGCCGAAAGGCAGCGAAGGCTTCGGCGACGCCGCCGGCGAGAGCTGGCGAGCCTACATCCTCGATCCGCCGGAACCAATGCGCGCCGGTTTTTTCAAGTATTTCCTGTTCCACGATCCGAACTGGGATCCGCGCACCATCGACTACGATCGCGACCTTGCCTACGCAGAACAGAAGATGCCGTTCATGGTCGCGGTGGACAAGGATCTGACGCCGTTCAAGAAGCGCGGCGGCAAGTTACTGATGTACACGGGCTGGTCGGATCCGGTCGTGCCGCCGCAGGACACCGTGTCGTACTACGAGGCCGTCACGAAGTCGATGGGCGGCCTCGACAAAACGCGCGAGTTCTACCGCTTCTTCACGGCGCCAGGAATGGGACACTGCTCCGGCGGTCCCGGACCGAATCAATTCGATCACCTGACCGCGCTCGAACAGTGGGTCGAAAAAGGGACGGCGCCGGACAAGCTGATCGCCTCGCACAGCACCAACGGCAAGGTCGATCGGACGCGTCCGCTTTGCCTCTACCCGCAAGTGGCGCGGTGGAAAGGCACCGGCAGCATCGACGAAGCGGCGAATTTCTCGTGCGTCGCCGAGACGCCTGCCACTCCAGGGCGCAAGACATCAACGCAGTAGCAAGTCCGAGCGTATCGCCAGGTTCGAGCTTCGAATTGCCGGGCGCTCAGAGAGGATATTTCCCGGCGTCGATCACCGCGGCTGCAATCCGGCGCCGGCCGGCAATGCCGTCGATACCTGCGTAGGCGGTGAGGCGCTGAACGCCGGACGCCAACGAGGGTTCGGCGCCGCGCGCCGTCAGCGCGGCCACCACCGCGCGCGACGCCGCAGCGATGCGGTCCGCGGCGTCGTTGGTGTAGACCCGCGCGATGTCGATGGCCGTAGCGGCGCGACTGTCCCCGCGGGATGCGACCTTCTCAGCGCGGAAGATCGCGCTCTCGCTCGCGTAGGCCTCGATGATCACGTCGGCGATCTGCGCGAGCACTTCCTGCTCTTCCTTCAGGGCATCCCCAGAGACGGCTACGGCGCTCCCGAGCAGCGCGATCGAAAGTTGCTTGAGCCGCGCCACGTACTCACGCTCCTGTCGAAGATCGCCAGGACCGGCGTGGCCAGCGGACGCCGACGGCGTCTGCGTTCCGGAATGCTCGAGGGCCCGACGCGCCGCTTCCGGAGTGAACGACTCCGGCGACAACTTCAGTAACCGCGTCGGCACCAGCATCCGGTTGATCTCGTTCGTGCCCTCGTAGATGCGCGTGATGCGCGCATCCCGGTACATCCGCTCGAGCGGAAACTCGCGCGAGTAGCCGTTGCCGCCGAAGACCTGGATGCCTTCGTCCACCGCCCACGCCAGCGCTTCGCTGGTCCAGACCTTGTTGATCGAACACTCGACCGAGAAGCCTTCGATAGTCTTCATCACGCCGGCGCCGTCGTCGCGGCCACCGCGTTCGATCTGCCGGTCCACGTCGCCGAGCGTCCGATACGACATCGCGTCGCCGACGAACGCGCGGATCGCCATGCCGGCGAGCTTCTGTTTGATCAGGCCGAAATCGGCGATCGCCCGGCCGAACTGGCGGCGCTCTTTGGCGTACTTCACCGAATGGTTCAGAGCCGAGCGCACGCCGGACATGTTGCGCGCGCCCAGTTTCACGCGTCCGAAATTGAGCACGTTGAACGCGACCTTGTGACCCTGCCCGATCGGACCGAGCACGTTCTCGACGGGTACCTTGACATTGTCGAGCATCAACGCCGTCGTTGACGAGCCGTCGAGTCCCAGCTTGATCTCGTCGCGGCCACTGACCACGCCCATGCCGCGTTCCACCAGGAACGCGGTGAACTTGTCGCCATCCACCTTCGCGAAGATCGTGAACAGGTCGGCGAAGCCGCCATTGGTAATCCACATCTTCTGACCGTTCAGCTCGTAATGACGGCCATCCGGGGTCAACGTCGCCGTGGTGCGCGCCGCCAGCGCGTCGGATCCGGACTGCGGCTCGGTCAGGGCATAGGCGCCGATGAGATCGCCAGCCGCAAGCCGCGGCAGGTAGCGGGCCTTTTGTTCGTCGTTGCCGAAATGCACCAGCGGCAGCGTCCCGATCGAGGTGTGCGAGCCGAGCGATCCCGCAAACGACGGGCTCACCGCGATCTGCTCGCCGACATATGACGCGCTGATCAAATCGAGGCCCAGCCCGCCATACTCGGGAGGAATCTCGAGCCGCAACAGATCGAGCTCGCTCGCCTTCTTCAGGAGCTCGCGGGTCAGCGCCCAATCGTGACTGTAGAGGCGCTCGACCACGGGCAGCACCTCTTTCGTCATGAACTCCGCGGCGGTCTGTCCGAACAACCGCTGCTCGTCCGAGAGGTCCTCACGCACGAAGACGTCGGCGGCGGACGCGGTCACGGTCAAGAACTGGCCGCCTCGAGTCAGCGATTGATTGGGTATCGTGGGCATCGTCATCGCAATCGCTCTCGTGCGTGGTTGACAGTCCGGCGGCTGAGAAGTATAAGCCTGACGACGTGCCGACCATCAGCGAATTGTTCGATCTGCGTGGACGTGTGGCGATCGTGACGGGTGGATCGCGCGGCCTCGGACAGGAGATGGCGGAAGGTCTCGCCGAGGCCGGCGCCGCGCTGATGCTGTGCGCGCGGCGACAGGAATGGCTGACGCCGACGGTCGAGGCGATGCGGGCGCGCGGATTCCGCGTCGAAGGCACGCTCTGCGACGTCGCCAAAGCCGCCGACGTCCAGGCGGTCGTGGACGCCACCGTCGCGGCGTTCGGCAAAGTGGACATTCTGATCAACAACGCGGGGATCACCTGGGCGGCGGAGCCTGAAGTGATGCCGCTCGACAAGTGGCAGCGCGTCGTCGACGTCAACCTGACCGGCGCCTTTCTGTTCTCGCAAGCCGCGGCCCGCGACATGCTCCCGCGCGGCTGGGGACGGATCATCAACGTCGCATCGATTGCCGGACTGCATTCGATGGTGAACGGTCCGCACTACGCGGCCTATGCGGCCACCAAAGCCGGCCTGATGGGACTGACGAGAGAGCTGGCCGCATCGTGGGGGCGGCAAGGCATCCGCGTGAATGCGATCGCGCCGGGCTTTTTCCATTCGCGCCTCGCAGACGGTGCGATTGCCACGACCGAACCCGCGATCAAAGCCTCGTCACCCATTCCCCGGGTCGGCGACGCCGGCGAGCTGAAAGGCGTCGCCGTGTTCCTGGCGGCGGATGCGTCCAACTACATCACTGGCCAGACCATCATCGTCGACGGCGGGCGCACCATCGCGTGACCCCGACCTCTCCATACGCGGCGCGCCCGTGGCTCAGGCACTACGACCACTGGGTGCCGTCGCATCTGACGTATCCGTCGCGGCCGCTCGGCGACATCCTTTCAATTGCGGCCGTCCATCGCCCTGAAGGCACCGCGACGCACTTTCTCGGCGCCGAGCTGACCTTCGGCGATCTCAAACGCCAATCCGATGCGCTGGCGGCGGCGCTCTCGAAGCTCGGTATCGCCAACGGCGATCGCGTCGGGATCATGCTGCCGAACTGCCCGCAGTACATCATCGCGACGTTCGGCATCCTGCGGCTCGGGGCGGTGGTCGTGAACGTGAACCCGAGTTACACGGCGCGCGAAGCGGCGATCGTCGCCGCCGACTCTGGTGTCGTCGCGATCGTGACCCTGGATGTCCTGGCGCCTCTGGTCGCCGGCATCCGGAGCGCGACCCGTATCGAGCACGTGATCGTGACCTCGCTGGCCGAGTATTCGGCCGCGGCAACGCCACCCGATCCTGCCGACGGCGCGCTGCGCCTCTGCGATTTGTTGTCCGCAGCCGCGGGACGCGAGGCGGATTCGCTGCCGCTCCCGACAATCGCCGCTCACGACCTGGCGGTGCTGCAATATACCGGCGGAACGACCGGCACCCCAAAAGGGGCGATGCTGACGCACGGCAACATTTTCGCGAACGTGGTCCAGGCGTCGAGCTGGACCAATCCGCGCTACGTCTTGAACGGCGAAGAACGCTACCTCGTGGTGATCCCGTACTTCCACATCTACGCATTCACGGTCTGCATGATGATGGGGATCTCGATCAACGCTCTTCAAGTGATCCATCCCAAGTACGATCCCGACCAGGTGCTGGCATCGATCCGCCAATTTCGTCCGACCTACTTCCCCGCCGTGCCGACGCTGTTCGTGTCGTTGCTGAATCACCCGCGGGTCGGCGAGTTCGGGCTCGATCGCGTGCGTCATTTCAACAGCGGCGGCGCGCCGTGCCCGGTCGAAGTGCTTGCAGAGTTCGAACGCCGGATCGGCCGGCCGTTGACCGAAGGCTACGGTCTGTCGGAGACATCACCGGTCACGCATTCGACGTCGCAGCTCGGCCTGCGCAAGCTCGGCACGGTTGGCCTGCCGATGCCCGACACCGATCTCAAGATCGTGGACGTCGAGACCGGCGAGCGCGAACTGCCGCCCGGCGAAGACGGCGAGCTCTGTATCGCCGGACCGCAGGTGATGCGGGGCTATTGGAACCAGCCCGACGAAACCGCTCAGGCGCTCCGCGCCGACGCTGACGGCCGAATCTGGTTCCATACCGGCGACATCGCAGTCATCGATGCTGACGGCTTCACCTCGATCGTCCAGCGAAAGAAGGACATGATTATCGTGGACGGATACAACGTGTACCCGTCAGAGATCGAAGCCGTTCTGTATCAGCACCGGGCGATTCGTCTCGCGGCGGCAATCGGAATCCCGGATTCGTACCACGGCGAAACCGTGAAAGCGTGCGTGGCGCTCAAGCCGGGCGCGACCGTGTCGGCCGACGAACTCGTCGCTTATTGCCGGAGCGGGCTGACCGAGTACAAGGTGCCACGCACCGTCGAAATCCGCGAGACGCTGCCGATGAGCGCGGTCGGCAAGATTCTCTATCGCGTACTGCGCGAAGAACACGGGTAAACGTCCGATGACAGAGATTCGCCAGGGACTCAGCGGCCTGGAATACTTCCAGATGATGATCGCCGGTCAGGTCGAGCCACCGCCGTTCGTCGCCCTGCTCGGCTTCCAGTTGTCGGAAGCGGAAGCCGGCCGCGTCGTGTTCACGACGACGGTGCGGCCCGAACACTACAATGGCCAGGGGGTCGCGCACGGCGGCTTCGCCGCGTCGCTCCTCGACTCGGCGCTGGGCTGCTGCATCAATACGATGATGCCGGCCGGCCGGCGCTTCACCACCCTGGAGCTGAAGATCAACCTGACCCGCCCGTTGACGATCGCGGCCGGACCGCTTCGCTGTGAAGCGCACGTCGTTCACCTCGGCGGGCGCACGGCGACGTCCGAAGGCCGCATTCACGACCAAAACGGCAAGCTCTACGCGCACGGCACCACGACCTGTATCGTGGTTGAGGCACCGCGCGGCGCCCTCGAGCCCTAACCCGACGCAGTCTTTCTCACGGAGCTGACATGGCGGACCTCGTGCACTACGCAGTGAAAGACGGCGTCGCCGTCCTGACGATCGACAACCCACCGGTCAACGCACTGGCGCCCGAGGTGTGGGGGCAGATCGAAGACGCTGTCCGGCAGGGCGTCGCCGATCCGTCGGCCGTCGCGTTGGTGCTGATTGGGGCCGGCACGACCTTCATCGCCGGCGCCGACATCAAGGCGTTCGAGTTGCTGAAGACACCCGACGATTCGATGGCCCGATCGGCGGGCACGCACGCCCTGCTGAAACGCATCGAAGACGCCACCAAGCCGCTGGTCGCCGCGATTCACGGCAACGCGCTCGGCGGTGGCCTCGAAGTCGCCCAGGCCTGTCATTTTCGAGTCGCGGTCCGGGACGCGAAGGTCGGACAGCCGGAAGTCCTGCTGGGGATCATTCCCGGGGCTGGCGGCACGCAACGATTGCCCCGACTGTGCGGCGCGGAGTTGGCCCTGACGATGTGCACGGGCGGCAAGTCGGTCGCCGCACCGCAGGCCTTGAGCGCCGGCATCGTGGATCACGTCGTGGACGGCGCGTTGCTCGACGGCGCGATCACGTTCGCGAAGACGAAGGCGGCGGCCGGCGAGATCCGCAAGGTCCGCGACATCGTCATCAGCGCGGAAGGCGTGAGTCGCGCCCTCGAGGCGTGCGCCGCGATGCGTTCGACACTGGCCAAGACCGCGCGGGGACTGAAGGCGCCCTTCGCCGTGGTGGACGCGATCGAAGCCGGCCTGCGCAATCCGTTCGACGCTGGATCGGTCCGTGAACGCGAGCTGTTCGCCGGCTGCGTGGTCGCAACCGAATCGAAGTCGCTGCGTCACCTGTTTTTCGCCGAACGCGACGTCGCGAAGGTGCCGGACGTACCGAAGGGGACGCCGGTGAAACCGATCGCGCGTGCGGCGGTGATCGGCGCCGGAACCATGGGCGGCGGCATCACGATGACCTACGCCAATGCCGGCATCCCGGTGCTTCTCAAGGAGGTTGACGAGGCGTCGCTGCAACGCGGTCTGGCCACCATCCGCAAGAACTACGACGTGACGATGTCGAAAGGCAAGATGACGGCAGAGCAGGTCGAAAGGACGATGGCGCTGATCACGCCCACCACGTCTTACGATCACTTCGACGAAGTCGACATCGTCGTCGAGGCGGTGTTCGAGAACATGGACCTGAAGAAGGCCACCTTCGCGGACCTGGGCCGGGTGACCCGGCCGGATTGCGTGCTGGCCACCAATTCCTCCACCCTCGACATCGACGAGTTCGCGCGAGCCAGCGGCCGGCCGACGCAGGTCATCGGCCACCACTTCTTCAGCCCGGCGAACGTGATGAAGCTGCTGGAGATTGTTCGCGGCAAGCGGACCAGTGCGGAGGTGATCGCGACGTCGCTCAAGCTCGCGAAGTCCCTCAACAAGATCGGCGTGGTGGTCGGCAACTGTTTTGGATTCGTCGCCAACCGCATGCTCGCCTACTACATGCGCGAGGCGTACTTGCTGCTCGAGGAAGGCGCGAGCGTGCCGCAGATCGATCGGGTGCTGACCGACTTCGGTCTGCCGGTCGGGCCGTTCGGGATGCAGGATATCGCCGGGATCGACGTTGGCGCGCGCATCCGCCAGTACCTGGCATCGCTCGGCAAGTCGCGCGCGGAAGGTCCGCAGTCGGCGATCCCCGACCGACTGTACGAGATGGGACGCTACGGCCAGAAAACCGGCGCCGGCTGGTACAGCTACGACGGCCCCGGCGGACGCAACCGGACGCCGGATCCGCTCATCGATCGGCTGGCGCAGGAAGAGGCCCAACGTCGCGGCATCTCGCAGCGTCCGGTCTCGGACGAAGAAATCGTCGCGCGCATCACCACCGCGCTGGCCAACGAAGGCGCCCGCGTGCTCGAGGAGCACTACGCGACGCGCGCCGGCGACATCGATGTCATCTACTGTTACGGGTTCGGCTTCCCCCGCTATCGCGGCGGGCCGATGTTCTACGCGGAAACGATCGGGCTGGCGACGGTCCTGTCCCGCGTCAACGAGTATCGCGCGCGGTTCGGCGACTACTGGGAGCCGGCGCCGCTGCTCGAACGGCTGGTGGCCGAGGGACGAGGCTTCTACAGCGAGCCGGCAGGCGGCTGACGCGTGACCATCGCGCTCGACGTTCGCACGCTGCCGGACCGGGTCGGCGAGGAGATCGCGGTCAGCGACTGGCTCCAGATTTCGCAGGAGCGAATCGATCAGTTCGCGGACGCGACCGGCGATCATCAGTGGATTCATGTCGACGCCGTGCGAGCGGCGGCCGAGTCGCCGTTCAAGGCCACCATCGCACACGGCTTCCTGACGTTGTCGCTGGTCAGCACGCTCATGCGCGACGCAGTTCAGTTCACCGGGTTGCGGATGGCCATCAATTACGGCCTGAACAAGGTCCGGTTCGTGTCGCCGGTGCCGGTCGGGTCTCGGGTCAGGGCGCGAATCGTGCCGGCCGCGGTGACTGATGTGGACGGTGGGGTTCAGGTGACCTGGCTGGTTACGGTCGAGCGGGAGGGTGGCGACAAGCCGGCTTGTGTGGCGCAATGGCTGGTCCGCTACTACCCGCTTTGACCCCGGCCCCCGGCGGCGCATTTCTGCGCTAGAATGGGGTTGCCAGCTTCGCCGCCTCAGTCGTCGGGTCCGCCATGAATTACCGTAAATTGGTCAAGGTCGTCATCGTCGTTGTTGCCTCCACATTCGCGCTGTCAGGCGAATCGTGGGCGCAGTCGCGAGGGCACGCAGCAGGCGGCGGCGGAAGCCACGGCGGTGGTGGCGCCGCCGTCGGTCACGCCGCACCCCGAACGAACGGTGCCGTTGTTGTCGGGCGTCCAGGGTATCCAGGTTATCCGGGCGGCGGGCGTTACTACCCCGGCGGCTACTATGGTTACCGCGGCTATTACCCGTACTACGGTTACCGCTACGGCTACGGCTGCTGCTACGGCGCCAGCTTCTCATTCGGAATCGGCTTCTACGGCGGCTACCCCTACTACGGCGCCGGCTACTACGGGTACTACGGTTATCCATATGGCTATGGCTATCCATACGGGTACGCATCTTCGTACCCAGCCTACGGTTACACCTATGCCCCGCCGCCGACCGGGTACGTGGCGCCCGGAGCACCGTCATACGGAGCACCGCCGCCCGAGACACAGTCGGGTGGAGCACAGTCGGGTGGAGCGCCATCGGCCGGAGGCCCCCCCTCGGCCGGCTTCGGCGGCGTGCGTATCCTCGGTGCACCGAATGATGCCGAAGTTTTTGTGGACGGGTACTACGTCGGGCTCGCGTCCGACTACTCGGCTTCCAATCAGCGCCTGACGCTCCAGGCTGGTCAACACCAGCTCGAACTGAGAATGGCAGGCCATACGCCCACCTCCGTGGACCTCAACGTCCGCGCCGGGGATACGATCACCTACCACGCCGACGTGCGATAGCGCTCACGTCCGCGCGCTGCCTCATCCGTGACTCGGCACGGGTTTGGCAGTAGCGGGACGTGGAGGTTGACGTCATGTTGCAGATGGCTGTCGTGTTTCTGGTAATTGGCTTGGTGGCGGCCATGCTCGGGTTCACCACGGTGGCGGGCGCGTCGATCGGCATCGCCAAAATGCTCGCGGGACTATTCCTGCTGTTGTTTCTCGTATTCCTGATCCTTGGCGTCGTCGCTACGCGACGCGTGATCGATTGACGGACTGATACAATGGAAGATCTCGGCAGCCCGAGATCTTCCATTGAACGCTCGTCCGCTTCCACTCCTTACCGCCGCTGCCACAATCGCATTGTTCGCCACGCTGGCGGTGGGCCTGGCGAGCCAGTCTGCGCCACCGCCGCCACTGACCCTGTTCGCGAAAGACGGACGACGGTCGCTCGCAGTGACGCTCGTCGGCGGCCAGGAGTTTATCGCCCTCGACGATCTGGCATCCGCGTTCCAGCTGGCGGTTCGCGACGAAGCCGGCGCCATCACCGTTTCCTACAAAGGCAAGACGATCATCCTGACGCCCGAGCAGGCGCTGGCCTCGGTGTCGGGACGCCTAGTGTCGCTGCCGGCTGCGCCGGCACGCGGCGCCGGACGCCGATGGCTCGTGCCGGAAGAGTTCGTCAGCCGGGCCCTCGCGCTGATTTATGACGTCAAACTCGATCTCCGCAAGCCGTCGCGGCTGCTGATCGTCGGCGATCTGCGCGTACCGCACATCACGGTCCGCTACGATCCGCTCGGTACGTCCGGCCGCCTGACCGTCGACGCGACGCCGCGATCG
>DASXGC010000286.1:0-4365 GCA_036489235.1 Vicinamibacterales bacterium
AATCGCTGGCGACGTGTGCCGAGCAACGTCGACCAACTCCGCCGCTCTACCCTCCAGCGTCACAGTAGTAGTGCGACGCGCGGCATGCGCAAGATCCAAGGTGTTGCCGTGGTCGAATTTCGCCTTGGCCTGCGCGGCCGTCAACCATTTGCCGACGACGTCGTGGACGCTGGCCGCTTCGTCGCGCGTCATGATCTGTTCATGGCCCCTGTGCTAGCGTGCCGCGCCATGCCTGGGTCGGACGACCGGGACAGTTCCAAGTGCGTCATCATCTGGGAACAGGGCTTGATGATTTACTGGTCCGTCGTGTCCGCAGACGACATCGACATTACCCTCACACTGAACGGCGTCGTGGTCCAGAAGGAACGATTCGCCGACAGGGACAATGCGATGGCTTTCGTCATCGACCAGATGCTCGCCTACCGAGTCCGCGTCCATTAGAGCCGACCTCGGTAGGGTCGGGAACTGGCGCGGTAACCCGTAGGTCGCTCCTTGGCTGTGTCCGAGGTTTCCCCCTTCGTGCCCGATTAGGAGTGGCCGTAGTCCCGTTTCCAGCTCCCGCCACATCGCACGCAGCATGCGGATTTGCCGCACTACGCGCTCCTGCACCGCTTCGCGGCAAGGGTTATGGGGCCGTTCGGCCTGGAGCGGCTGCCTCGCCATGGTGATAGACGACCCGGTAGCCAGAGAAGAGCCCGAGCGTCCCATACAACCACGCGTTGCTCCACCGTTTCCAGCCGAACCCGTGACGCTGGCACGTGCGCGCCAGGTGGGCCCGAATCTTCTTCTCCACCCAGTTGCGAATGTAGGAGAAACACCGGCTGGAATGGCCGGCCGCAAAGTAGTGCACCCAGCCGCGCAGGATGGGATTGATGCGGGCAATCACCTCGCTGATAGGCCGGGACCGATGACTTCGAAATACGGGCTTGAGCGTCCGCAGCAACGCCGTCCGCTTCTTTCGTTGCGGCGTGCGCCGCGGCATCCATCGACCGCGCCGACTGCGAATCCGACGGAACTCAAACCCGAGAAATCCGAAGCGCTCGCCTTGCGTGAGGTCGACGCGTCGACTCTTGTCCTCGTTCACTGCGACTTGGAGCTTGCCGAACTCCTCGCGCAGCCGTCGTTCCACCGCCGTACGCAGCCAGGCGTGTCGCGGATGGGCGTCCACCAACACGACGAGATCGTCAGCGAACCGCGCGTATTCCACGCGCGTCCACTCCTCTTCGCGGGTGACCGCTTGCGCGCGTTCCAGCATGATGTCCACCTCGTTGAGGTAGACGTTACTGAGCAACGGCGAAATCACGCCACCTTGCGGAACGCCCAGTCGCCCCGACGCTTTCAGCATCAGTCGCAGGAGCCACAGCACCGCCTCATCGCTGACCCGACGTGCCACCTTCGCGAGCACGATGTGATGTCGCACCGTGTCGAAATACGATCGCAAGTCGAGGTCGATGACGTAGGTCTTGCCCTGGACGATTGCCTGTGCGACGCGCCGGACCGCCGCGTGCGCGGACTGCTTCGGTCGGTAGCCAAACGACCCCGGTTGGAAATCGGCCTCGAAGATGGGTTCCAGGATGAGTTTGAGCGCCCCCTGGACCACCCGGTCGCGGATCGACGGAATGGAAAGCTGGCGAACCTTTCCGCCCTCTTTCGGGATCCCGACCTTCCGCGGCCGTTGGGGTCGATAGCCGCGCTGCACCAGCTCCTCGCGAAGCTGGTCGAGAAACGCGTCCACGCCAGCCGCCTCGATAGCCTCGAACGTGACCCCATCGGTACCTGGAGCTCCGTCGTTCCGTTTGGCCATCTCATAGGCGGCGCCAAGCGTCTCTCGTTTACAGACGTGACCATACAATCCCCAGAATCGCCACGATGGTTCTGCCTTCGCCTTGACGTACAGTCTTCGTCGCAGGTCTTGCAGCGTGATGGGTGTCTTTGTCATCGCACCCCTGCCTCCCCTTGGTGAAGACATCGGATGCAGCAAGGCCCCTTCGCTCCACGGCGTTACCCCGCTTCGTCGCTACTACGAGCCTGGCCGCCACCGTCTCGTCTTCAGCCGTTTTCCCGGGGTCGCCGGTTATACGACTGACCTGCTCCACCGATTTCTCGATGGGACGAGGACGGTTTCTCCAGTTGCCTGATATGCCCTTGTCACCGTGCTGCCCCTCCTAAGAAACTGCTCCCTCGACGACCTCGCCGGTTGAAAGATTGATGAGGCCAAATCCGAGATTCTGTGCGCGTTGGCGCAGGCGACGAACGACGTGCGTGCGATGTTGCGCATCGTACGCATCGGCCCCCGGGTCCGCGTATACGAAACGGTCTTTCAAGGTGCGGTAGACGAGGATCGCAAGTTTTCGGGCCGTTGCGGTAATGGCTTTGGCTTTGCCGACGCGAAAGGCCAAGCGACGATAGAACGCGCCGAGTGCGGTCTGTGTGCGTCCGAGATTCATGGCGCCGAGGCGGAGGATCGCGGCGGCGCGATTGGCCGACGGCTGCGTGCGACTGCTGAGGAGGCGTCCACCGGAGATCTTGTTGTGCGGCGCAAGCGTCAGCCACGACGTGAAATGCTTCTCCGTGGGCCACCGGCTCATATCGGTCCCGATCTCCGAGAGCAGCCGGAGCGCGTTGTACGGACCGATGCCGTCAATCTGCGAGAGGTCGGCACCGGTGAGCTGGTGCAGCGGCGTGCGGAGATCGAATCGCGGCTCGTTCTTCTCACGCGCCTTTGGACGACGGCGCGGTGGCGGCAGGGGCGTCGGCGGGGGGGACGCCGTCGCGGTGAGCCGAGCGAGCTGGGCTTCGATCGCGGTGTCGCACGCCGCGAGCTGCCGTTGGTACGCATCGAAGAGCTCCAGATTCTGCTGCAGGACGAAGACGTGTTCGGCGCGGTAGTTGCCCATCAGCGCGGCTACGATCTCGGCAGCCGACGCGCGGCAGTGAGGATCGCGATGCTGCGCGAGGTGCTGGGGGTCACGCTGGCCGGCGACAATATCGCGGAGGATCCGTAAGCCCGTTACCCCCGTGATGTCGCTCACGACCAACGGGAGCTGGACGTTCATCTGGATTAACGCCTTCTGCATCCGCTGCACCAGCGCCCCCGTGCTTTCGATGAGCGTGGTCCGGTGGCGCAGATAGCCGCGCAGGGCGACGATCTGATCCGCCGGGCGAAAACTGCCCCGTAGCAAACCCAGGATGTGAAGGTCCCGGAGCCACTCGCAATCGGAGACATCACTTTTACGCCCAGGGAGATTCTTCACGTGTCGCGCGTTCACGAGGATCACCTGGAAGCCTCGCGCGTCAAGGATCTCGAAAATCGGAATCCAGTAGACGCCCGTCGCTTCCATCGCGACATGCGTGACGCGGCCCGCGGTGAGCCACTCGGCGAGTCGGTGCAGATCGCCCGTGAACGTCGCGAACGATCGGACGGGCGTCGCATCCCGATCGGGCGGGACCGCGACGAAGTGTTCGGCCGCGCCGCAATCGATGCCGGCGGTGTCGGGATGTAATCGTTCGAGCGCGGCGGGTGACGTGCGCGACTTTCCTGACGGACGACGGCGATTTCGCTTCATGGGAGGCTCCTGTAGACTGGCGACAGCCTCCGAGAACAGGGATGCGGATGAGTGGCAATCTCCTAAACGGGATCACGTCGTGCGAACGGCGTGTCACCAATGACGATGCCGCGAATCCCCGGCCCACGCTAACCAACGGGCTGCAGCGCACCAGTGGCGGGTCGGGCTCGGTTCCCGGAGGCCCCGCCATTCTACGCACGCCGCACCGCCCGCAGTTTCTCGCCTGTCGAATCGCGATCATATCGCGTGGGCCGCTAACCACCCCGCCGGAGTGAGCAAGCCGCCTCGGTCAGCCCGCGGCTCGTCATGCTGCCTTCGCCCCACAGCAGAGGGCTCGGCCTCCGGTCTTCAATTTTCTGTCGAGGCCACCACTGGGTTCACTTACGTTGCGGCCCGGTGACTCGCTCACCATCCTCATTGATGGCTTTGTCGGTCGGCTTCATCCGCTTCGTTTCCTCCACGGATGCGACCCAAGCTACGAAGGTTCCTGACTTTTCCTCCGGTGGGACTGTCTCCCACTGAACATATCTGCCTTTTCTGGACGCACCGCTGTGCCAAAATCCGGCCGCGGGCAGATCTACGGAAAATTGCCGGGCGGTGTGCCTTGCCAATATTGCCTCCAGTCAAAAATCATTGTCGTGGGCCGTCGCCGGTCGGCACGCTACCGCCCATGCGAGCCGTCATCAGGATGGGGGGTGCCCTTCCATCGGCTGGGGCCAGGCGCCGAGACCTCCTGCTCGAGGCTCTTGCTCTGCGCCACCAACTCGCCGTCCTCGCTCGTTCCCACTCCGATGGAGTT
>DASXGC010000327.1:0-4215 GCA_036489235.1 Vicinamibacterales bacterium
AGTCGGGGATCACGCGCTCCTACAGTTCAAGACGTTGCTACTGCAACATCTGGCGACGTTTCAGCGACCTGCCGAAGGATGGATACCTGCCGTTGATCAGTATTTTGCGCAGGTCGCTGATTGGCACGAGTCGCTTCCCGAGAGCGAGTAGTCGGGGATGCCCAAGGGAAGCTTGCGAGGATGACGTTGCGCGGGCGAGCCAGAGCGGGGTCGAGCTGGGGCCTTGCCCGACGTCAGACCCGCTAGAAACGAAATGGGCGCTCAACACGAGCTGAGCGCCCCTCCCGTCAAACCGTTGCAATCCCGTTGCAAGCCACGAGCGAAAAGTGGTGCGCCCGCCGAGATTCGAACTCGGGACCCCCGGCTTAGAAGGCCGGTGCTCTATCCAACTGAGCTACGGGCGCCTATGGCGTGAAGCCCTATCTTGCCACGCCTTTGCACGGTCCTGAATTGGCCCGCCCGCCGCCAACGGTTTCAACCTCGATTGGTCTGTGCGACACTATTCTGCCCGGCTGGTGCCGCTCCCCTTCGAGCGGCCACCTTCGACGGCTAAACGCAATTCACACACAAGGCGACCATGAACGGAAAGATTCGAACGCTGCGCACCGACAAGGGATTTGGTTTCATCAAAGGCGAGAACGGCCAGGACTACTTCTTCCATCAGAGCGCGATCTTCGGCGAAGGCATCGCGGACTTGCGCGAAGGCGACAGCGTCACCTTCGAACCCACTCAGGGCGACAAGGGCCCGCGCGCGGAAAACGTCACCCGCACCTCCACCTAAGAGATCAGGCCGACGCGCGCGATCGGCGTCGTTGAAGACCCGCGATCAGCCCTGCTGGTTCGATACGTCGCTGCTCGCCGGCGCCTGCTCGGTACCCTTGCCAGCCTGAAGTCCGCCGGCCGTGATGTACGTGACGGTATCCCACGCGTTGTGAATGCCGACGGACAACAGCAACAGCGCACTGGCGGCGACTGCAAACAGTGACCCTGACAGGCCGGTGTGCATCATCGCTGCGGCGCCGAGCAGGACGAGGTACGCCACCAACGGCAGCACCGCGTGCCACGCCCAGTCCTCGGCCACCGGTTGATAGCCGTCCTGCCCGCGCATGCGGCGAATGACGATGGCGACGTAGACGATGCCGGCAACGCCGCAGCACCCGATTGTCACCCGCATCGATCCGATCCCCGGCCACGGCGCACTCTGGATCAGCGACACGACCAGAACCGCCATGAAGTGGATCACGGTCGGCGTGCCGAAGGCGTCGATTTCCCTCGTGCTGCGAGCGCCGCCGCTGTCCTTGATCAGCGTCATGACGACGAACTGCAGTCCGATCAACGCACCGGCAGACGAGCCGATGATGACGTAGAAGTTCTCCCAGGCCCTCAGCGCGGTCGCCACCACATCCATCGGCGTAGCCTATCCGACCTTCCTCCCGAAGTGGGATGGTCTATGCTTTCGACGTTCACATTCCCATGAACGCCGGCAGCGCTTCACGATCGTGGTTCCATCGAACGCCTCTCTCAAGGCGGCGGGACGACACACTTCCCACGGTCATCTACGGCCTGGCTCTGGCCGCGATCTGCGTGCTGTCCCGACTTCCCCAGCTCCGAAGCCCGAACCTCCTCGCCGACGGCGACGAATGCGTGCTTGGCCTGATGGCCAAACACGTGCTCCAGGGAAGAGAGTTTCCGATTTTTTTCTACGGTCAGCACTACGCCTTCTCGCCGGTGGAGACGATCGTGAGCGCGCTGACGTTTCTCGTCGCGGGCGTCGGCGCCCTGCCGCTGAAGGTGGCTGGCCTCGCGCTGTGGACCGTCGGCGTCGTGTTCGTGTTCCTGGCCCTGTCGCGCGTGCTGAGTGCGACTCGAAGCTTCTGGATCACCGTCGTCTTTGTCCTCAATCCAGCCTGGGCTGTGTGGTCGCTGCGAATGGGTGGCGGATATCTGACCGCGTTTGCCGCTTCGTCCGTGCTGGTGTGGCTGATCCTCGGCGATCGCGATCGCGACACCATGCTGCGCTGGCTCGGCGCCGGCGCCCTCACCGCCGTGGTCTACCTGGCCCAACCCCTCTGGTTGCCCGGTCTCCTCCCCATCGTCTTCGTAGTGCTGGTGTCGCGGCGCCGACTGTCGTGGGCGATCGGCTACCTGTCGGTGGCAGGCGCCCTCGCGCTTCTGATCAAGTTCGGAACCTCGGCGCCGGACCTGCCGTGGAACGGTCCTACGGTCGGAAACCCGGCACTGCTCGCCTCGGTGCCGGATGTCGCGCGCCAAACCTATCTGATGCTGACTGGTTCGTATTACCTGTACTGGGCGATCGATCCGCCAGGCCCGGCGACAATCGCGCTGGCGGTCATCTGGTGCGGCGCGATTGCGATGACGCTGCTGGTGCAGTTGTACAGGTTGCTGGCGCGCCGACATTCGTCGCTGTCGGCGGTGTTGTTCGTGTCGATGACGGCGACGCTGGCTGCTGTATGGATCCTGCTCGCCGCACGCGACGCCAGGTATCTGCTACCGCTGACTGGTCTGCTGGTGCCGCTTGCGGCCATCGAATTGCTGGACCTCGCCGATCGGCGGCTCGTGCCGAGGCAGGCATTGTTCGCGATTACAGCCGTGATGATCGTGCTCGGCTCGGCGTCCGCGAACGAGTTCAAGGCATTCAATTTCCTCTGGACCAACCCGCCGCAGCGCTGGAGCGAAGCGAAGCGGCTCCAGCAGGTGTTCAATTACCTCCAGGTCAAGGATGTCCGTCGCGTGTTCTCGAAGAACGGGATGCTCGACACGCAACTGAGCTTCTACAGCAACGAGCGAGTGTTGTCGCGGTCCGACCCACTCGGCAAATATCCGCCGTACGTGAAGGAGGTCGATCGGGCCCTCGCAAGCGGAGAAACCGTGGCGGTGGTCGGCTACACGAACCAGAGTGGCGCACCCGGCTGCTGGGACGCGCCGATCTGCACCGGCGGGATCGAGCACCTGATCCCGAACCCTGAGGCGATTTTCACGGTGGACGACAAGTACTTCGTCTACGTCGGCGCCGACAAGGAGCTGCTGACCAGGCTCGGCTTTCGATTCTGGGATTAAAGCGGCCGTGACGTAACGATCAGGCTGGAAGGCACACTAAGGATTCAAGTAACGTAGCCGCCGTAACAGGGAGGTGGAACCGTGACGAATATCCTGCTGCACGATGGACCCCCGCCTTTGACCTCGGACGCGGCCGATGCCGCAATCGACGCCATCGACTTCATTGCCGCCGTGGTTCGCGGCGTCGATCTGATTGACGTGACGCCGATCGTGCGGCCGCTTTGGCGTACCCACCTGGCGACGTGGTATCCGTATCTGCCGCCGCCGACACGCGCCTGGTACGCCAACGCGCCGATGATCCTTCAGTCGATCCGCATGCAATTTCCGATTCTTCAGCCGTGGCAGCAGGCCCAGGTGGTACAGCAGTGGGCCTTCGAACTTCCCCAGATGCTGGCGATGCTCGACCCGGTGCTGGCACAGGCGCAATCGATCGCGATGAGCCAGGCCGCCGCAGCGCAGGTGACACAGCTTCGACAGATGGCGACTTCGGCGGCGCCACCTTACACGCCACCGTCGTTTGCCCAGGCATCTAACGAGGTGTCACGCCAGAACCAGATGACCACCTCGCTGCAAGCTCACAACACCCGGATGGCCGACCTGACGGTGGGCCTGATGCGAGCGATGAACCATCACTGAGTGGCGTCACCAGGTGAGTCGATGACGACCGCCGCCGCGATCTACGAGACGCTCGTGCACGGATCGGCGCCCGAGCGATTGGCGCTGCTGGATGCGTTGGGCGCCGACGGGGGCATGAAGGCGACCATCGGCCCGCTGCTCGCAGGCGACAACCCGGGCATGCCGATCGTCGCGCTCGGCCTGCTGGCGATGCGCTACTGCGCCGGCCAGAATCCGGAATTGGGATCCGAACTGGCCTTCGCGCTGCACCGGCGTGGGATCGAACTCTTCGAGGCGAACGAAGCACCAGGACTTCAGCTGACGACGCTGAGCCTGCTCGCCTTTCAGTACGCCAACGCCGGCAACCTCCTGGGCCGGTCGGCGGCGGTGATCAGTTTTGCCCGCGACTGGATTCCGTTCTACGAGGCGCGTCACGACACCACCAACCTGCCTTCGCTGAAGGTCGAGCGGATCACGGCGCTGCTCAATTCCAATCTGATAGACGAGGCGCAGAATGCACTG
>DASXGC010000336.1:0-8086 GCA_036489235.1 Vicinamibacterales bacterium
GGGCACAACGACCGCATCGCGTGGGGCTTGACGATTTTTTCCGCAGACGTCCAGGACCTCTACGTCGAGGAACTGAATCCGACGAACCCGCGGCAGGTGAAGTCGGGCGGCCGCTTCGAGGACATGGTGGTGGTGAAGGACCAGATTCGCGTGAAGGGTCGAACGGAAGCGGTTTCTGTCGAGCACTTCTATACGTCGCACGGTCCTGTCGTGGCGACTGACCCGCAGCGGCACCTCGCGTACGCGTTGAGATTCGTCGGCGGCGAGCCGGGAACCGCCGGCTACCTGGGCGCGCTCTCTCTCGATCGCGCGACCAACTGGCAGGAGTTCAGACGCGCACTCGAGCGGTGGAAGGTGCCGGGCGAAAACTTCGTGTACGCCGACGTTGACGGCAACATCGGCTACCAGGCGGCGGCGCTCGTGCCAGTGCGACAGAACTGGCAGGGCGTTTATCCCGTTGCCGGTGCGACCGGCGAGCACGAGTGGCAAGGGTGGCGGACGCTCGACGATCTGCCGCACGAATTGAACCCGGACGCCGGATTCCTGGCCACCGCCAACAACGACACGCTCGGACCGGCGTCGCCGCCCAACATCGGATATTCGTCGTGGACGCCGCCGGCGCGCATCAACCGCATTCGCGAAGTGCTCAGTGGCAGAAACGGCCTGACCGTTGACGATCTGGCGCGGCTGCAGCACGACTCGACTCCCTGGAAGGCCGAGCAACTCGTGCCACTGCTGCAGGCGCTCTCGTTCAAAGACGCCACGACCGAGCAGGCGCGCACCACGCTCGTGACCTGGGACCGTCGTCTCACGCGCGATTCGGCGGCGGCCACGCTGTACGTCGCCTGGGAGCAGGAGTTGTTTCGCCGGCTGGTCGAACCGCATCTGAATCCGAAGCTGGTCGCGGATTACGTTCAGAACGTCGAAACGCACGTGCTCGTCCCCGCGCTGACCAAGCCGTCCGTGGCCTGGTTCGGCCCATCACCGTCCAAAGGACGCGACCGTCTGCTCGAGTCCGCACTGGCGGCCGCCATGGCGTCGTTGAACCAGAGCCTCGGGACCGACATGACGCAGTGGACCTGGGGCCGGATCCACACCGCGACTTTCCAACATGCGCTGGCGCCCACGAGCGACGCCGCACGGCAGCGATTCAACATCGGACCATTCCCGCGGGCCGGCTATGCCGATACCGTCTTCGCGACGGGCGGCGCCGGCACGCGCCAGACCGAAGGCGCCACGTTCCGCGAGGTGATGGACGTTGCCGACTGGGATCGATCGATCGGCACCAGCGCTCCCGGTCAGTCGGGCCAGCCTGGCAGCCCCCACTTCGACGACCTCGCCAAATTGTGGGCGGCGGAGCAATATTTCCCGTACTCGTTCAGCCAGGCACTGGTCGAGAAGAACGCCGAGGCGACGCTCGTTCTCCAGCCGCGCCGCTGATCCGCACGCTCCAACCCTGCGCGGCGCAGGTCGCGGTTAAACTCTGGAGGATGCGCATCAGGATTCCACTAGTCGCCGCAGCAATCGCCTGCGCAACGATCGGTTTGTCTGGTCAGCAGCCGCCCGAGAACAGCGGCAAGTTTCCTACCCTCGCGGAGGTCTTCCATCCCGAGACGTTCGCCGCGCGCCGTGCGCGACTGACCGCGCTCGCCGGCGACGGTCTGCTGGTGCTTTTCGGGGAGAAAAATCCGATTGATGCCTGGGACGAGCACGCGAACGATCCGTTCTTCAGGGTCGGTCCGTTCCGGCAGGAGGAAAATTTTTTCTATCTCACCGGTCTCAGCTTTCCCGATCTGGCGGTGGTGATCGACCCCGCGTCGCATGACGTGACGATCTACTCGCCGGCGACCTCCACCGCGCCTGGCCATGCCGATGGCGGCGCGGAGCTCCAGGCCGCGGTCCGTCGCCTCGGCCTGCACGATCCGGTGCCGATGGCGCGGCTGGAGTCGGATCTCGAGTCGATGATCAAGTCCAGGCCGGTTTATCTTCTGGTTCGCAGCGATGCGCTGACCACCGCGTTCAACCCACAGCATGTGTTCGCGCCGTTTCTTCCAGGCGCGGCGCCCGACACCTATCGCGAGGACGTGACCCGCCGTCTGTTCGAGCGGCGGTATCCGGGTGTCGTCGTCAAGTCGATCGTCCCCGCGATGGTGTCTCTGCGAAAGGTGCTCGACGCTGACGAGATCGCGGCGATGCGGCGCGTCGTGACGATTTCCGCATCCGGGCTGCGACGCGGCATCGCACACGTCGCGCCTGGCATCGACGAGCGGGAAGTTGCCGCCGAGATCGAGTACGTCTTCAAGAAAAGCGGTGCACAACTCATCGCTTACGGCGCGGATCTCCAGTCCGGGCCGAACGGGCTACGGAGTTTTATAGACGTCGACACATCGTACGACCTGCGGAACCGCACCATGCGCGCGGGCGAAGTGGCGCTGATCGATCACAGCGCCGAGGCGAACTATTACGTGTCGGATCTGGCGCGGACGGTTCCGGTCAGCGGCCGCTTCACGCCTGACCAGCGCCTCGCGTACGACTTCTACCTCGCCATCTACGAAGCCGGCCTCGCGGCGATCAAACCGGGCGTACCGTATCAGGAGGCGAATCGCGCCGCAGCCAGGGCGCTCGATTCGCGCCTGGCGACGCAACCGGAGTGGCTCAAGGGCCCTGCAATGGAGTTTGCGAAGACGCTCGCGACCGGAACGCCGGGGCACTTTCTCGGGATGAACCTGCACATCCACGACGACTATGATTCGCCGCTCGTTCCCGGTCAGGTGGTGGCGTACGAATCGGCGTTCAAGATTCCAGAACGTGGGTGGCGGTTCACCGCCGAAGATGTCGTCCTGGTGACGCCGGGCGGTCACGATGTGTTGTCCGCGGATCTGCCGCGTACCGCGGCCGGGATCGAGCAGATGATGCGCCCCGCCGCGAAGCGCTGAGCCGCCACGCGCGTCCGTCGATGGCCGACCAAGGTCGGCTCCTACCGCTTCTCCTGAGCCATGGCGCCGCGACGTGATCGCGCCGGTCGTAGTGGCCGACCTTGGTCGGCCTACTGCTTTTCCTGCGCCCTCGCGCCGCGCAGAATGCCACCCATGGCGTAGTTTGCTTCGTGACACGCGTACTCGTAGATCGACTCGGTGCTTCTCGTCATCGGAATCGCACCGCTCCACGATTTCGTGAACGCCGTCGGATCATCGACGGTGAATTCGTAGAGCAGCGTATTGGCGTCGACGCGACGAAAGCGCTCGACCAGATGCAGTTGCTCATCGCTGCCGCGCAGGTTGGTTCGATCGCTGAAGTTGGTCGTGTCCACCACCAGGACATCGCCATCCCAGTGACCGCGCGGATCGCCTTGCCACCGGCGAACTGAGCCCGGCAGGCGCGGGCCCGCGTTCAGCGGCACGATTCGCGCATCGTGAATCATCTCATTGGAAATCACGACGTAATCGCGCGTCTGCACGATCTGGACGTTGTTGTTGTAGGGCCCAGGGAGCATCGGTGGACCCGCGCCAAACAGGAGACAGCGCTCGGCGAGCGATCGGTCTTCCGGACCGTCGGCCGGGCCGTGCTGCCGTCTGGCGTCGGCGCGCAGCGTCGCTCGACGCTGACCTTCGGCTGTGAGTGCCGGAATTCGTCCGTCAGGCGGGTCGGTGATGATGGACGTTCGCCTGGTGCCGACCACTTTCGAGCCGCGGTCGTACCAGGCGTTGTTGTAGGCGAGCGCGACGTCGGCGTCGCTGCCGGCCGGCGGCCGGCGATCGGCGTCGTTCCGCTGCAGGGCCTCGCGCTCGAAGACCTCGGCTTCGGCGTCTGTCAGCACCGGCTTGTCGGCGTATTGACTGGGCCGCTCGAGCGGCGTCAGCGTCGCGAAATTCCAGACGCCATCCAGGTCTGGACGCCGGTCAGCTTTCTGAGACTGCGCCAACAAGGGCGCCGCGGCCAGGGCCACGGCGGCAAGAATCAGGACACGCATTCCAGACTTCCTTTCACGAGCCCCACCGGCCGATACTACACCTCAACCCCCATTCAGAGACTTTTCCGAAATGGACAGCCCGGACCGAACCCCTGACCAGACATTGTTTCTGCACCGCGACCGACTGGCGGCCGTCGTCGAGACGGCGACGGATGGAATCGTCGCTATCGACGAGGATGGTCGAATCCGCTTTTTCAATGCCCCGGCGGAGCGCATGTTCGGCTGCTCGGAACAGGACGCGATCGGCTGCCACCTCGAACGCTTCATTGCGCCGCGTCTTCACGCTCGATACCGGGCCGGCATGGATCACTGGCGTCAGGCCGACTTTGAGGTTCGCCAGGTCGAGGTCCGGTCCAGGTGGTGGGGAATCCGAACCACCGGAGACACGTTTCCGTGCGAAGTGTCGATTGCCCGGTGTCAGGTCGGAACGACGCAAGAGCTCGTCATGCGAGTCCGCGACCGCAGCGAGCAGTGGCAGTCAGCTCGATCGGCCAGGCGTCGGGCCGAATTCGGGCGATTCCTGTTCGACCTTTCGAGAGCGTTCATCGCCATTCCGGAAGAAAGCATCGACTCGAACATGACGCACGGCCTCGACCGGGTCGGCAGGTTTCTCGAGATGGATAGCGTGACGCTCCTGGAGCTGTCTGAGGATCGCACCGCGATGCGCGTCGCCTACTCGTGGCATGTGCCCGAGATCTCGAATCCTTCTCGAACCGTCACGCGGCAAATGCGGCCGTGGTGGCTGAGGCAGCTCTTGAGCGGTGAGGTTTCTCTGGCCTCGCGGGTAGAAGACCTGCCCGAAGAGGCATCGGCCGAGAAGGAGTACCTCCGGCAACAAGGCGTGAAGGCCATGGCATCGGTTCCGCTCAAGGTGAGTGGCGAGTGTGTCGGTGCCATCTCATTCGCGACGATGCAACGCCACGTTTCGTGGAACCCGGAGCTGGTGGAGGCACTGCGGGCCATCGGTCACATTCTCTGGAACGCCCTGAAACGCCATCAGGCGATGCAGCCGCTGCTTGCCGCGCGGGAGGCCGCGCGAGAAAGTGAGGAACGTTTTCGCCTCATCGCCAACACGGCTCCGGTGATGATCTGGATGTCGGACATCGACAAGCAGATCGTCTACGTGAATCAGCCCTGGCTCAAATTCACCGGCTGGCCGCAAAACGAGGCGCCGGGACATCGATGGATCAGCCTGATTCACCCCGACGATGTAAACCGCTGCGGAGAGGTGTATGTGAAGGCGTTCGATCAGCGCAGGAATTTTCGGATCGAGCATCGCCTTCGTCGCCACGATGGCGAATATCGCTGGACGGTGACCGAGGGTGTGCCGCGATACGGGGCTGACGGTTTCTTCGTTGGTTACGCCGGCACCGCCGTCGACATCACCGACCGCAAGCTGATTGACGCGGCCCTGCACGAGAGCCACACGGCGCTGCAGGAGCGGACGGTGGAACTGGAACGACGGACGACTCAGTTGAGCAGGATGGCGTCCGACCTGACGCTCGCCGAGCAGCGTGCCCGCGAAGAGCTGGCCCAGACGCTTCACGACGGCCTCCAGCAGTTGCTGGTCGCGGCGTCGGTGAACGTCGAGAGTCACATCATGCGTGAGGCGCAGCGAGGCTCCTCGGCCGACCAGCTCGTGAAGGCAAGAAACTACATCGCGGAGGCGGTCGCCGCGGCGCGATCGCTGAGCGTAGAGCTGTTCCCGGCTGTTCTGCATACTGCGGCGTTGTCGACTGCCCTCGAATGGCTGGCGGACTGGTCGAGAAGCAAGTACGGACTCCAGGTGAAGTTCTCTGCTGACCCGCGGGCCAATTCGACGCGGAAGGACGTACGGACGCTGCTGTTCGGTTCCGTCCGGGAGCTCCTGTTCAACGTCGTCAAACACGCTCAGGTCGATCGCGTCACGGTGGATCTTGCGCTCGGCGCGAACGACACTCTGTGCATCACCGTGACGGACGAGGGGCTCGGTTTCGACCCGATCGAACTCGACGAACGGGCCAAAGCCAGCCAGGTCGGATGGGGACTGTTCAGCATTCGCGAGCGCCTGACGCTGCTCGGAGGACGGCTCGAGATCGAGAGCGCCGCAGGCGGCGGGGCGAGGTTTCGCCTGATCGCGCCGCGAGATACTGTGCGCAGCCCGGTCGGCGCGGAGTCTGCGTTGAGCCAAGCGGCCATTCCGCTGTCGACGCGTCAGGCCACGACCAGCACGCCCTCGTTTGCGTTGAGGGTGTTGATCGTTGACGACCACCACGCGCTGCGCAAGACCTTCCGCGAAATCCTGGAGGCGCGGCCCGAGTTTCAGGTCGTAGGCGAAGCCACCAATGGAGTCGAGGCGATCGCCCAGGCCCAGGCGCTCCGGCCCGACGTCGTCTTGATGGATGTGTCGATGCCGGAGATGGACGGTATCGAGGCGACGCGCCGCATCCACGTCCAACTTCCATTCATTCAGATTCTTGGGCTCTCGGTTTACCCACGCGACACCGTGGATCCCCATCCGATCGAACTGGCCGGAGCCGAGGCTTTCTTCACGAAAGGGATCGACACACAGCTCTTGATCGACCACTTGCTGAACAAGCACGCGGCATTCCTCTCGGGTCACCTCGGTCAGTCCGAGGTCAGGGATTTAACGCAGCACTGAGCGGTGATTCTTGACGCATCGACACTCCTCGCTTGTCATCTCGTGCGCTGCGTTTGGAGTCGCTGTCTGCTTCGCCACGCTGGTCGCGCAGCAAACGGCGCCGGGCGCGGCCTCGTCGGTCGCCACCTGGCTCGGGCGGGCACCGGCGATAGAAGCGCATTTGAAGACCGCCGAAGTGGTGAGTCTCGAGGACATCGGTACCGGCGTCACCCGTCCGCGGCGGGCACACCTCAAACCGTCCGAGCCAGTCGAAAGTTTCGTCTGGAAAGTGCTGCCGCCGGGCAGGCGCCTGGGTCACTGGGAGAGCTACAAGTCCGAGATCGCCGCCTACGAGCTCGACAAGCTGCTCGACATGAACATGGTTCCTCCTGCGGTCGAGCGCACCATCGACGGCGAGACCGGAGCGGCGGTGATGTGGCTCGAGTCGATCAAAAGCGTCAAGCAGCTGGGCGGGGTTGTGCCGTCGGGCGCGGTCTGGGGCAAATCGCTGCGGAAGATGATGATGTTCGACAACCTGATCGCGAATACCGACCGGAACGCCGGCAACATCCTGGTCGGCCCGCCTGGAGAACTGATCCTCATCGATCACTCGCGCGCATTCATCGACAAGGAGAACCTCGTTCACGGCATCTCGCGCGTGGACGAGGAGCTCTGGAATCGGATGCTGGCGCTCACCCGGCAGGATCTGACCCGCGTGCTCGGACCCTGGATCGATGACCACGCAATCGACGCGATGATCGAGCGTCGGGACCGGATGATCGGGGACGTCAAGAAGCTGGTCGAAAAACGGGGACGAGCAGCCGTGATCATCCCCTAGCGCCGAAGTCCACATGCTGCCCGCACCGGTGGCCGGTGATTCGCCCGGCATTGGGACGGTGCGATCCCGAAAGCGGTCACTCTGCGGACGCGAACGGCGTCTTGTCGGGCGATCGGGCGGGCACGGAATTCGCTTAGGCGACTGACGTAATGATCCGCGCCTCTGCCCTCTTTTGCATCGCCGTTCTCTCCGCGCAGGACAGCCTGGCTCCCGATCTAACTCGGGTAAACGACGCGAACAGTTGGCGTGTGATCGACGCCGACGCCAGCGTCGACGGATCGGTCGTGACTCTGAAACCCCATGGTGATCCCGCGGTCGGCAGCCACATCGGTCTGGCGCTCGTGCAGAACTTGAAGTTCTCGGAAGGCACGCTGGAGATCGATTTGCGCGGCGGCGGTAAACAGCAAGCGAGTTTCGTTGGCCTGGCGTTCGGCGCCCTGGACGCCAGGACGTTCGAAGCCGTCTACTTTCGTCCGTTCCGATTCGCAGACGAGGACCCGGATGCGCGCAGTCACGCGGTGCAGTACGTCGCGTGGCCCGACTACACGTGGGAGAAACTGCGCAAGGACAAGCCAGGCGTGTACGAAGCCGCCATCCAGCCGGTTCCGGATCCTGCCGGGTGGTTTCACGTCCGCATCGACGCGACGAAGCAAAAAGT
>DASXGC010000373.1:0-3372 GCA_036489235.1 Vicinamibacterales bacterium
TTATCTGGCGCCCAGGCGCCGGCAGATGAGGGCTTCGACAGAGGACAGACTCAGGCCACCATCCGCAGGAAGGTGGCCTTTTTAATTTATGTCCAAGCGCATTGCATATCAGGGCGAGCCCGGAGCGTTCAGTGAGGCCGCGGCCCGGCGAGTCAGCCCCGACGCTGACCTCGTCCCGTGTCGATCCTTCGAGGAGGTGTTCGAAACGGTCGCGTCCGACCCGACCACCTACGGCATCCTGCCGATCGAAAACTCCATCGGTGGCAGCATTCATCGCAACTACGACCTTCTGGTCGCGCACGAGCTGCCGATTGTCGGCGAGGTCGAGCTCCCGGTGATTCATCACCTGCTGGCGCTGCCGGGCGCGACCCTCGAAGGCCTGCGCCGCGTTTATTCGCATCCGCAGGGATTGGCCCAGTGCGAGCGCTTCCTGCGCACGCTGAAAAACGTCGAGGTGATCGCGACCTACGACACTGCCGGCAGCGCCAAGATGGTCGCCGATTCGGGGCAGACCGATGCCGGCGCGATTGCCTCGGCCCGGGCGGGCGAGGTGTTCGGCCTGCTGTCGCTCGCGGCCTCGGTCCAGGACTTCGACGACAACATCACCCGTTTCCTCATCGTCGGGGCACTGCCGCTCCACGAGACGGTGGCCGATAAGACGTCCATCGTGTTCTCGCTGCCGAACGAGCCCGCCTCGTTGTTCAAGGCGCTCAGTGTGTTCGCGCTTCGCGGCATCGATCTCACCAAGCTCGAGTCACGGCCGATTCAGGGACGTCCCTGGGAGTATCTCTTCTACGTCGACCTGGCGATCGCGCGCGACGAGGTCGCCTGCACGCGCGCCCTCGCGCATCTCGCCGAATTCGCGCCGATGCTGCGGACCCTGGGCACTTACGCGCGCTGGAAAACGCACGAGGGCTGGTTACCCGATCCGTTCGAGGTGATGTCATGAAGCTGACGGGAGCGCAGATTCTCTGGGAAGCGCTGGTGCGCGAAGGCGTCACCGACGTGTTCGGCTATCCGGGCGGCGCGATTCTTCCGGCCTACGACGCGATGCTCCAGTACCCGATCCGCCACATCCTGGTGCGGCACGAGCAGGGCGCAACACACATGGCCGACGGTTACGCGCGCGCCAGCGGCAAGGTCGGCGTGGCGATCGCCACGTCGGGTCCGGGCGCCACCAACATGGTCACCGGCATCGCCACCGCGATGATGGACTCGGTGCCCATGGTGTGCATTACGGGACAGGTCGGCAGCAAGTTGATCGGCTCGGATGCGTTTCAGGAAACCGACATCACCGGCATCACCCTGCCGATCACCAAACACAACTACCTGGTCACCAGCGCCGAGGATGTGGCGCCCGCAGTTCGCGAGGCGTTCGCGGTTGCGCGGTCGGGACGCCCCGGCCCGGTGCTGGTGGACATCACCAAGGATGCACAGCAGGGCAGTTGCGAGGTGGACTGGGAGGCGGCCGAGCCCCACCTCTCCGAAGCGTTCGACGATGCGCTGCCTGGTGACGGCGATGTGCGGGACGCGATCGAACTGATCAACGCCGCCGAGCGACCGCTGATTCTTGCGGGCCACGGCGTGATGCTCTCGGGCGCCGAACGTCAGCTGATCGAACTCGCCGAGCGGGGGGAGATTCCCGTGGCGGTGACGCTGCTCGGCATTGGCGGCGTCGCAGCGTCGCACCCGCTCAACCTGGGCATGATGGGCATGCACGGCGAGGCGTGGGTGAACAACGCGATTCAGGAGGCGGACCTGCTGATCGCGCTCGGCATGCGCTTCGACGACCGGGTCACCGGCAACCTCAAGACGTACGCGCGCAACGCCAAGAAAATCCACGTCGACATCGATCGCGCCGAGCTGAACAAGAACGTGCGTGTCGACGTCGGGATCGCCCGTGACCTGCGGGAGGCGCTCGACGAATGGTTGCCGCTGGTCAAGCGCGGCGACCGCGCCGCTTGGTTGTCGCACATCGACACGCTCAAAGGCGACGCGGCGGTCCGCGACATTCAGAATTTGCCCGACGATGGCCATCTCTATGCGGCGCACGTGATCAACGACCTCTGGCGTATCACGAACGGCGACGCGGTTGTGGTCACCGACGTCGGCCAGCATCAGATGTGGGAAGCGCAGTACTACAAGCACAATCGCTCGCGAACGTTGATCACTTCCGGAGGACTCGGCACGATGGGCTTCGCCCTGCCTGCCGCGATCGGCGCGAAGATCGCCTGTCCCGATGCGGAAGTCTGGGTGGTCGTTGGTGACGGCGGCTTTCAGATGACCTGCGCGGAGCTGGCGACCGTGGTTCAGGAGAACCTCGATATCAACATCGCGATCATCAACAACGGCTTTCTCGGCATGGTCCGGCAGTGGCAGGAGTTCTTCTACGACAAGCGCTACGCCGCGACGCCGATCACCGGACCGAACTTCGCCAAGCTGGCCGACGCGTTCGGCATCCCGGCAACCACGGTCACGAAGCGCGCTGACGTGAATGGTGCGGTGGAGTCGGCCCGTCGTCAGAAGCGCGCGGCGCTGATTGACTTCCAGGTCGAGCAGGAAGATTCGGTCTATCCCATGGTCCCGGCTGGCGCGGATCTCCACAAGATGATCCGCAGGCCGTCGCCGATCGTTGAAACCGCGGCGGACTAGAAGCCGAGGGGACAGTTACTCATGCTTCATACCTTTGCTGTTTACGTCGACAACAAACCGGGCGTCCTCAATCGCGTCTCGTCGCTGTTCAGGCGGCGGGCGTTCAACATCGAATCACTGACGGTCGGTCACACTGAAACGCCCGGCGTCTCGCGCATGACGGTGGTGGTCGATACCGACGAGTACGGCGCACGGCGGCTCGAGGCGCACCTGTACAAGCTGGTGCCGTGCCGACGCGTCGACAACATCACCGCGGCGCCGTCGATCTCGCGCGACCTGGCGCTGATCAAGGTCGCCGCAACCGGCGCGGCGCGGACCGACGTCATGCAGCTGGTGGACGTCTATCGCGCCCGCATCGTTGACGTCAGCCCCGAGTCGCTGGTGATCGAAACCACCGGCACGGAAGACAAGATCGACAGCCTGGTCGAAGTGCTGCGTCCGTATGGCGTGATCGAGCTGGTACGCACCGGACGCGTGGCGATGGCGCGCGGGACCCTGCCGGCGCGCAGCGCGCGCTCGCGCCCCGCCGCGACGGCAGCGGCCGAAATCAGCGGCGACGTCAGCAGCTGTTCAGTCTAGGAACCCAACCAGAGTCAGTTTTTGTGAGGTAGAGCGAGATGGCGACGATGTATTACGACGATTCGGCGGACCTGGCGTTGATTCAGGGGCGCAAGGTCGCGATTATCGGATATGGATCGCAGGGCCACGCGCACGCGTTGA
>DASXGC010000338.1:0-48978 GCA_036489235.1 Vicinamibacterales bacterium
TTTCACGGTTCGTGTGCGGGTATCTGACCTGCGATCCCGATCTCTGCCGGCCTATCCTCGGTGGACTGCCGCCCGTGTTTGCGGTCAACATCCGCGCCGATTCCTCAGGCCACTGGCTGGAGAGTTCGATCATTCATCTCGTCGACGAAGCCGCATCAGGACGCGTCGGCAGCGACGCCATGCTCGCCAAGCTGTCCGAGGCGCTGTTTGTCGATACGCTGCGACGTTATGTCGGCACGTTGCCCGAGCAGCAGGTGGGATGGCTGGCGGCGGCACGGGACGCGGTGGTGGGCAAGAGCCTGGCGCTGATGCACGGCCGCGTGGCGCATCCCTGGACGATCGCGGACCTGGCCGATGCCGTCGGCATTTCGCGATCGACGCTGGTCGAACGTTTCACCCGTTTTCTCGGGGAGCCGCCGATGACATATCTGACACGCTGGCGGTTGCAGCTGGCAGTGAAGTCGCTGGAGCGGACGTCCCGCGGCGTCGCCGACATCGCCGCCGCGGTTGGCTACGAATCAGAGGCTGCGTTCAGCCGTGCCTTCCGACGCGAGTACGGACAGCCGCCGGGACGGTACCGCAGCCACCACAAGAGTCAGTCCGCCGGGAGCCAGCCACCACAGCAGACCTGACTTACGCGTCGTGACGACTCTCCTTTAGTAGAAGCGACGCATTCCCAATCGGTTCCAGGGCCGCGAGCGCCTCGAGCGCCATCGCGACGTGCAGGGCCGCTCCAATCGGGAGCGCCGATTCGTCCACTTTGAATTTCGGGTGGTGCACGTTGTGCCTCGTTTGCCAATCGGCGTGGCTGACTCCAATGAACGCAAAGCAACCGGAAATGCGCTGCTGGTAGAACGCGAAATCCTCACCGCCCAGGATCGGATCCATTCGACGAACGTTTTCGGCGCCGACGAGGCGTTCTGCCGCGCGCCGCGCGACGTTCCAGGCCGGCTCGTCGTTGATCGTCGGTGGGAATTCCGGGATGGGATAGGAGACGGCCACCTCGCAGCGGTGTGCCGCACCGATGCCCTTCGCGATTTCGTCGATCCGCTGCTTCACGCGCAGCAGGTCTTCCTTCGAGAGACTGCGGAAGGTGCCGCTCATACGGACTTCTTCGGGGATGACGTTCATCGCATCACCGCCGTGGATCGAACCTACCGTCACCACGGTCGGCGCGAACGGATTCGTCTCTCTCGAGACAATCGTCTGCAGTTCGACGACGATCTTCGCCGCGCACGAGACCGGGTCGATGGCCAGATGCGGCATCGCGCCGTGACCGCCTTTTCCTTTGACCGTAATCTCGAACGCGCCAGTCGCCGCGAGGATCACTCCTGCGTTGCTCATCACCACGCCGGTCGTGGCGCCAGGCCAGACGTGCAAACCGAAGATCTGTTCGACCTCGGGCGAGTGCAGCGCGCCCTCGTCGCACATCCGATCCGCGCCCGCGCCACCCTCTTCCGCCGGCTGAAAAATCAGCTTCACGACCCCGGGCAGCTCCGATTCGCGCGTCTTCAGCAGCCGCGCGGCGCCGAGCAGCATCGCCGTGTGACAGTCATGACCGCACGCGTGCATCCTGCCGTCGATCTCGCTCCGAAACGGCACATCGGCTTCCTCGTGGATTGGCAGCGCGTCCATGTCGGCGCGCAGCGCGATGCAAGGTCCTGGTCCGACGCCGATCGTCGCGACGACGCCGGTTTTGGCGACGGAGTGGCGATAGGGAATGCCCAAATCGTCGAGTGTGGCCCGCACCAGCCGGCTGGTCTCGACTTCTTCGTACATCAACTCAGGATGGCGATGGAGTTGCCGTCGCAGTTCGACGATCCACGCGGCGATTGATTTCGCGTCTTCCAGGAGGGTCGGGGTTGGGAGCGGTGTCATGGCGGGCAAGCATACATCCTCGTCAACCTTTTGCTCCGCATCCACATCCAACCGATAATCCGACGTCCGCCTGTCAAAGGCGACAAGTCGGTGGAGGAGGATTCGTTGACCCTCTTGTTTCGGGACTTGCGTCACGGATGGCGACTCCTGCGGCGGCAGCCCGCGTTCGCCACGATCGCGATTCTGACCCTCGCGCTCGGCATCGGGACGACGACGGCGGTGTTTACGGTCGTCAACGGCGTGCTGCTTCGACCGTTGCCGTATCACGATCCGAGCCGGCTGGTGATGCTGTTCTATGGACACCACGGCAGCGTCTCGCCCTGGTTCTCTCCACTGAATGTTCGCGACTACGCCGGCCGCAGCGCCGCCTTTGCCGAGTCATCAGGCGTGGTGCCCACCATCGTCAACGTGACTGGCCTCGGCGAGCCCGAACGCCTCCAGGGCGCGAGAGTTTCGTGGAACTACTTCAGACTGCTCGGCGTCCAGATGGCACTCGGCCGCCCGTTGGCGGAACGCGACGCTCAGGGCAATGGCGATCAGGTCGTGCTCGCCGACGGCTTGTGGCGACGCCGCTTCGGCGGTCGTCCTGACATCATCAACTCGACGACGACGTTCGACGGCCACCCGGTCACGATTGTCGGCGTCGCGCCGGCCGCACTGAAATTTCCGGCTGCTGCCGAGTTCTGGCAGCCGCTCGTCTTCAAACCGTCTGACCTCGCGCCCGCGGCGCGCGGCGCTCAATGGGTGCAGGTATTGGCGCGCTTGAACGACACGGTATCGGCCGCCCAGGCTACAACCGCGCTCCAGACGGCGGCTGACAGCCTCGCCTTGGACTTTCCCGACAGCGAAAAGGACGCGACCGTGTTGGCCACTCCGCTGCACGAGCGGATTGTTGGCGGCATTCGCCCGACGCTGGAGGCTCTTCTCGGCTCTGTCCTCCTCGTGCTTCTAATCGCGTGTGCCAACGTTGCGAACCTGCTGCTCGCGCGGAGCGGGACCCGTGGTCGCGAAGTGGCGGTACGGTCTGCTCTCGGCGCCAGCCGGCGTCAGCTGGTCGCCCAACTGCTGGCAGAGAGCCTCGTCCTGGGGACACTCGGCGGGGCTGCAGGTGCAGGTGTCGCTTTCGAGGTGGTGCGCGCACTGCTGTGGCTCGCTCCGCCATCGATTCCCCGTCTGCAGGATCTCGCGGTCGACACGCACGTCCTCGGCTTCAGCCTGGCGCTGGCACTCGTGACGAGCATCGCTTCGGGGCTGACACCGGCCCTGGCACTATCCGGAAGGTCGATGCATCGGTTTTTCGGGTTCAGCAGTCGTAATGCCGTTGGCGCAAGCGGAACTGGCGCCCGGCGGTTCCTCGTCATCGCGGAGCTGGCGGGCACGGTGATGTTGTTGGTTGGCGCCGGCCTGCTCATTCGCACCTATGTTCAGCTCCAGCGGGTCGAGCCTGGCTTCGAATCCGAAGGCGTCACGACGTTCGGCGTGTCGCTGCCAGCCTCCAGGTATTCAGACGCCGCGAGTCCGCGCGCATTCACGTCGGCGCTCGTGTCCCGACTCGAGACGGAACCCGGCGTTGAATCGGCGGCGGTGGCGATGGGCCTGCCGTTTACGAGCGATCTCAACGCGCTCACCGGTTTCCGTCACGAAGGGCAGCCGGAGCCGGATTCGGCGTCGATGCCGAACGCCTTCCTGCGGATCGTCAGCGCTCGATACTTCGCGCTGATGAAGATCCCGATCCGCAACGGCCGGCCATTCGACCGGCGCGATACCGCGACCAGTCCGGAAGTCGCCGTCATCAACGAACAGGCAGCGCGGCGGTATTTCGCGGGACAGAACCCGATTGGACAGGAGATCCGCGTCAGCGCGGAACTTGCGCGCGAGGCGCGCACCGGCCCGAAGACAATCGTCGGCGTGGTGGGGAATATCAAATACGGCGGCCTCGACGAGGACACGCCAGCCGAGATTTATTTGCCGTACGAGCAGCACCCGGTGAACGCCTTTACCGTCGCGGTACGCACGTCGACGGATCGGCTCGCGTCGATTCCGGCGATGCGGCGCGACGTGGCCTCGCTCGATCCATTGCTGCCGCTCGCCAATATCGAGCGGCTCACCGCCCTTGTCGATGGGTCGCTCGCCGGCCGCCGCTTCACCATGCTCGTGCTGCTGGCCTTTGCTGCCATCGCGGTCGTGCTCGCGCTCGTCGGCGTCTACGGTGTGCTTGCGTATCTGGTCGATCAGCGGCGGCGCGAAATCGGTCTCCGCCTGGCCATCGGCGCTTCGCCTTCGAGCGTCGTCTGGTTGTTTCTGCGCGAAGGCGCGGCGCTCACCCTGATTGGATTGGGCGCCGGACTGGCCGGCGCCCTTGCGGCCGGCCGGTGGATCTCGACGTTGCTGTTCGGCGTCACGCCCGCGGACCCGGCGACGCTCGCGATCGTGATCGGTGCTCTGGCGTGCGCTGCTGCCTGTGCGACCTACATACCCGCGCGACGGGCCGCAGGCGTTGATCCAGGCGACGCCCTCAGGGCTGAGTAGGGCCGCATTCTCCGTTGAGCGGGTCAGCTTCGGGTAATCTCGTCATCGGCACAGCACTCGTTCAAGGGCCTGGAGGCACCGATGCCGCGACTATTCAGTTACAACGCGTCAAGCGCGGCGTTCGCCGCATTCCTGCTCCTCACGGTTACCGGCGACACCGCGGCCCAGGACTTTGCCGGACGGGAGAAGTTGCGCGCGCACTCGGCCGAGTTCCGCCGCGAGGTGATCAAGGTGACCGACGGCGTCTGGGTCGCCGTGGGCTTCTCCGATTCGAATTCAGCGTTGATCGAAGGCTCGGACGGTTCGATCGTCGTCGATACGACGAGCGATGCGGGAGATGCCAAGGCGGTGAAGGCCGAGTTTGCGAAGATCTCGACTGCGCCGGTTCGCGCCATCATCTATACGCACGCGCATCCCGACCACACCGGCGGCGCCGGCGTGTTCGCGGGAAGCGACCGGCCCGAGATCATCGCGCATCGGCTGTTCGTCGAGCGCATCCCGGACGTCGGCCGAAACGGCCGCGACGGTGGCGATCAATTCGGCTCGACCCTGCCGGACGCGTTGTTCATCAACGCGGGTACGGGCATGCAGTTCGGGCGACACCCCGGGCCCAGCGCCTATGTCGCTCCGACGCGAACCTTCAGCGAGGAGCGGCTCGATCTGACGATCGCCGGCGTTCGTCTGCAACTGCTGCACACGCCTGGCGAGACGCGCGAAAACATCGCGGTATGGTTACCCGACAGGCGCGTGCTGTTGCCCGGCGATGATTTTTACAAGTCCTTCCCGACGCTCTACGCAATTCGCGGCGCACGCCTGCGTCCGATCGATCAGTGGATCGCGAGCCTGGGCCTGATGATCGACCTTGGTGCCGACTACCTCGTGCCGGGCCACACGCGGCCGGTACTGGGGAGCGCCAACGTGCGCGCGGCGCTCACAGCGTACCGTGATGGCATCAAGTCGATCGTCGATCAGACTCTGGAAGGAATGAAGAAAGGCGAGCGACCGGACGAACTGGTGCAGGATGTCGCGCTTCCGCCCGCCCTGGCCGCCAACCCATACCTCCAGGAATTCTACGGAACAGTGGCCTGGTCGGTCCGCGCCATCTACGCCGACTACGCCGGATGGTTCGATGGCAACCCGGCCAAGCTGTTCCCACTGCCAGAACGGGCACGGGCGGCTCGCGTTATCGACCTTGCCGGCGGTCGGGAGCAAGTACTGTCGCGGGCGCGTCGCGCCTTGAGCGACTCAGACTTCCAGTGGGCCGCGGAACTGACCGACTACGTGCTGGCGACAGACCAGGACAACGTCGAAGCGAAGCGGCTGAAGGCGGCGGCGCTGAGCGAACTCGGCGAGCGGCAGATCAGCGCGCTTGCGAGGAACTACTACTTGTCCGCCGCGCAGTATCTGCTACGCGACCTGACCGCACGCTGAGCACCGACGATGAAGGCAATCCACAAGGATTGAGACACAGCCAGCGGTCCACCCGCACGGGGTGAAACGGCGGAGGTCTCCTCGAGCAGCTTTCGCCAGCCGGCGGACGACCACGGCAGCACTCAAAGTCGCTGCCGTGGTCGAAGGCGTGAGGTGGCCGAAGCAGAGTGTCTGTCGGTTACATGTGGTGAAGTCGGCGCGGCTTCTTGCCGTGAGGTGAATCGTCATCCGGAGGATGGGCCAGTGTCGTTCCCGAGGTGTGCGTTTTGGTGATGTCTCGGGCGAACGTCGGCGGGAACCGCGCGTGTGTGACCCCTTCGAACCCCGACGCCAGCTTGATCAGGGTCGGCTCACTGAAGGCCGTTCCAATGAAGCTGATGCCCACCGGCATGCCAAGCACCTCGCCCGCCGGCACCTGGATGATCGGGTATCCCGACGGTCCCGCCAGGCCTGAACTGGCGAACAGAAAATGATCGCCGAGGATCAGGTCGGTCGTCCAGGCCGGGCTGTCGGTCGGCGCAACGATCGCGTCAAGAGTGAAGTCGACGAGCGCCGCATCCAGGCTCGCGCCCGCCATCTGATCGATCTTCAATGCATCGTTGTACGACATGCACGTCGTCGTCGTCGGCAGCACGTTCGAGGTGAATCCGGGCTGGCAGAAGGTCGGATCGAGGGTGAGGGTCTGGGCTTGAAGGAAAATCTCCTGTCCGAAGTACGGCATTTCCACCGCGGCGTGCGCGTTGTTGAAATCGATGGCGCTCTGCAGATTGCCTCCAGCCACGGGCACGCCGACCCGCGTGTGGAAGTACCTGGTGAGGTCAATCTTCAGGTCGTACTCGAGGACGAGGGTCTCGCCGTCAGCGGGCGAGAAACTGAAGTTGTTCACCGGATCATCCAGATCGACGATGGTGCCGCCGGCGTCCTTGATCGCCTGGATGGCGGCATCAAATGCTGCGACGACCTGCGGCGGGGCAGATTGGATGCCCTGTCGCGTGAGTCCAAGGCGCGCCCCACTCAGGCCATGCGGGTCGATGAACGCCGCGTAGTTGGCGGGCAGGGCTGGCCGATTCTTCCCGGCTAGCGGAGTCCCATTGCAAACGGGACTGCACGCTTGCCATCCGAGCGGGACGCCGCTGGTCGCCGCATCGCGCGGATCAGCCGTGCGACTGGCGATCGCATTCAGAGCAGTGACGGCGTCAGCCAATGTACGTCCATGCGGCCCGACCGTGTCCTGCGTGTGCGAGATGGGCACGACGCCGGCGCGACTCACGACGCCAATCGTCGGCTTGAGCCCGACGACACCGTTGACGCTCGCCGGGCAGACGATGCTGCCGTCAGTTTCGCTGCCGAACGAGATCGCCGTGAAGTTTGCCGACGTCGCGGCGCCAGACCCCGAGCTGGATCCGCACGCGTTGCGGTCGAGCGAGTAGGGATTGTGTGCGAGGCCGCCACGGCCCGACCAGCCGCTCGTGGAGTGAGTCGAGCGGAAATTCGCCCACTCGGACAGGTTAGTCTTGCCCAGGATGACGGCGCCTGCGGCGCGCAGCTTTGCGGCCACCGTAGAGTCCTGAACGGCGGGCAGGCCGGCCAGCGCGAACGACCCGGCGGTCGTCTGCATCTTGTCGCCGGTGTCGATGTTGTCCTTCAACAGGAGAGGGATGCCGAGCAGCGGATACTTCGCGGCGGTCGCCCCACTGCGTCGCATCGCGTCCGCTTTCTCCGCGAGCTCGATCGCATCGGGATTGAGCTCGATCACCGAATTGACGCCGGGACCGCTCTGATCGAGCGCGAAAATGCGATCGAGGTAGTAGCGCGTCAACCCTTCCGAGGTGATCCGACCGTGAGTCATCGCGTCCTGCAGTTGCGCGAGCGTGAAGTCGTTGAACTGGCTCGGGACGTCGTGGGAGTTTTGCGCGGCCCCGAGTACCACTGCCGTGGCGAATATCAGCAGTGTCTTGGATGCGACGACGATGGCTCTTTTCGCGGTGAACGACATGCAGCCCCTCCTGTCAATCTGCATTACCCAGTGGGAAAGGACTCAGACGGAGCGCGAATGTATGCTCCTCCACTGGACAAAGCAATGACGAAGAGGGGAACCGACCACAAACTGATGAGCAATCGTCGGCTGTGCTTGGTATAGCGCGAACCTTTCAGGCCGCGTCAGAATCGGGCCTGAAAGGCGCGCGCTGCATCGTCTGAACTGCGTTAGAACTTGAAAACCAGGGCGCCCGCGGCGCGACCGTAGTCGAGTTTGGCCCCGTTGAGCCCCGGGAAGGTGAACGGCAGGTTCGAGAAGTCGAGCACCTGGAACGAGTGGAAGTAGCGGACGTCGCCGCGTAGACCGACATGCTGGCTGAAGAAAATCATCAGGCCGCCACCCACGTCCCAACCGAATTGATTCTGATCGCTGGTGGTGGCCGAGCCCACCCCTTCGACCGTGGTCCGGATCAATCCCAGGCCCGCCAGACCATACGGCTGGACCGGTCCGAATTTCGGCGCCAGCATGAAGTTGCCCATGAACGTGAACACGTTCGAGGTCTGACCTGTCGTCACGCCGAAAAAGTTCTTGGTGTACCCGAATTCAGCCTCGACTCCGACGATGCTGCCGACCGCGCCGAGGGCGACGCCCCAGTCAACACGTTTGTCCTGGCAGTTCAGGATCTCCGGGCAGCCTGCGTTACCCCCGAAGTTGTATCCGAGGAAGGGGCTGATGAATCCCTGCGCATGCGCCGGTCGAGTGCCGGCGAACAAGAAAAGTGCTGCGAATAGTACCGCCACGAACCATCGTCGCGTCGTCGTCAGGTCGGACATCGTTGTGTACCTCAGTACGCGAATAACACGCGCGCGGCAGGAAAGCAACAATTGTCGGTATAAGCTCATCACTTTTTACCAGCAGCTCAGCGCTCGCGATAGGTTTCCAGTTCGAGGCGCGCCGACCCGAACGCAGCCGTCACGTCGATGATAAGAGGTAGTCGATGGGCATCAGCGCTCAGCCACGCCGTCACGTTCAGCGCACCGCGCCGGTCGAGACGATCGGCCAGACGTGGCTCGAGCTTCCAGGCTGATCTCGCGTGGCCGTCGAGCGTAATCGTCTCGAGGTTGCCGATTGCGACATCGAGAGTCAATCGCCGGCCGTTGTCGTTCAGCGGAAGCGCGACGTGCGAGCCCGGCTCCATCGGGAGACTCCGGACGTAGAAAAGCGCCGCAAGAGGATCGCGAGCGGCGGTTTCGAGCGGCAGCGTCAGTGTCGTGCCGCCGCTGGTCATGTGCATTTCGTGGCGGCTGGCGTCGAACGTCGTCTGGCGTTCGATCCGGCGCTTCCCATCGCTGATGAGCTCGCTGTGATTCAGCGGCAGCAGCCTGCCGCTGACGGCGGTTTCGAGGCGGACATCGGCCTGGTAGAAGCGCGACATCCAGGGCTCGGTCCTGGCCAGCACCTGTAACCGGAAGCTTTCGCCATTCTGCGGAGACAGCACGGCTATGGTGGCGGCAGCAGCGGGCACGCTCATTGGACCGCTCGTCCAGCGGATGCGATAGGTCGCCGACTCGCCGACGAGGAACGGCGGTGGACCGGGATCGGGCGGCACGACGCTGGTAGGCACCGTGAACTTCGCGTCGGCCGCAGGCGACCACACAAGTTGATAGATGTGCTGGGCGCCGAAGCTGCCACGATCCACCAGCACGTCGCGGCTCTCCGGACCAATCTCGAGCGGGCCGTTGTTGACGATGAATTCGACGCCGAGTTCGTGGAGGGTCACGAGCGCTTGAGGCGACGGCAGGCGGTTGACGGTGTCGAGCAGCGCTTCGAAGAACGGCGGTCGAAAGCCGCTGTAGCCGTTCACGATCGGCCGCCGGTGCTCGAGTGCCTGAAGCATGCACGGGGTGTTGCCGGCGAATGGTGCGATCGGTGTACAGACAACGGCGCCCGATCCCGGTTGATCGCCGAGCCAGCGTCCAGCGGCCGTCGTCAGCGACGGAGGCGCCGGGAAAGCGATCGAGCCGTTGGAGAATTCGAGCGCGATCAGCGCGAACGCCGCCGCGCCGGCGAATCGGCCGATGCGTGGTCTTCGCAGTTCCAGCGCGCGAACCGCCAGTGCCGCCAACACCCCGACGCCCAGAATCGTCAGAACGCTGAATCGCGCGGAGGCGCGGATGGCCGACATCCCGACGAGGCCCCCGTAGAGAGCGGCGTATAGCGAGCGGATCCCATTCGGTCCGAGCGAGAGCACGAGACCGACCAGGGCGACGACCGCGTACACGACTGCGATCCGCTTCAGTCCCTTGGGCGCGGCCACGGCACCGGCTGCCGCCAGCAGCATCGCGACGAATCCGAGGAACAGCGCCTGCTCAGGATTGTCCTTGAACGGGAACAGCGCGTGGGCGCCCGGCCGCAGCCAGCCTGTCCGTCCGTACAGGAGATTGGTCTCCGGCGCCTGCAGATAGCTGGACCAGACGGCGCTCCCGTTCGAGGCCTCGTAGAGGGTGCGGCCACCGCCGATGTCCCGCGCGACACGCAGGTAGGGAATCGACCACGGCGCGGCCACGAGTACCGCCAGCGCTGCGGCTGCGAGTCCGCGTCGAACGAGCCGCCAGTCGGCGATTCGCCCCGTCGCGGCCATCTGCACGACGGCGGCGCACACGAGACCGATGGCGCCGATCACGCCGTAGTAGACCGAACTGAGCGTCTGCAGCGCGGTCACGACGCCGAGGCCGATCGTGTCCGATCGTCGTTGGGCGCTGAACAGCCGATGCAGGAAGAAGAACGATAGCGGCAGAAAATACAGTGCCTGCAGCTGAATGTGGAGCAAGTGGGTGAAGTGATACGGCGCGAAGCCGAAGATCAGGCCGGCCACGAACGCCGGCGCCTCGCCTTCCGTGAGCGCGCGGGCGAGCGCATGCATCGCGAGCGCTGACGCCACGAGCGATCCGATCAGCAGCAAGTTGTAGCAGAAGACAAGATCATGCGTGACCGCGTACACAGGCCAGAGCAGGACCGCTTGCAGCAGAAGGTGATCGGAGTAGGCTAGCGTCAACGGCGCCGGCAGAAAAATCCCCGCGTTGAAGACGCGACCGTTGAGCAGCCACAGCGGGTGGGTTGCCAGCGTGTGAAGATCCCAGCCCAGCGTCCACAGGTACAGCGAGGGGTCGCCGGTCGGATCCATCGCGCCGAGCTGTGCGTGAGGGTGAAGGACCAGCGGCCAGGTGAACACGCACGCTGCCACCAGATAAATCAGGGCCGCGATCGCGGTCCGGCGAATCATGGACCCTATCTTGTGCCAGTTCGCGTATACCGGAGCCTTTCCGGACTGGCTCCGCGGAATCGGTGCCATCGGGGCGAGCAACATGACGATGTCGGGTGATGGCGCGAAACCACCGGAATCCTGGCGCGCGTTCCGGAGATCGACGTGGGTCACGCGGTCCTGACGCAGGTCGGTGTGCTCGGAGCGGGCCTTGGCAGGGGATGTCCGGAGACGTCAGTCTTTTTGATTGGTATTCCACCAAGAACGCCGTGCCGCCGCACGATTTACTTCGATCGGCAAGCCGAACCCGATGTCAGCGACTTCGATCAGGTCGGCATCACGCTGCGGAAGCAGGCGGGCAAATACATCGTCGCGAGCATCGCCACGAAGAATGGGCGTCCCACTGTCGTCGGCGTCGAGCCAGGAGGCACACTCGTTCGCATCGACGGACACGAAACGTTCGGCGTGACGCTCGGGCGAATTTATCGCCTGCTGCATCGACGGCCGGGTGAGACGCGGCTGCTCGTTCTGAAGCGGGCCACCACACAGCTCAACGTGCGCGTGAGCGTGACCGCCTTTTGATACAGTTTTTCACGCGATCTGAACGCGCATCAACTCTGGTCCGGTGTGACTGCGGAGTTGGATGCTAGCATCCGGCAAGTAGGAAGCATTGGCCTTGGCACCGATCGTATACAAGCTTGTTCCTGCGCCACTCTGGCACGCCAGCGAAGCTGCTGGCGTGTTCACCGGATCACCGGTGGACGTGAGCGACGGCTTCATCCACTTCTCGACTGCCGCGCAAGTGCGGGAGACGGCGGCCAGGCATTTCGCCGGGGTCGAGGATGTTCTACTCGTCGCGGTGTCTGCCGATCGGCTCGCCGTCAAGTGGGAGCCTTCGCGAGGTGGCGCGCTGTTTCCCCATCTCTACGGCCCGCTTCCGCTCGTGTCGGTGCTGTGGGTGCGGGAGCTTCCGCTCGTCCGCGGCGCGCACGTCTTTCCAGAACTCGCTGGTTAGCGAAGCGGCTGTTCCAACGGCGTCCACGCGAGTACGGCAGTCGCCCACGCGGTCGCGGCGGTGGAGACCCACTGGTCGGCGCCATACGGAAACCCGCTCTCGAAATAGGCCTGAATCGGGACGGCGTGCGATTTCACCAGCCAGGAACCGTCTTCGTGCTGCGTCCGCAGCAGGAATTCCACTCCTCGTGTGATGACCGGTTCATTCCGGCTGACCGCACCACTGTCGAGCAACGCGAACAGCGCCTCTCCGGTCGCGTAAGCGTCGGCAGGCATGGCAGCGTCCTGCGACCAGCCGCCATCGGCATGCTGTCCTGTTGCCAACTCGCGCGCGGCGACAGCGACGACCTCCGATTTGGTCTGCGCCCACGAGAGGCCGAGCAGCCGAAACGCGCGCTCTTCCGTGGTGACCGCCTTCGCCGACGCCAGCCAATCACGCGCACGCGTAACCGCCGTCTCGTACTCGTGCCGCAGCGGCGCCGGCGCATACAGTTGAAGATCGCGCATCGAGATCGCCGTCACCTCGATGTCGTTGGACTCAATCGGCGGCCGCAAGGTATTGAGTGGCCAGCGACCGTCCAGGGACTGCCGGTGGAGCAGCCATTGCACCTGCGCGTCGGTCGCCGCGTCTGACGGGTGTCCCGACACCGCCAGGCCGAACAGGAGATAACTGATGGTGTCCTGCTGGCCGGCGATGAACATGTTTTGCGCCGTGCGTTCGCGCCACGACTCGAGGTAGGTCGCGACGATTGCGCGCTGCTGACCCACCTCCTGTTCATCGACGCGATAGCCGCCGCGTCGGGCCTGTGAGACTGCGAACGACACCAGGCTGTTGTGATGGCAGGACACGCAGCCCGTTTTCTGAATGAACGGCACGTCGACCTTCTGCAGCAGCGGCAGGCTGCGTTCGACGGCGGCATGAATCACGGCTGGTGTGGCCGATGCGATCGGGACCAGCGGAGCCACCCTCGACGTGACCTCGGAATCCGATGGTCGCAGTCCGGTGTCCGGCGGTGGAATCCGTTCGAGCGGCCCGTCGCCGCCGACGCCGAGCGCCGTGGCGCATGCGAAACAATTCGCGCGCAGAAAGGCCGGCGTCACCCGGCTGGTGGCGGCGCCGTAGTCGAGCAATACTCGAAAGCTGTCCGGGCTGTTGACCCGTGCGGCCTCGCGGAGCGGCGACGGATCGCTTGGCGTCAATGGCGACGGGTTGGCGCCGTACTCCAGCAACAGCGTGACCGCCGGCGCCGCGCCGACCATGCCAGCCGCAGCTACCAGCGCCGTCCGGCGGTCGTCCGAGCGCGCATCAACATACACGCCTGCGTCGAGCAACAGGCGCATCTTGCTGACGTTCGGTGTCGCCCACATCAATGCCGTGGCGCCCGCCAGATTCGCTACGCGCGGCTCAGCGCCGGATTCCATCAGCCGCTTCACCAGCGGCGCGTCACCGTACAACGCGGCGAACATCAAAGGAGTGGACCCGCCCGTCGTTCTGGCGAGCGTCGCCCCGGTGTTTTTTCGAAGCAAGTCATCGACGCCCGCGCGATCGCCGCGGCGAATGAGTCCCGCGAGGCGCTCGGCGTCCGGATCGACCGGTGGTGACACCGCATTCCCGGCGAGTTCGTCCGGCCAGTCCGCGCCCTGGTCGATCCAGGCTTTGATCACGGCGACCTTCTCTGACCCGAGCGGCCCCGTCGGCGGCATCCGGCCGTCCGCGCTCGCACCGATCAACCGGCGATACAGCCGGCTGCCTTCGGCGTTGCCGGGGCCGATGACCGATTGCGTGCCCCCGCGCATCGCGTCGGCACGCCGATCGAGCCGCAGACCGTTCATCTGCTGCTCCGGGCCGTGGCAGGCGTAGCACTGCTCGCGCAGGATCGGCTGCACGTCACGCTGGAAGTCCACACGGGGCGGAGCCTGCGCCGTGAAACTCGCTGCGCCCAGGGCCGCGAAGACGATGGTCAGCGCCGGCAGTCGGAGAACGGTCATCCTCAGCAGCCTCCGGCGATAGTCTAGTGCCTTCGGGCTAGTGAAAAGCAGCGAAAAGGCCCGCACAACATCGCGTCATGCGAAGCTATCGACCGCTTGCGGGACGATCAGGTCACGGCTACAGTGTGCACGTGTCGTTCTCCTTCCCTGCGAAACCACAAGGCTGATCGCACTTCCGAACTGGAGGGACGCGTGAAACATCTGCTTGCTCTTCTCCTGGCCGCTGGTTCTGCTTACGGATTGTCGGCGCAGTCGGCGCCGGCGACGGTACCGGTCATCCCGTTCGACACATCCACCGACTTCCTGAAGATTTCGCCGGACATGAACTTCGGTGAGGTGCTCGGCGTCGCCGTCAATTCCAAAGGCCACGTCGTCGTGCTGAACCATCCTGGCAATGGATCCGCGGGACCGCTCTACGGCAACGCGTCCACGCAGTTACTCGAGTTCGACCAGGCAGGAAAGTTCGTGCGCGAGATTGGGAAGAACGTCTACGGCATCGGCTACTCGCACAGCGTGCGGTTCGACAGATACGACAACCTGTGGGTCGTGGACAAGGGCACGAATGCGGTCGTGAAGTTCAACCCGGCCGGCTACGTGATGCTGAATCTGGGGCGCCGGCCGGAAGGACCAGACGACCCTGCCGAGTCGTACTATCGCGGCGGACGCGGACAGCCGCCACCCGTGCACGTGGACGGGATGTTCCGACAGCCGACCGACGTCGCGTGGGATTCAGACGACAACATCTACATCAGCGACGGCTACACCAACTCGCGCGTGGCCAAGTACGACAAGCACGGAAACTGGGTGAAGTCGTGGGGATCGCGTGGCAGCGGCGGCCCGCACGCCGACGAGAATCCGGGCCAGTTCAACACGCCGCACAACATCGGGATCGACCGCCAGAACAACGTCTACGTGGCCGATCGGGGCAACCGCCGCATCCAGGTCTTCAACACCGATGGCACCTTCGTCCGGATGATTCGCCTTCAGGTGCCGTACGACAAGAAGCGGCATCCGGTCCTCGGGAATCTTCAGCCGAACCCGCCCGACGAGACGCAACCGTGGACGATTTGCATCACCGGCGGAGCGACGCAGTATCTCTTCACGTCGGATCAGGAGCCCGGCCGCCTCTACAAGCTCACGCTTGACGGCACCATCGTCGGCATGCTGGGCGAGTCGGGCCGCGACGCGAAGCAGTTCAATTGGGTGCACGGGCTCGCGTGCCCGTCCGAGAACGAGCTGATTGTCGCCGACATGAACAACTGGCGTGTGCAGCGCATCACGCTTCATCCCGAACGCGCGCGGGCCGCCACGGCGGGCGCGCGCTGACGGGATCCCTTATCGGCCGTTGACCTTGGTAGGTTCCTGACGCAGACTAGCGCGTGACTGCGCGGTTACCACTCGGCCGCAGCGTGTTCGGGAGGAGGGCATGCTGGGTTCACGGATTGATCTGCTTCAGCGGCGCCTTGCCGACGTCGGTGATGAAGTACGAGAGAAACCGCGCCATCCGCTCCAGGCCCGGCGTCGAGATCACGTCGAGCACTTCACCGGTGGTGTGATAGAGCGGCGGCGCCTGGATGATCGTCACCTTGGCGCCGTTGATGCCCATCAGGCCTCCGGTCTCGCCGCTGCCGACCGTGGATTTCTCAGACACGAAGTTCACGCCATAACGCAGCACCCCCTGCTGCATCAGGCTGTCGAGGTACGGCGATGCGTTGCTGACGCCGCCGTAGGCCGGCGCCTCGCCGGAGTCAGCGATCGACTGCCGGTACCCGTCAGACGCTGTCGTGCGCGCCAGTGAGAAGTTGCGCTGCGCGACGTGCTCGATGTTCATGCCGAGAACAGCCTGCTTCACCAGATCGGGGTTGGCGCGGTTGAAGTTGGTCAGGCCATTCAGGCCGGGGCTGTGGTGGCCGGCGCTCGCAATGAACACCACGGTCCGTCCCGGCTTGTTTTCCGGTTTGGCGAAGTGCCTGCTCAGGGCGATCATCACGGCCACGCCGCCGGCGTTGTCGCCGGCTCCGTCGAACCACGAATCGACATGCGAATCGATGATCAGGATCTCGTTCGGATTCGTTCCGGGAATCGTGGCCACCGCGTTTTCGGCGGTGAGGTGAGTCTTGTTCTCAGCCGTCAACGAGATCCGTGCCCACACCTGCTGGTGCTGTGCCGCCGCGCGGTTGAGCACGTTCTCGATGAAGGCGCCGTCGTGGCCGCCGAAGTTGAAGCAGGGATTGCCGCAGTTGCTGTAGTCGTGTGACAGCTCGTTGCCTGGCAGACGCACCAGATTGAAGACGCCCGCGGCTCCGTGTCGAAGCAGTTCGCGCGAATGGTCGGCGACCGTGCCACGCTCGAACAGCATGTGTCCCTGTGGGACGACGAGCTGGACCGCGATCTTGCCCTTGACGTCAACGTGCTCGAGCACCGCCGGACTCCCGTCGCCGACGTAGACCAGCGGCGCTTCCATCCTGCCGCTGGCAATCATCGACGGCGTCACCGGCATCGCCGAGGTCAGGACGACATCGCCGCTGTCAGGTCCGAAGGCGGTGTCCCCCAATAAGCGAACTTCCCACGACAGCGGAAACCAGAAGGTCGCGTTCGGCTCCTGCGCGATCGGCTGGACCTTGACGTCGGTGATGCCGGCCGCGCGCCACTGCGAAGCGACGTATTCGACCGTCTTGATGCTCGATGGCAGACCGGAAATCCGTCCCCACAGCTGGCCCGATCCAACTTCGCGGTTCGTGCGGCTCTCGGTCGCGAAGGCGACGACGGCGTCGAGATCCTTGCGGATCGCCGCGCCCGTCAATTCCGGTGACGCCGCCTCGGTGGGAGGCATGACGAATGGCGTCGGCGTTCGGCTTCCGACGATGACGGCCGGCTCCTTGCCGAATGGCGAGGGCAGCGGGACGCCGAACCATGCCGCAGGTACAGGTACAGGCGCAGCCGCCGCGCCTCGTCCGCCGCCGCGCCCGGCGCCGCTTTGGACTTGAGCAGCCGTGACGCTACCGAGCGCGGCCAGAGACGCCACGATCATCACCGCGCGGAACGTCTGGACCGACCTCATCCGCGGATTATACGCGCGCATCTACATCGTGCTTTCATCAAGATGTCCGGTCCGCGTCCTGTAACAAATATGTCACTCGATCGTTGCGTCCGCCACGTAGCTGCGGCTATAGTGTCGACAGTCTCCAGGACCGAACCAGCCGTCGCGGCAGCCAGTGCCCGGCGGCTTTTGTATTTCTGCACTCTTTACGCAGAGCGGCGGACGCGCGCCCAGCGACGTAGGGGCGGAGCTTGCCCCGCCGTGGGACTCGCCAAAGGCAGGGGCGGAGCTTGCTCCGCCGTGGGACTCGCCAAAGGTAGGGGCGGAGCTTGCTCCGCCGTGGGGCTCGCCAAAGGTAGGGGCGGAGCTTGCTCCGCCCTCGGACATTTCAAGAGGAGGATCTTTATGAGCGACAAGACGGAACGACATCCGATTGCGTTGAAGACGGTCCGATACGCCGCGCCGGGCACAGACGCGGTGATCGTTCGCCGTGACCTGCCTTACGACACCGCCGACGGGGCACTGACGCTCGACATCTACACGCCGCCTCCGGGGACCGGCGATGGTCCGCCGCGCCCGGTTGTCCTTATCGTGCCGGGATATCGAGACGTCGGAGTGCCACACGTCCTCGGATGCCATCTGAAGGAGATGGGGATGAGTGTGTCGTGGGCGCGATTGCTGGCTGCGTCCGGTATGGTGGCGATCACCTACACCACACGCGATCCACAACTGGATGTCCATACGGTCGTTCGGTTCGTCCGGCAGCACGCGACATCGTTGGGTGTGGCCGACCGCATCGGCCTCTTCGCCGCATCGGCGAACGTCGTGACCGCGTTGTCCGCACTCATGCAGGACGCCGAGCTCACGTGCGCGGCGCTACTCTGTGGATTCACGCTCGATTTCGACGGCTCGTCATCGGTCGATGACGCGGCTAGGACCTACGGTTTCGTCAACGCGTGTGCCGGGCGCTCGGTGGATGATTTGCCGGGTCGGACCGCACTGTTCATTGCCAGGGCCGGGCAGGACCAGTTCGCGGGCCTGAACCAGGCGCTCGACCATTTTGTGATGGGTGCGCTGAACCGCAACCTGCCGCTGACCCTCGTCAACTACTCCGCGGGTGCGCATGGCTTCGATCTGGATGACGACAGCGACAACTCACGCGAAATCGTCAGGCAGATCCTGGGGTTTCTGCAATTTCACCTTGGCGTCTCCGCGGCAGCAAAGAGCCGTCTATGATGGGCAGCAGTACCGCTCCAGCAGCGATGGCCTGACGGATACCCACTCATGAGTCACAAGATCCACGACATCGGTGTCGCGCGACACATCGGACCGTACAGTGACGCCATTGAAGTCGAGCCAGGCGCGAGGTGGCTGTTCACGGCGGGAACACCAGGCATGTCGGCGAACGGCGAGGTTCCACCGGACATCGAGAGCCAGTCCAGACTGGCCTGGCAAAATGTCATGAAAATCCTCGAGTCCGCTGGAATGACCGTTGGTGACCTGGTGAAGGTGACGACATCGCTGACCAAGGCGGGCGACCGCCCGGCCTATGTGAAGGTCCGGTCGGAGTTTCTCGGCGCCGCCCGGCCCGCGTTCATGCTCCAGATCGTAGACGAATTGATCCGCCCGGACATCCTCGTCGAGATCGAAATCATCGCCGCGAGAACGTAGTGCGGCCGGTCCTGAGCAGGCCGACGCGTCAGCGGTGCGGATGCCGGTCATGACTTGAGAAACGCGATCGCCTCGACGAGGACGTCCGGTGGCATTTCGTGGCGTCCTTCGAACTCGCGGAAGGTGACGTCGTAGCCCATCGACCGAAGCCGCGGAACGATGACGCGGCTGCATTGATCGATCGGCAGAATCTGATCGTTGGTGCCATGCGACACGAAGAACTTCGCACGGCCGTGCGGCGTGGCGCTGACCACGAAGCCCGGCGAACAGGCGGCGACGCGCGGGAAGAGATCGCCGTTGGCGAGGCCGAGCGACAGCGCGTACGACGCACCATCAGAGAAACCGCCGATCGACACCCGAGCCGGGTCCACCGCGACACGGCTGAACACGTGCATCAGCACGCGATTCAGGTACTCGACGTCCTCCGCGAACGTGCCACGGATCGCGTCCCACGAGGTGGCGCGCGAGTCCGGCGCGACCACGACCACCCCGGCCTGATCGGCGGGGGGCCCGATCCGTTGAAGCATGCGGGCGCCGTTCTGCGTGGCGCCGTGAAGAAAGAGCAGAAGCGGCAGCGGACCGGACGAAGCCGCGCTCGGCATCTGGACGACGCCGTCGCGCTCGCCGCCGAGACCCAGCGGCCCGGATTTCAGCGACGTGGCGATGTTGTTCAACGGGCGCGCATCGAGACGGCCGTCGCCTGCAGCGACGGAGTCGCCGAGCGCCTCGCACGCCTCTCCAGTTGTCATCACCGCCAGCGCCGACGTCGCGGCGAACCCGAACGCGCGTCGCGAGATCCGCCGGATCCTCAGCGCCGGCCCTTTTCTCTGTCCGTGGCCTCTTTTTCGGCCGTACGAGCGCCGCGCAGCACGTTCTCGAGTGCGTAGTTTGCTTCGTGACACGCGTACTCGAAGATCTGATCGCTGGTCGCCGTCCACGAATACTCGCCGGTCCACGGACGATCCCACGTGTTCGGGTCGGCCACCGTGAAATGGTACAGCAGCGAGCGATCGTTCATTCGTGAGATGCGCTCGACGATGTGCAGGTTTTCACTCGAGCCCCGGAACTGCGTCTTGTCGGTGAAGTTGGTGGTGTCGATGACGAGAGTGTCACCGTCCCAGTGACCGACTGAATCGCCCATCCACTTCCGGACATTCGAGGGCAGGTGCTCGGCATTCATGCGGATGATTCGCACGTCGTGCACCATCTCGTTGAGAATCATCACGGTGTCCCTGGTCTGGACGATTTGTTTCAGATTGTTGTACCAGTAGTTCGGCAGCGTCGGCGGACCGCTCGTCGAACTGAACCCGAGCAGACAGCGTTCCGCCAGCGGCCTCGCTTCGGGATCGTCGTACTGTCCGGGGGGCGTGTTGCCGCCGCCCTCTGCGGCATCCGGACTGACGCGCGTTGCCAGGATCGCCTGGTTGCGTTGCCGTGCCTCGGACTTGACTGGGGGAACCAATCCGTTGGGCGGATCGATCACGATCGAGGTCCGCTTCTCGCCGTTGATGGTTGCCAGCGAGGTTCCCGGCGAAATCCAGAACGTGTTGTAGCCGCCGACGACACCGCCGCCGCCGCGGAAGACCTGCTCGAGATATGACGGCGTCGGCGAGTGATCTCCGCCGACCGGCGGCAGCGAACGGTCCGCCTCGCTCGGCGCCGATCCCGCCGCCATCCGCTTTTCTTCATAGTGCTCGATCGCGTACGCCTCCTCCGATGTGAGCACCAGGCGGTCGCCGTACAGCGCCGGACGTTCGATCGGAGTCATGGTCGCCGCGTCGTAGTTGCCCTGCAGGTCGGGATGTCCGTCGGCGGTGCGCGGTGGGACGTAGGTTTTGTTGGACGCGGCCGCAGGTGGCGCCGGCGTCTGCGCCGACGCGTGCGATCCGGCGGACCAGAACGCGGCCAGGATCACTGCGCCGCAATGCGTAATGCGATATGGGCGAGGCCCCATCGCTCCCTCCACCGCCGAGTGTAGCGCCGGGTCCGGCAGCCTGCCAGATGTTTGTGCGGCGACTGGCTCAGCGGGGGTTCGGGATCGGCTGATCGGCGCAGTGGCGCCGCCGGTAATCCTCGAGAGCCTGCTGCGCGTAGTTGGTGAACTGGATGCCCGCGCGGTAGTACGGCTCGATCACGGTCTGCGGTTTCTCGAACATGGACCACGCCACGTGCGCGGTCACCCGGAGCGTTTCGTTGGTATCGGGCAACGCCAGCTTGATGGTCTGATTCGGCCGCAACGCCGGTTGAGAGACGACCTGCGCACCGAGGGCAGAGATGTCCACCAGTCTCGCACTGCCGTTCTCGACAATGGCGCTCAGGGTGTCGCGGAGCAGGAAGCGCGGCGCCCGACGAGTGTTCACGGGAATGACCGGAGCGGCCGGCAGGGCGGGACGCGACACGGTAATGACGCTCGCGGCTGACCCGTCAATAATGCTCGCAGTCGGCTTGCGGGCCACCGTCACCCATTGCCCGTTCAGCGCGGTGATGAGGCGAATTTCTGCGCCAGAGGTCGCCGCTCTCTCGATCCGTTCCATCGCCGCAATCCCGGCGGGTGTCTGCGCGTAAAGCGCATCGACCGCGATCAGGTTCGGCTGATACGAGCGGATGTGATCGATCGCCGACACCAGATTCGTTGCGCTGAAATGCATCGCCTGGCCCGGCAGGCGCAGGCGTTCCCGGATGATCTTCAGCCTGGTCGCATCCGCGACGACGATGGCGAGGTTGGTGGGCATTGGTGAACGTCCCTGTGGCAACGTGAATGCCATATTTCCTCCGGGCGATTTCGAGGCGAATCCGGGCTTTTAGCCGAGCGCGGCGCTTTTCATCGACAAGGCGGCTCGGCGCGATTCCGTTTTCGTTATCGGTCGAACGATATGGAATGTGCAGGGTTGGCGTATTTAACCTTCCCCTGCCCTCCCAGTCTAACCGTCCTGACGAACGAATGCAGGCCAGAGCTGCCAAAGGAGCGGGACGATGAAGATCGGACTATTTGCAGCTGTAATCAGTCTGGGATTTGTGTCGATGGCTGCGGCTCAGGCTCAGGCCCCCGCTACGCCTGACGACCACCCGGCCGGCGTCAACCAGCGCCTCGAAAACCAGCACGACCGCATCCAGCAGGGTGTGCAGGACGGCGAATTGACCAAAGGCGAGGCGACCCGGGTGAGAGCCGATGACGCGGGGATTCGTGCGGAGGAGCGGGTCGACCGCAACGCCAACAACGGCAAGCTGACGAGCGGCGAACGCCAGCACCTCGAGAAGCAGCTGAACCGGAACAGCCGCCACATCTATCGCGCCAAGCACAACGATCGCACGCGCAAATAGGTCGCCCGAGGCTCCGGTGATACACGCCGGAGCCTCTCCCTGTCACCACCGGTCAGTGAACCGTGGTCAGGCGCTGATTGATGTGAGCCAGCTTGTCCGGATTGCGCACGACGCGGATCCCTTCAATCAGGGCTCCGTTCACCGAAAACACAAAGATAGATTCGATTCGGCCGCCGACACGGAGAATCAGTGCCGGTTCGGCGTTGACCTCCTCGATCGTCAGCAGGATGTCCTTCAAGAGCCCCGCGCTCGCCGCCGTCCGGTGCAGGCCGAGCAGCAGGTTCAGGACCTCGTCGCGGCCCGCGAGCGGACGCCGCGACGCAGACGCCTTGCCGCCGCCGTCACTCCACATGCCGACATCGGCGGCCAACAGGCTGGCCAGCTCCGAGCCGTCGCCGGACGAGAACGCGCGAGCGAAGCGCGCCGCGACATCCCGGCGCGATTCTGCGGTGCCGGACAGGCGAGGCCGCCGCGCCTTCAGGCGTTCCTTGGCCCGATGCAGCAGCTGTCTCGAGTTGTCCGCCGTGGTGTCGAGCATGCCGGCGATCTCGGCGTGCTCGTATTCGAAAACTTCTTTCAGCAGGAACACCGCGCGCTCTTCCGGCGACATGGTCTCGAGCAGCACGAGAAACGCCAGCGTCAGCGACTCGGCGCGCTGAAGACTCTCGGCAGGGTCGTCGGCTTCCGACGTCAGAATCGGTTCGGGCAGCCACGGGCCGAGATACTCCTCCCGTTTTGTGCGGGAAGACTTCAGGCGATCGAGACAGAGCCGGGTCACGATGGTCGTCGCGAACGCCTTGGGCGAGCGTATGGCCGAACGGTCGGCGCCTTGATAGCGAAGCCACGCATCCTGCAGCACGTCCTCCGCATCGGACGCGCTCCCGAGCATGCGGTAAGCGATCGAGAACAGCAGCGGTCGATCGGTATTGAAGATTTCGTCCATCATTTTTACGCGGCGCGCTTCAGCAGCGGCGCCAGCCCCTCGCGAAAGTTCGGATACTTCAGCTGCCACCCGAGTTCGGCCTTTGCTTTGGCGTTCGACAGCGGCATCCGGACGGCGGTGATACGAGCCAGGTACGGCGCCACCAACCGAGGCAGCCAGGCCGGCACCCGAAGCGGATGCGGCGACTGCGTGTACTCGCTGAGCGTCGTCACGACCTCGGCAAAGCTGGCGCTGTGATCGTCCACGATGTCGTAGACGCTGCCGGCGGGTGCTTTGTCGAGCGCCAGCACCGTGGCGCAAACCGCATCGTCGATCTGGACGAACGGTAACTGTCCTTGATCGCCTCGGACGATCGGGAGGCGGCGCCTTCTCACCATCTCAATCATCGCGTCGGTTGACGGCAGGCCCACGCCGTAAAACATACCGTAGCGGAGAATCACACCTTCAATCGACCGCCGGTGCGTGGCTTCGAGCGTTTGCTGCTCCATCGAGTGAACGGCAGCCGAGGCGGCGTCGGCGGCAGGCTGTCCCCGATCGGCAAGGATGGCGAAGGAGCCGACCACGAGCCGGCGCGCTCCGGCGTTGATTGCGGCCTCGAGCAGATTGCGGGTGCCGTCAACGCGGAGGCGGTTGGTCGCGTCGAGATCCCTCGCGCGCCTCGGAGCATCCTTCGGCAAAGCGGTCAGCTCGTGCACGACGTGGGTGGGATGCGCATCCTCCACCGCGCGCATGATCGCCTCTCGATCGAGGGCGTCGGCGACAGCGACAGACGCGCCGAGTGCGCGTAATTGACGCGCCTTCTCATTCGAACGGGTCATCGCTGTGACCTGACTGCCGGCGGAAACCAGCGCCCGAACCAGCGGCATTCCAATCGCGCCAGAACCACCCGCGACAAAAACATTCATGACCGGCTCCTTTCACGCACAAGGTTGATCGCCTTGATCGCCAGCACCGCGCCGAGCAGCTCCGTTCCGGCAAGTAACAGTGCAGTTGACGCAAACAACGCTCCCCATGGGCCCGCGACCTGGCTGATGTGATCGCCTTCGTGCAGGATGAAATGATTGACGACGCCGAAGACGAAGGATGCCGTCATCGTTCCCGCGACAACCCATCCGCCAGCCGTCCGGTTCACGACCGTGAGGCCAATTCCAACCACCGGCCCAGCCAGGATCACGATGACCACGAACGTCGTCGCCAGATCCGGGAGGCGCACCTGGGCTCCGGTGTGTGCGGCCCCGTGTACGATCGCAAGGACGAGATGTACGACCACCACAACAGTCAGCCAGCCCAGGAGATGGTTCCGATCTCTGCTCATGTCCACTAGACGAGTGAGCGCGTCGGGATGTGACAGGCGAAGCGGACCGAGCGGGTCGGCCTTACTCGCCGCGGCTGGTCAGGAACGCGCGCGCATCGGCAAGGTCGCGCGAAGCGATGGCTTGCGGAATCCGGGACTGGGCGGAGTCAACACGTCGGCGCGCTTCCGCGTCTCGCTTCGAACACCGCAGCAGGCGTCCCAAACTGACCGTCGAGCGTAGTGCCAGGATATGCGCATCCTGACTCGTGGCAATGTCGATCGCCCGAGCGAAGTTCTGTTCCGCCTCACGAAGCGCAGAGGGCACGTTGGCTGCCAGCTGCAGTTCACCCTTCAGTCTGTACAACTCTGCTTCCCAGAAGCACTCACCGGTTGCGAGCGCGATCTCGAATGCTTCATTGACCGCGTCCAACCCCGCGACCGGATCCCCGTGCATCAGGTGGGCGTCAGCTCTGAGTGAGGTGAGGTATGGCAGAAACTGATACGCGCCTGTCGCTCGCACTTCCGCGAGGCCGTTCAGAATCTGGTCCATGCCCTCGTCGAAATGGCCGCTATCAACCTCCGCCCACCCTTTGAGCGACAGGGCCCAGCCGAGGGTGAGTCTGAAATCCTGCTCGCGCGCCAGCGCCACTGCTTCGGTTGCGTGGGTCGCGACATCGGAGCTGTCCCGGCGCGCGTGGTCAGTGGCCGCGGCAAAAAAGAGCGTCAATGCCAGCGAGAACGGGTGCCTCAACTGCCGGGCCAGAGCGATGGATTCCAGGCTGATGCGGTGGGCCTCGTCGGAGCGACCGCGCAGTGCGAGCGCCCAGCCAAGAAAATTGTGGCTGCATGTTCCCGGGTCGTGGCTGCCGTAGGTTGCCGCGAGCCACGCGTGGCGGTCCGAATCGTACATGCCGAGCCCGTCGCTGGCGTGGGCCGATGCCGCGAGAAGATTGCCGCCGCCAAACGCGGTCGCCCACGCCGCGTGATGCGCCTGCAGAAGCGACGCATCTCCGCCATCGCGATCGGCGAGCTCCATCAGATCATGGACGAGTTCCTGCGTTGTAGCCAACGGTCCCCGTCCCCAGTAGAAGAGCCAGAGCCCCCAGAGCGCCGTGAAGAGATGCGCCGTGTCACCGAGTTCGTGCGAGAGCGCCCGTGCTCTCGAATAAGCTTCGGCGCTCTCCGGCGTGCTCCAGCCCCGAGCGGCCATGATCACGGCGCCGCGCCCGATCTGGAGTTCCAGCTCGCGACGGAATCGATCGGCTCCCGGTGGCTCGCCGGCAAGCAATGCAATGGCGCGATTGAAGTGCGTCTCGGCCTCCCCGTAGGCGCCACGCCCCCTCGCATTCTCTGCCGCACGCTGAAGATACGTGCCGACCCGCCCCAGTTCGCCACTGCGCTCGAAATGCATGGCGAGCTCGGCAGCGATCTCCGGCGCCCGCTCGCCATAGGCGGTTTCCGTGCGCATGCCAACTTGCCTGTGCAGGTGAGCCAATCGCGTTGGAGGGATCCGCTGATAGAGCACATCGCGGTAGAGGACGTGAAGGAAGTCGAAGCGGGCACCTCGCGTGCCGTCGGGCCACTCACTCGTGCCGGCCTCGCGCACGAACTGGTCCTGCCTGGCCATCGTCGTCAGCGTCGATTCGATGTCCTCCAGTGATCGCATCGTCGCGCCGGCCAGCGCCGCCGTCGAAAATGAGGCGCCGGCCACGCTGGCGATTTCCAGAATGTCCCGTTCGCTGTTCGAGAGTCGGTCCAGCTGCTTGCCGATCATCCGGCGAATGTCGTCTGGAATGCCGAGCTCCGCCCGGCTCACGTCCCGCGCGAGCAGCCACCGCTGATCCTGCGATTGGAGCAACCCGCGAACGATCAGGTCGTCGAACACATTCGACACAAACAACGGGTTGCCTGCGGTGTTCTGGTGGATCAGCCTGGCCATTCGGCGCAGTCCTTCGCCGTGACCCGAGGCTGGTGGACACCGACGCCGCGCGTAGTCGGCCACGCTGACCTCGTCGAGACCGCGAAGGGCGATCTCGCGACAGCGTCCCTTCAGCCGAAGATCATCGGTGATCGCCGCCAATGGACTTTCTGACCCGGTTGCGGGAATCGGCCGCAGCGTCCCAATCAAGAGGAGTCGCGCAGACTCCGGTCGCTGGGCGAAGGAGGCAATCCAGTTGAGCGTGGAGACGTCGCTCCAGTGCAGATCCTCCAGCGAGAGGACCAGCGGGACATGCACTGTGATCGCTTCCAGCGCGTCGCTGAGCTCTCTCAGCATCCTTTCCCTGGTTATCCCAGCCATCGTCCGCCGGAGGCGATCGAGCCGTTCGGTTGTGAGCAGGGCCGGCAGCTGCGCCAGCCAGGTCGGGCTGTAGTGCTCGAGCAGCAGGATCATCTCGTCAGCACCCTGCTGCCGGCACAACCGTTCCAACGCGTCCAACAGCGGCTGGTACGACTCGCCGACGCCGTAGTGCTGCACGCACTGTCCCCAGGTCATCCGGACCAAGCCGCGCTCGGCGAGCCTCTCGCGAAACGCTCGAAGAACAGTGGTCTTGCCGATGCCGGGTTCACCCGTGACGAACAGCACCTGGCGGTTCCCGCGCTCGGCGAGCTCGTACGCAGCCAAGAGGTCGTGAATGACTTCGTCGCGTCCGACGATCAACGACTCGATCCGCCGTGACGCGGCAGGTGAGGCGGCAGCGGGCGGATCCGTCTCCCGAGTGGCCTGTTCGCGAAATCGATACCCCCGGCGATGGATTGTCTCGATGAATCGCGGACTGTGGGCATCATCTGCAAGCGCCCGGCGCAGTTCCTGAATACACGAAGTGAGTGCGGAATCGCTGACTGCTGTTTCCGACCATACCAGGCGAAAGAGTTCCTCCTTGGGCACGACCTGTCCCGCGCGCTCGACCAGCACGGACAGGAGCGAGAGCGACTTCGGAGTGAGCTTGATCTCGTCCCTGTCTCGCCAGAGCCCCTGGGTGCGATCGAGACGGTAGACGCCAAAGCAGATCATCTCAAGCTCCCCGATCAATCAGACAGGGGGTTGCATGTGGCGGGAACCAACCCCGATTGGATCCCATGAGAATCCCAGAACGTTCCCATGACTTCCGTGGCTGGCGCTCGTAGAGTCCGGATTATAACGACTTCCTAAAGCGAATCCGCGCAATCGGCGAACGATCAAAGGAGACAACGATGATGATTCGAACGCTACTTGGAGCGATGGCCGGCGTGTTGCTTTTCGGAACGTCTCCCGCCAGGGCGGACGTCGTCTCCGACTGGAACGCTATCATGCTCACGGCGGTCAACAGTCAGAATCCGCTCGCCCAATCACGCTATGCGGCGATTACCCAGCTCGCGGTCTTCGAGGCGGTCAATGCGATAACCGGCGACTACAAGCCCTACCTCGGGACCGTGAAGGCATCGCATGACGCGTCCCCCGAGGCCGCAGCGGTCGCGGCCGCGTACCGCGTTCTCGTCACCTACTTCCCGGCCAGCCAACCGACCTTCGACGCCGCGCGCGCGAACTCGCTCAGTTCGATTCCGAGCGGCCCGGCAAAGGATGCCGGAATTGCCGCGGGCGAGGCTGCCGCCAACGCCATGATCACGCTCCGGGCCGCGGACGGTTCGGCGCCGCCGGAATTCTACGTGCCGCCCTCGCTCGACGCCGGGCAGTGGCAGGTCACGCCAAGTTGTCCGCCGGCAGGCGGGCTCCTGTTGCAGTGGCGCAACGTCACGCCTTTCGGCCTTGCACGGGCCGACCAGTTTCGGGCCGAGCCGCCCCCCGCGCTCACCAGCAACCGATATGCGCGGTCATTCAACGAGACCAAGACGGTCGGAGCGATCGGCAGCACCGCGCGCCCTCAGGACCGCTCGGATGTCGCCTTGCTGTACGCAGCGATCACCGCGCCAGCCGTCTGGAACAATGTCACCAGCCAGATCCTCGCATCGCGGCACGCCGCGCTGTCTGAAAAGGCCCGCGCGTTCGCGCTGGTGAACATCGCCCTTGGTGACGCGGGCATCGCGGTGTTCGATACGAAGTATCACTACGTATTCTGGCGTCCGGAAACCGCGATTCACAACGCCGACATCGACGGCAATCCTCGCACCGATGCCGACACCTCGTTCGTGCCGTTCATCATCACTCCGTGTTTCCCGAGCTATCCGTCGGCCCATGGAACCCTGAGCAACGCCGCCCGCGAGGTGCTCGAGCGTCTGTACGGACGCCATCACGCGATCACGATTTCGAGCACGGCTCTTGGCATCACGCTGAGCTACCAGACGCTGCGGGAAATCACTGAAGACATCGCCGACGCCCGCATCTACGGCGGCATCCACTTCCGTTTCGATCAGGAGGAAGGGGCTGAACAAGGGCGCCAGGTGGGCGAGTACATCTACCGGCACTATCTCGAACGTCGTCACGACCACGACGACAAACAGCGCTGACGGGCGAACGTTCAGCGCAGTCTTGCGAGATCCGCTAGTTGGTCGGCTTCGGCGCCGCGGTGGGCGGCGCCGATTGCGGCCGCGAGGCCACGTACGACGCGATCGCGATGAGGTCGTCGCTGGTCAGGTTCGCGACGACGAGCTTCATCAGCTGAGCCTGAGGACCGTTGCGGGTGCCCTGTTGGATGTCCCAGAGCTGCCGCACGATGTAGCTCGGCGATCGTCCGGCAATCGGCGGTACGTCGGCGCCGACGACGCCCGTGAGATTCGTTCCGTGGCAGGTGCCGCAGGCCGTGGTCTTGCCCTGGACGATTCTGTCGTTGACGATCGTCATTCCGCCGGTCGTGACCAGATCCTCACCCCGCTTGATGCTGCCGGGCGGCACGTACGCGACGAAGCCCGAGTGGGGATTGCGCAGCGTATCGCCCTGTTCGACGTCTTCGGGCATTTCGACGATGCGTCCGCCGATTGGTTCGTGGCCCCCGTCCCTGGCCGGAAGCGCGAGGTTGCCCACGTAGCGAACCTTGGGAGCCGTCGTTGATTCGACCACGCGGATCCACGGGGCGGACGGCGCCGCGATCGACGAGAAGTATTCCGCAGCGGCGGCCACCTCCTGGTCGGTCATCGCCTTCGCGAGCGCGATCATCGTGTTCGTGTTCGGCTTGCGTGGATCGGCCGTGAAGCGAAGCCCGCGACGGAAATCGTCTATCTGACGGGCGAAATACGCGGCGGGCAATCCGCCCGCGGGCGCGTTCTCGGGGCGTCCGCGGCCGTTCGGCAGGTGACACGATCCGCAGCCGCGCGACTGATCGTGCATCGCCCTGGGGCCGTGCTCGACAATCTCCGGCATCCGCGGATGATCGCCGGGGAACCAGTCGACCACGTTGTGGAGATCGCGAATCTGCACGAGCGAATACGCCGCCGCGCTGCCCTCGACCTGTCGCGGTCTGGTCTGCTCGGTCAGATCCTGATCGGAGCGCGGCTTGCTCGTCGGAGGCGCCTGCGGTTGGGCCTTATCGCCGGGCTTCGGACCCTCGACGAACCCGTACGCCCACAGCGGCTCGTCCTCGAATCGGACGTTGACGACCCGCGCCGGCGATCCGCCAGCGGTTGCCGACTGAGCCGCGGTCGCTTGCGACGCGGGCTGGGCGCCCTGACGAACGTCGTAGTAGTGAGCGCTCGCGGCGCCAAGAATAAATCCGACGATCAACACGGAGACAGCAGTAAGACGCTTCAACGACACCTCGCAGCGATTCGCAGACCGATCACACGGCGCTCGACGCCGTTCATTTCAGTGCGCCGTTCGACGGCACCGCCTGCATCAGCAGCGCCAGCGCCCGGCGGAATGCCTCACCGCCTGGCCCTTCGCCCTTGTAGTGCCCGATGCGGACGACGACCAGATCGTGAGAAGGAACGATGAGCACCGTTTGCCCTCCCGCACCCGACATGTAGTACGCCTCTTTCGGCACCGGGAACGCGTTGTCGCCGTTGATCCAGAAGAAGCCGCCGTAGACGGGGCGATGGTCGGCGGCCCAGGCGGGAGCGAGCGTGCTGACGAAGCCGGTGAAGCCCTCCGGCAGAATCCGTTCACCGTTCCAGACGCCGTCCTGAAGATAGAGATTGCCCAGACGCGCCCAGTCACGGCCGGACATCAGTTCGTAGCCCTGGGTCAGGAAGTTTCCGTACGGATCGGTTTCCATCACCATCGATCGTACGCCGATCTTGTCGAACAGATTCCGCTGCGGGAAGGACAGATATTCTTCGCCGCGCTTTTCGACCGCGAGGCGTATCAGGTAGTTCGTCAACACCGGATCGGTGTTGCGATAGCGGCCGACCGTGTTCGGCGGCCACTGTGGCGGACGCGTCGCCGCGTATTTGAACGAGTTGACTCGTCCGGTGTAGAGGAACAGGTGATCCGGGTAGGTACCCGCGGGATCGAAATCCGGGTCGTCTGGCGCCTTGATGCGGATGCCGCTCGACATGTGGAGAATGTCGCGAATCCGAATCTGACCGCGCGGATCCCCGGGCTGCTGCCACTCGGGAATCGGCGCCGGCTGGTCGAGCGTGTAGACGCCCTGGCGGATCAGGATTCCCATCATCGTCGCCGTCACGCTCTTGCCCATCGACCAGCTCTCGAGCGGCGTGGTTTCCGTGATGCCGGGCATGTATCGCTCGCCGATCAGCCGTCCCTTGTAAGTGACGACGAGCGCCGAGGTGAGTGATTCGGCAGGCGCGAATGCCGCATCGATGGCGCGGGTCAGCTTGCCGGCGTCAACGCCGGACGGCAGCGGTGTGGCGGGCAGAACGTCACCCATCGGCCACGGCGTTGTTTTGGCATCGGGAAGATTTCGCGGCACCGCGACCGGCTTGAAGAACACGTCGTCGCTGCCACGAGGGAGCGCGATGCAGCCTTGTGATCCGAAATAGCGAGCCGTCACGGTGACGTTGCTCGGCAGCGTGATCCGGACTTCCTTCTTCTCGCGATCGACGACCGGCTTGCCCACAAGCTTGCGCGCGGCGTAAGGACCGGTGAAGTAGCCAACGCTTTCGGCGGCCACGTCTGGATCCAGTCCGGTGATGAACACGGCCGAGCACATCGTCTTGGCGTAGCCGGAGGTGTTGTGCTCGAGCGGGTCGCCCGGCGGCGGCTCGTACGGCGTCGGCAGTTCGAGCGGCGCGGCGCGGGCGATCAGGGTTTTGGCATCCGGCATCAGCAGCGGTGCCGCCAATGGAGCGGGACTCTTTGCCGGCTGTTCACGAACGCCCGGCGAGCCGCACGCCGCCATCCACATCGTTGAAAGGATTGCGGCAGCGGCACCCGGCCTTCGAGCGTGGGTCGGCATCGTGACGGCTCCTCCGCGACAGAGTGTGCCTCATTTCACGGCGCGCGGTACATGCCCACGGTATCGGCATCTAGTAGAATTCGTCTCCATGAGCCGTTCGACCACGCGATCGATCCGCCTGCTGGCGGTGATTGCCGCCGTTTGTCTGACGACCGTCGGTGTCCTTGCCGGGCAACAGCCACCACCGAGGCCGCCGGTGTCCGGCACACAGACGCTGCCGGGTGGTGCGAGTCAGATGCAGGAGACGCACGGCGACTGGCGCGTGACGTGTGCGCAACCGAACGGACAGAAGGTGTGCACGCTGTCGCAGCAGCTCGCCGACCAGAACAGCCGTCAGTTGGTGCTGGGTATCGAGCTGGTCGCGAAGACTCCGGACACGGGCGAAGGCACCCTAATCATGCCGTTCGGACTGGCGCTGGACAAGGGCGTCACGCTGCAGGTGGACGACAACGGCGCGCCGATGGTGAAGACTTTTCGGACCTGTGTGCCGGCAGGATGCCTGGTGTCGCTGTCGTTGGACTCCGCGCAGTTAACGGCGCTCCGTAAGGGAACCGTCCTCAACGTCAAAGCGACAGCCGATGGCGGCAAGGAGACCGCATTCAAGATTTCCTTGACCGGTTTCGGCAGCGCATTCGACCGTACTTCGGTCCTCTCGAGATAGCCCGCCTGCGGCTCGCGCCGAGTCCTAAGATCCTGGCGATGTGATTTTCAGCCCCTGCGGCGCGCTCGGCGCCACCGCCGCTGCCTCGGTGACGGAGACACTCTTGCCGGCCACCGTCATCGTCGTACTCTTCGCCGACGTCGTCGTGTTGGCAGTTAGTGCGTAGCTGACCGTGCCGTTGCCGTTGCCGCTCGATCCGGCGGTGATACTCAACCAGCTGACGCTCTCGCTCGCTGTCCACGTGCAGCCCGCCGGAGCCGTCACCGTGGCCGTGCCTGTGCCGCCGGTGCTGGCCAGCGAGATGCTCGTCGGCGATACCGTGTAGGTGCACGCGGCCGCCGCTTCCGTGACCGCCACGGCCTTACCGGCGATTGTCATCGTGGTGTTTTGCGGGCTCGTCGTGGTGTTGGCGGTCGCCGAATACGACACCGTGCCGTTACCGCTGCCGCTGGCGCCGCTGGTGATGCTCAACCAGCTGGCGCTTTCGGTCGCCGTCCACGTGCAGCCGCTCGGCGCCGTCACTGTCGCGGACCCGGTGCCGCCGCTACTGGCCAGTGAGATGCTCGAGGTCGACACCGTGTAGCTGCAGGCGGCCGCCGCTTCCGTGACCGCCACGGCCTTACCAGCGATTGTCATCGTGGTGTTCTGCGCGGTCGTTGAGGTGTTGGCCGTCGCCGAGTACGACACCGTACCGTTGCCCGAACCGCTCGCACCGCTGGTGATGCTCAACCAGCTCGCAGATTCCGTCGCCGTCCAGGTGCAACCGGCCGGCGCGGTCACCGTCGCGGACCCGGTGCCACCGGAGCTGGCCAGAGAGATGCTCGTCGGCGACACGGTGTAGGTGCACGCGGCCGCGGCCTCTGTGACCGCGATCGACTGTCCGGCGACCGTCATCGTGGTGTTCTGCGCGGTCGTTGAGGTGTTGGCGGTCGCCGAGTACGACACCGTGCCGTTACCCGAACCGCTCGCGCCGCTGGTAATGCTCAGCCAGCTCGCGGATTCTGTGGCCGTCCACGCGCAGCCGCTCGGTGCGGTCACCGTCGCCGAACCGGTGCCGCCGCTGCTCGCCAACGAGATGCTCGATGGCGAGACCGTATAGGTGCAGCCGACCGCCGCTTCCGTGACCGCGACCGCCTTACCGGCAATCGTCATCGTGGTGTTCTGCGCGGTCGTTGACGTGTTGGCGGTCGCTGAGTACGACACCGTGCCGTTACCCGAGCCGCTCGCGCCGCTGGTGATGCTCAACCAGCTCGCTGTCTCCGTTGCCGTCCATGTGCAGCCGCTCGGTGCGGTCACCGTCGCCGAACCGGTGCCGCCCGCGCTCGCCAGCGAGATGCTCGTCGGCGACACCGTGTAGCTGCACGCAGCGGCGGCCTCCGTCACCGGAATCACCTGACCCGCGATCGTCACCGTGGTGTTCTGCGCAGTGGTCGCGGTATTGGCGGTCGCTGAGAACGATACCGTGCCGTTCCCGGAGCCGCTTGCACCGCTGGTGATGCTCAACCAGCTTGCGGTTTCAGTGGCGGTCCACGCGCAGCCGCTTGGTGCGGTCACGGTCGCCGAACCGGCGCCCCCGGCGCTTGGCATCGAGACGCTCGACGGCGACACCGTGAACGTGCATGTCGGAGTTCCGCCGGTGAATGAAAATGTGTCGACCGACAGCGCGCTGCTGCTACGTCCGCCGGGGCCGACTGCAGCGACGCTCGCGTTGTAGATGACTCCAGTTGGCGGAACAGGCGAAAGCAAGGTCGTGAAGTTGACGGCGATGTTGTTAGAGCCATCCGGCGTCGGCTTACCCAGCCCAACCGTCTGAAACGGCTGAGTTGCTCCGGGCATGTAGAACTGAAGCTCGTACGAGGTCAGGAGTGGAGTGCCATCTGAAGCCGTTGAATTCTGATCGCTTGAAGCCGTAAACGTCGCCGTCGTTGGATTGACGACGGTTTGCGCGCTCGCCGAAGTGGTGAAGAACAGAGTCGCCAGCAGCGACCCGACGACCAGCAGCGATGAACGCTCGACACGAATCACAATCAACCTCGCTAAAAAAAGTCGCCCGGATCTCGGGGCCCAAGGGAAGAGCGATGCTCGGCAGTGCAGGAATCGGGCCCGCTCCGATCGACACAGAATCGCTAGGGAATTCGGCGAGTTGGCTAGGGGAAGAGGCGAATCACCCGACGGAACTGCAATCCGATTACAGTCCGGTCGGGCCCGAGCGGAAAACGGACAGGCCGTGAAAAAACTTCACGGCCCGCCTTCCCCTACCCGATCTTTTTCTTGAACTGCGGATCACCGATCGGTCCATGCCGCGGCGGCAAGCTGCGGAAAAATTCATAGAGCGCCACCAGATCCTCCTCGTTCATGTGTCCGAAACTCTCCCACGGCATCGGTGGCCCTTCGTAGTGGCGCCCGCCGCGCTGAAAGCGAGCGATGACGTGTCGCGATCGGGGAACTTGTTCAGGGCACTGCCGATAGCTGGCGTCAGATTCGGCGTCCTGAACCAGATCGCGCGATCGACGGCCTTCACCTCCGGCTCCATCTCGTTACCGCCCGCGAATTCCGGCGCGACTCTCGCGAAGGTCATTGGATCGAACTTGGTGTGACACGAGATGCAGTTACCGACATTTCGCGCGAGATACTCGCCGCGCTCGCGGGTCGGTCCCTGAGGCGAGAACAGTGGCGCATCGACCCACGATTTTTCCAACCAACGACGATGGAGTTTACCAAGACGGCGTAGAGTCAGTAGTTGGACTTGAGTGATGTTCGATCTCGACGAGTTTCTCCATCAGGTCGGCCGCGTTCGCGAACGCACACGTCGCGTTGCGGCGTGCATTCCCGCCGAGCACATCGAGTGGACCTATAAGCCTGGGGCGTTCACGCTCGGCGATCTGGTCAGGCACATCGCGGTCACCGAGCGGTTCATCTGGGCCGAGACCGTGCACAACCGGCCGTCACGATACCGGACGCATGGCCGTGAGCTCGCCGAAGGACGTGAGGCCGTGCTCGCGTTGCTCGATCGGCTTCACGAAGAATCACTGGCGGAATTTCGCGCGCTCACGCCCGCCATGCTGAACGAGAAGTGCGCAACGCCGGAAGGCTCGAAGCTGACCGTGTGGAAGTGGCTTCGGATGATGCCGGAGCACGAAATTCATCATCGCGGTCAGCTCTACACGATGCTCGGCATGCTGGACGTGCCCGTCCCCTCGCTGTATGGCATGACAGCCCGCGACGTCCAGGCGCGATCCGCGCGCGACTAAAGCTAGTCCATGGTGCTTCGCTCCTGGTTTCTTGGTCCGTTCCTGGTCCATGGTCCTCGGTCCAAGCCCAACGCGGCGGCGAGTCACGGACTACGGACCAAGGACAAAGCACGGACCAGGAACAAAGGCCCAAGCACCAAGGACCACTCGAATCAGCCCACCCGCACGTAGCCCTTCAACTGCAGATTCACCAGCGTCGTCATCGCCCAGAGATCGATCTGCACGTCGGGATTGACTTGCGCCGGATCGATCTTTCTGCCGATCAGGCCCTGACCACACACCCGGATGTCGACGCCAGCCTGTTTCAGCGCGTGGATGATCGCGATGTTCGGATTATCGCGGCCGTATCGCGCCTTGTAGGCGTCGTTGCTCATGACGATGTCGATGTCCGGCGTGCGCTGATGGAACATGATCACGAGGTGACGGTGTTCTGCGGGGACTTTGTATTTGCCGAGCGTGTTGACGTAGGTCGCAATCGTCGGCAGCATCGGATTGATGTCGCTGGGGTTCTTTGCGTCCTGCCCGTCGGCGAACACCACCTTGTAGTCGACGTTCGGATCCGGCAGCTCGCGGGCGCCCGGCAGGTCGCGAGCGGCTTCGTATCCGGGCACCAGGGGCGCGGTTGGCGAGTCGGCGCGCGCGGGGCCGAAAGGTCCCGAGGCGAGAATCAGCAGCGTGGTCAGTCCGAATGCGGTCGATTTCATAAAGCCTCCGCTTCGTGGTTACTGCTATTGCCGGTTGTAGGCGATGCCCGCGCCCTGGGCTTTCTCGATCGCGATCACCATCGCGGGCACGGTGATGACGCCCGGAAGCAGGTTGGCGCCGAGGTCTTTCTGCAGATCTTCGGCTTTGCCCTTGCCGCGGACCGCGAGTTCCTCGCACCAGCCACCAAACGCGTTGGCGCACAGCAGGAAGGTGGTGCCCATCTTCTGCAGGCTTTCGATGCCGAGCGCCGGCATTGCGCCAGCGAACGCCGGTATCGTCGGTGTCTGAAGCACTTGCATCAGGAGATGCAGATCCGCGGCCGTGGGTTGGTTGAACACGTTGCGGGTGTACGGTTTGCCGGTGGCGTCCTTGAGCCCCGCATAGTCGCCGAGCGCGTACTTCGCCCACATCGCGTCGTTGAAGGCCAGCGGCAGACTGGACTGCGTGCCCATGCTGTAGAAAGTGCCGACCGCTCCGGCCTGTCCGGGCGACTTATAGGCTTCGGTGTAGGTATTGAGGTAGTTGAGCATGTGGAGCAGCGGCATGCCGTTCTTGTGCTGCGGGAAATCGAACAGACAGCGGTGTGAGCCCTTGACGCCCTTGATCCAGTCATCGGGACCTGCTGGTTGCGCCTGGGCCGACTCGCCCGCACTGACGAAGCCGAGCGCCGCGGCGGCGCCTGCGAAACGGCTCAAGAACCCACGCCGGTGTGTCCTGTCGTTCAGACTCATTGGATGCTCCTTGCAGAGGGAGCAGGACGCCGTAGGCGGCCGCCCCGCGTCAACGTGCAGATCATCGCTCCGCCGCCGGCGCTGTCAAGGGTTTTCGCCGAGCGTGGGTTTGTCGTCTCTAGTGGTTGGCGCTGACCTTTCCTGAGTCGTCCTGGCACGCCGGCGTGGGCGCCGTCGAATACGTGCCGGTCAGCGACGAGGGCGTCAGCGAACCCGAGAACAGCCATCGACAACTCGTGCAGCTGATGTTCTGATCGGTGTCCGGGCATGGAGTCACCGTCGCCGAATAGGCGGTGCCGTTCTGGGTTCCGCTGATGTATTCCGTCATGCCCGGCTTGCCACCGAACGTCGCGTTCCAGGTGCCCGACACTCTCCCGTCCACTGAGACCAGAGACAGGTTGATAGTGCCGCTGCCGCTGCTCGAATCCACACTCGTCCCGCTGTAAACGGTGGGTGGTATACCTGGTGTCGATGCGAGAAACGGGAGGGGTTCGGAGGGAGCGCCGCAGCTCACGGAAAGAACGGCGATCCCGGCCAGAAGAGCGACCGTCGTGTGGCGCATGATGCGATGAACCTCCCGGCCCCGATTGTAAAACAGTGCGGACTGATGGGTTGGAGGGTGGCCGACGAAAAGCAAATGGCGCCGAACACGTGTCCAGCGCCATTTGCACGAGTCAGCGACTACATTGGGGGGAATTCTTCCCAGTAGTTCCAATCGAAGCTGCGCGACTTTCCGTACGGCGACGGCGCCGACAGCCAATCCTCGCCCGGGTCACCGATCGGTGCACCCGGAGGCGCATCCGGCGCGGCGTGCGGAATCGGATGCGCCATGTCGATCGGCCGCTCGAGGAAGCGCTTGATGTCCGCGGCCAGCAGCGTCCGCTGGGCGGTGTCGAGCTCGGTCTTGTTGACGGCGGTCTTGAAGCGCGTGATCAACTTGCCGAGCTTGTACGACGCGATCGCGCGAACCTGACCGTTCGGTGACGCGTTGGCCAGCCACATCAGCCGATCTACCAGCACGCGCTCTTCGGCGCGCCGGACCGCCGCTTCGTACGGCGTTGAGGTCGGCGCCTCGAACGTCGCGCCGACCAGCCGATCGATGACGTCCTCGAGACCAGGGTAGCGTGCGTCCACGGCATGCTGCGCGACCAGGCGCGATGCGCGATCGAGTTGCAGCGTGAAGCCGATGGTCACGTCCGCGGCCACCGTCGCGGGGCCGAGCGGATCGAACGTGTCGCCGGTCGTGCGCGGGAACAGCTCGCGATGCAGGCCCCAGCCCGGTGGACGTGGCGGGATCAGCTGGAGAATCGGCGCCGGCACGGTCAGCTCCGACGGCTTCAGCGTCGCCGTCAGCGCGTCGAGCGCCTTGCGCTGATCGTCGACACCCACACCCTTGGTTGGCGTCCGCTGATCGCCGCGCATGCCGTAGATGTAGTCCTGGCCCGCGACCATCGACGCGGCCGATTCCACTGCGTAGCGGTGATACATGTAGATCGGCACCAGCACTTCTTCGAGCGTCGCCATCGGTGCGCCGGCGCGAATGCTGTGCTCGCCCATCTTGTTGAGCGCCGCGCGACGAACTTTCAGGAGCCGATAGAGCTCGTCGGCCTGATCGACACCGTTCGACCATTGATCGACCTTCGGGTTCGAGTCGGTGTCCTGATTCGTCATGTAGCGCAGATCCTGCGCCCACGCATCGTCCAGGATTTTCTGGAGCGGCGCCTTGTCGTCGGTGCCGGCCGGGAACTGACGATAGCCGTAGTTGATCGTGACCTTGTCCCAGTCGCCAATCCGTTGCTCGTAAGCCTGCGAGATATCGATGGTGTCATCCGCGTTGAGTTTTTCCAGCGGATGCGGATAGTCCATCACCGAAATCCAGCCCTTTTCGCTGTCGTAGTAGTTGTGGCCGAGGCCGAGCGTGTGGCCGACCTCGTGCGCTGCGAGCTGGCGAATCCGTTTGAGCGCGGCCTGATAGGGAGCCTCGGGCTTTTCGTTGCCGGTCGTGTAGGGCGACGTGAGGCCTTCGAAGATGAGGTAGTCCTGGCGATCGCGCAACGACCCAAGGGTGACCGTGCCCTTGAGGATTTCGCCGGTGCGCGGGTCCGCCACTGAGCCGCCGGTGCTATAGCCGCGGGTCGATCGGTGCACCCAGTTGATCATGTTGTAACGGATGTCCATCGGATCGGCGCCGTCGGGAAGCACCGCGACCTTGAACGCGTTCTTGAATCCGGCCGCTTCGAACGCCTGCGCCCACCAGCTGGCGCCTTCGACCAGCGCTTTCTTGATGTCTTCCGGCGCACCCGGGTCGACCCAGTATTCGATCGGCTTCACCGGTTCGCTGACCGCCGCGTTCGGATCTTTCTTCTCGAGACGATGACGACGGATGTAGCGCATCTGCATCTGTTCGCCGATCGGCACGCTGTAGTCGACGAAGGTGAGGCCGCCGTAGCCGGCGCGTGGATCGTCGTAGCGTGGCTTGTAGTTGCCGTCCGGCAGCTCGACCAGCGACACATGCTCGCGCATCGTCACGGCGTCGGCGGTCGGCGTGACACTGGCCACCGAGCCGGAGAACAGGCCGCCGCCGCGTCCGCCACCGCCGCCGCGTCCGCCACCGTCTTCCGGAATCGGTCCGGGTCCCTGGGTCGGACCGGCACCGCCGCCGCCGCGGCGTCCGCCGGCGCCATCGCTGACGAAGGTCAGCGTCATTTCGATTTCGCTGTTCTTCGGGAACGCCTTGGTGCGCTCCATGTAGAAGGCGCTGCGTGTGCGATCGACCCGATAGGTGCCTGGACGCAGCGAACCGGCCGAACCGGTCACGTCACGCAGCAGGAAGTCGCTGGCGTCGACAAGCAGGTGCCCGTTGCTCTCGCCGGCGATCGGGAAGCCCCACAGGATCGATTTGGCGAACGAATCCTCGACCGACTTGCGTTCGCGCGGATTCGCGCTGCTCGAACGGAACGACAGGTTCGGCTGCACCAGCATGACGCGCGGTCCCATGCGCTGGAACGAGACGATCTTCGCGCCGGCGCCGGATCCGCGATCGAGTCCGATGTCGTTCGAGCCGAGGCCGGCGGCCAGGCCCATCGACATCAGGAATTCGGTATCGAGCTTTGGGATTTCGAGGAAGAGCGAACCGGTGCGCTCGTCCCAGTACATCGGGAAATAGCCATCGATCTTCTGCATGCCCGCGACGCGTTCGTCAATGGGACCGATGCGGCCGGCTGCTGCCTGGCCACCACCGGCGCCGCGCCCGCCGCCCGCGGCCTGGGCCAGCAGCGGTTGCGATCCGCGTAACGGAAATATCAACACCAGAAATGAGAGTACGACCGTAAATGTGACGGATGCCTTTAACATAAGAATGCCTCGCGGAAGGGATTCTATCAGCAGGAGGAGTGAATGGCGGATCTGGAAGCGCTGCGTTTTCCGGTCGGACGTTTTGTGCGACACACCGGACCGGTCGATCGCGCGGCCCGCGCGACATTCATCGAGACGCTTGAAGACATGCCGGCGACATTTCGGTCGCTCGCCGCCGGCCGATCCGATGCGGAACTGGACGTGCCGTATCGTCCGGGCGGCTGGACCGTCCGGCAAGTCGTGCACCACGTGCCCGACAGCCACATGAACGCTTACATCCGGATGAAATTCGCCGTCACCGAGGATGCGCCGGCGATCAAGGCGTACACCGAGTCGGACTGGGCGGAGCTGCCGGAGGCCAGGACCGGCCCGGTTGCGATGTCGCTCTCGCTTCTCGACGGCCTGCATCAACGCTGGGTGGCGTTTCTTCGCAGCCTCACCGATGCGCAGTTCCGCCGCACTTATGTGCATCCGGAGATGGGACCGGTCGCGCTCGACGAGGCGCTCGCTCTTTACGCCTGGCACGCGCGGCATCACACCGGACACATCAAACTGGGCCTGGGACTCAAATAAGGTTCGGCTGTCACGTGAGTCGCCCGTGGCGCGACTCTTTCAGGGTCGTGTGGGATTGTCGTCTATCGCGCGACTCGTTCGTCTACATGCCAAAGGAGACGATATGCCTCAGTACACACTGTTATTGCGGGGGGAGAAGGATCGCCTGGCGCACCTGGCGCCATCCGAAATGCAGGCCATCGTGGCGCGGTATTCGACATGGATCGACGAGCTGGGCGCGGCCGGCAAGCTCGGCGGATCGCACAAGCTGCGCGACGGCCAGGGCCGCGTGCTGCGTAAGACCGCCAGCAAGATTGTCGTGACCGACGGCCCGTTCACCGAGGGCAAGGAGCTGATGGGCGGGTTGTTCGTCATCGACGCCAACTCGTTCGACGAAGCCGTCGCGATCGCGAACGGCTGTCCTCACCTCGACTTCGGCAGCGTCGAAGTTCGGGAGATCGAAGTCATGCGCCGGCCGTGACCGAGATCAATTTCCAGCGGGCGTCGGCGCAGATCGTCGCGACGCTGACCCGCATCCTCGGCCCGCGCCACATCGCGCTGGCCGAGGAGGTCGCCCAGGACGCGCTCCTGAAGGCGCTCGAGACGTGGCCCCACGCCGGCGTTCCGTTGAATCCGTCGGCGTGGCTGATTCAGGTTGCCAAGAATCGCGCACTCGACGTGCTTCGCCGCGAGCGCTGGCTCGCGGACCGGATCGCTCTCGTCGCCGTCCAGCTCGATTCTTCCGGATCGCCGCCGGCGTCGGCATCGCCGATGACGGGCGGCCCGCCGGCGCCGCCGTCCGAGCGCGCGCGGCTGCGCCACGAGCCGGTGATGCCGGACGATGACCAGCTGTGGATGATGTTTCTGGCGTGCCATCCCGTGCTCGCGCGCGAGGCGCGGGTTGCGCTCACGTTGAAGACCGTGTGCGGCTTCGGCGTCGGCGAAATCGCCCGCGCCTTCCTGGTGCGCGAGGACACCATCGCGCAGCGTCTTGTCCGCGCCAAGCGACAGCTGCGCGACGCTGACGTCGCGTTCGAACTGGCGCCGGCCGAGTACGCCGACCGCCTCGAGTCGGTCCTCGGCGTGTTGTACCTGCTCTTCAACGAAGGGCACTCACCGCACGCCGGAGATGAACTGATTCGCGTCGAGTTGTGCGACGAAGCGATTCGCCTGACCCGCCTGATCGCCGACGAGCCGACGCTCGCCACGCCGGCGGTCCACGCATTGCTGGCGCTGATGCACCTGCAGGCTGCGAGGCTGCCGGCCAGAATGGGCGGCGAGAACGTGCAACGGCTCCCGGAGCAGGATCGTTCGCGGTGGGATCGCGCGCTGATCGCTCGCGGCCTGCGCGATCTCGACCGCGCATCCGCCGGCGACGTGCTCACGGTGTACCACCTCGAGGCCGGCATCGCCGCCTGTCACGCCGTCGCCCCGCGCTACGACGACACCGACTGGTCGAGGATCGTCGAGTTCTACGACTTGCTGGCGGCGATTAAGCCGACGCCGATCGTCGCGTTGAACCGCGCCATCGCACTATCGCGGCTGCACGGTCCGCGAGCCGGGCTGGCGGCGATTGAGCAAATCGCGGACGATCCCGTCCTGTCCCGGTACTACCTGCTGCCGGCGACGCTTGGCGAACTGGCGCTCGAATCAGGCGATGTCGCGCGCGCGGCGGATTGTTTCCGCGCCGCGCTCGAGTGTGAATGCTCCCGCCCGGAACGGCGCTCTCTCGAACGCAAGCTGCAGCAACTGCTCACCGAAGCACCTGCCGACAGTCGCCTTCCGGGTACGCCACAGCGTCGCACCTGAAGGAGTCGAGCGTCGCGAAGACGCCCACGACAGTGAGAACATGGACGCGATAAGCTACGTCTATGCTGGAGAGGGCCGATGGATAAGACCACGTTCAAGGAATCGTTCAAGGTCGCGGGCGAGCAGCTGCTCGACGCCGTCAAGAAACTGCTTCACGAGGGAAACGTCCGGCGCATCGTGATCAAGCATTCGGACGGCCGCGTCGTGGCCGAGTTTCCGCTGTCGGTCGGCGTCATCGGCGCCGTGCTGGCGCCGGTGCTGGCTGCGGTCGGAGCGCTCGCTGCTGTGCTGACGGAATGCACGGTCGAAGTCGAGCGTGAGGTGGACGAGAGCGCCAAGCCCCAGGATACCAGCAGGACCGGCGCGGCATAGTCCCGGTCAGTCAGCGCGAAAACGCGAACAGATCGTGATCGGCCGACGGCCCGCTTTGGCACCAGTCGAGCAGCAGCCCCGCGGCCAGGTATCCGAAGGTCATGCCGTTGCCGCCGTACCCGAGCGCGAACAGGTGTCGCGGGTAGCGGCGGTGCGGTCCGACGTACGGCAGGCTGTCCGGCGTCGTCGCGAACAATCCCTCCCACGCCGATTCGAGCGGGATACCGGCGAGCGCCGGATATAAGCGCAGGAAATGATCGTGAACGCCGCGAGTGCGTTCGCGGAGCGCCGCTCGCCGCTCGCGTTCCGGCAGGAGCGGGCGATCGCCGCCGCCCATCATCAGGCGATGATCTCGCGTCCACCTCGCGTAGTGATAGGGCCGGCCGGTATCCCACAGCATGACCGCGCCGAGACCGATGCGTCGCCGTTCCGTCGCGCTCATCCGGCGCGTGACCACGACGTAGGTGTTCAGCATGCGAAAACGCGCCAGCAGCGACTTGAAATACGGCGTCGCGTAGCCGGTGGCGATGATCACCCGGTCCGCGTGGATCGCACCGCGAGGCGTGGTGACGACCACACCATGACGTCCGGACTTGATGTTTGCTGCCGGTGTGCGTTCGAAGATGCGTGCGCCACGACTGGCAGCGGCCCGCATCAGCCCGATGCAGGCGCGATACGGATCAACCTGCGCGTCGCCGCTGGTGCGAATGGCGCCAGCAGCCTCGAGTCCGGTGGCGCGGTTCACGCCGTCGCGGCTCAGCCAGCGGCCGCCGAGATCTGCGTCACGGCGCAGGCGATGCTCGATGCGCAGATGGTCGGCGTCGCTTTGGGTTGGCGCATAGTAGACCGAGTCGCGAAGCCTGAGGTCGCAGGCGATCTCCAGCTGTCGAAGCATGCCGATCAGGCGACGATTCGCATTGGTACTCAGCTGCCAGATGCGGCGGGTCCGGTCCTTGCCGTAAAGTTTTGCGAGCGCGCTGAAGTCTTCGTCAGGTTCCCTCATCAACAGCGCGCTGCTCGCGGCCGTGCTGCCGCGGCCGATTCGAGCGGCCTCGACGAGCGCGACGCGTCCGCCGGCTTCGGCGAATCGCCACGCCGCCGCGGCGCCCGTGATACCGCCGCCGACGATGACGACGTCGGTCTTCAACGTGCCGTGCAGCGAGGGAAAGAGCAGGCGGGACGATCGGCGTTGCGGCAGCCAGAGCGGGACGTCGACGCGGAGCCGCGGCATGCCGTTGATCGATGATGGCGGTACTGCTCGATTCGGTCAACGCGACTGAGCCGTTCGTTGGCGATGACGGCGCATCGCGGTATGCTGCGATACCGTGGGGGGCTTCGATGTGTGATCTCGGTCATTCGCATCCGCATCAACGATTTGGTTTTCTCGTGGACGTGCCGGAGGTCCGCGCCCTGGTTCAAGAAACGGAGCGTTTGACGGCTGAAGTCGCTGATCACGCGGCCCGCGTCGAGGCACTACGGCCGGCGTTCGCGACGCTGCTGGCGTCGGAGGGATGGCTTCCCGACGAGTGCGCCAGGGCGGACAACACCAGCAAGATGGGCGGCGGCATCGGCCAGTACGCGCTGTACCGCGCGGAAAACGGATCGCTCTGCCTGTTTTCCCTGGTCGTACCGGCCGGAGCGGCCACGCCCGTCCACGATCATCTCGCCTGGGGCCTGGTCGGCATCTACCGCGGCCGGCAGGACGAAACGGTCTATCGCCGGCTCGACGATGGCACCGACCCCGCGAAGGCGCAGCTCGAGATCGCGAAGCGTCAGGAGCTTGGCCCGGGGGAGTGTTATCCGCTGCTCCCGCCGACCGACGACATCCACTACGTCCGGACGATTTCCGACACTGCCTCGATCTCGATTCACCTGCTGGCGAACGACACCGCGTGTGTGTGGCGCCACAAGTTCGAGCCGGCGACCGGCGTCGTCACACCCTTCCGTTCCGGCTACGCGAACGCGCCGTGCCCGGAGGAGGCGTGAGCACTACCGAGGACGTCGTCTGTCTGATCGATGTCGACAACACGCTGCTCGACAACGACGCTGTCATCGCCGACCTGCGGGAGCATCTGGTTGCCGCGTTCGGCGCCGAACTCGAAGCGCGGTACTGGGAGATTTTCGAGCAGCTCCGTACCGAGCTCGGTTACGCCGACTATCTTGGCGCGCTCCAGCGCTACCGGATCGAGCAGCCACTCGACGCGAGTGTCCTGCAGATTTCGCTGTTTCTCCTGCATTACCCGTTCGCCTCGAGGCTGTATCCCGGGGCGCTCGATGCACTGCGTCATCTTCGCAGTTTTGGACGAACCGTCATCCTGTCTGATGGCGACGTCGTGTTCCAGCCGCACAAAGTCGAGCGCTCGGGCCTGTGGGCAGCGGTGGAAGGGAACGTGCTCATCTACATCCACAAGGAGCAGACGCTCAACGATGTCGAACGCCGATACCCAGCGAAGCGCTACGTGATGGTGGACGACAAGATCCGCATCCTCGCCGCGATGAAAGAGACCTGGGGAGATCGGTTGACGACGATATGGGTGAAGCAGGGGCACTACGCTAACGATGATGTGCTCACGGCACAATATCGAAAACCGGATCTTGCGGTGGGAGCGATAGGGGAGGTTTCATCTCAGGATCTAGGGATTTGAGTACTTAAGGATTTATCTTAGGATCTGAAGGATCCGAAGGATCTGACCGATCTGAAGGATCTGACCGATCTGAAGGATCTGACCGACCTGAAGGATCTGACCGCGCGACGCGCGCGCGGCCCGAGCGGCCTTGATGGTTGGTGCGAGCGGTCCGGACCGATGCGACGAGGATCGCGCGGAGTTGGCGACTTTCGTCGAGTAACCAATCGAGTTCGCGCACAGCCTTGGTCGTCGATCTCATGTGCGTGTCCGCGATGATTTCCAGCCAATGTTCGGTTTCGTCGGCTTCTTCCGCAGCGATGCCCAGTTTCGCGATGAATTCGGCGCGCGAGCGCGCTCGTCGCGCCGAATGATAGTTAGCTGCCTCCGATGTTCCTGACTTCGTCAGCTGCTGTGCGATGACCTGCGCCGCCGGATCCGGCGGCATCGACCGCGCAAAAATCACGATCCGCGTGGCGAACCGCTTCAACCGCGCCGCCAGTTCGTTTGCCTGCGAGGACACGTCGCTGGCACTGCAGAAGACGAGCCAGTCACAAGGGCCGCCAACTGTTGCGTCGTGAAAACAAGAGCGCACAATTGGTCACGAGCGCCGAGCGCAACACCGCAAGTTTTGCGACGCGCTCAGCTAGCAAAGCCCAGATCCTCAAATCCAAAAATCCCCAACTCCTGAGATTGATAGAATCTTCCCATGAACCTCGTTGATCAAAAGTTGTTCCGCGAAGCGTGCTACGTCGATGGCGAGTGGGTGACGCGCGAAGCGGTCATCGCCGTCGACGATCCTTCGACCGGAACGACCATCGGATCGGTGCCGCGGCTGGGCGTCGCGGAAACGCGACTGGCGATCGATGCCGCGGCCCGCGCTCTGCCGTCCTGGCGGGCGAAGACGGCGAAAGAGCGGGCCACGGTCCTGCGTCGGTGGTTCGACCTGATGATGGCGAATCAAGAGGATCTGGCGCGGCTGATGACCACCGAACAAGGCAAGCCGCTCAGCGAAGCGCGCGGCGAGGTCGCCTACGCGGCGTCATTTCTCGAGTGGTTCGGCGAAGAAGCGAAGCGCGTTTACGGCGACACCATCCCCGGCCATCAGGCCGACAAGCGCATCATCGTCATAAAGCAGCCGATCGGCGTCGTCGCCTGCATCACGCCGTGGAATTTTCCGCTCGCGATGATCACCCGCAAGGCCGGTCCGGCGATTGCGGCCGGCTGCACGGTCGTCCTGAAACCGGCGTCGCAGACACCGTTTTCCGCGCTCGCCCTCGCGGAACTGGCCGAGCGTGCCGGAGTGCCGAAAGGCGTGTTCAACGTCATCACCGGATCGGCGTCGGAGATTGGCGGCGAATTGACCGCGAATCCGACCGTCCGGAAGCTGTCGTTTACCGGGTCGACTGAGATCGGCCGTCTGCTGATGGCGCAGTGCGCCCCGACCATCAAGAAGCTGTCGCTCGAACTGGGCGGCAACGCGCCGTTCGTTGTCTTCGACGATGCGGATCTGGATGCGGCGGTCGAAGGCGCGATTGCTTCGAAGTATCGCAACACCGGCCAGACCTGCGTGTGCGCGAATCGTCTGCTCGTGCAGGGCAGTGTCTACGATTCGTTCGCCGCCAAACTGGCGGACGCGGTGCGACAGCTGAAGCCGGCGCCCGGGCTTGAAGCAGGCGCGACGCAGGGGCCGCTGATTGACGACAAGGCGGTTCAAAAAGTGGAGAGCCACATCGCGGACGCGACCGCCAAGGGCGCGAAGGTGCTGGTCGGCGGCAAGCGTCACGCTCTCGGCGGACGGTTTTTCGAGCCGACCATTCTCACCGGCGTGACCACCGCGATGGACGTCGCTCGCGAAGAGACGTTCGGTCCGGTCGCGCCCCTCTTCCGCTTCGAAACCGAGGCCGAATCGATCGCGCTGGCGAACGACACCGAGTTCGGCCTGGCGGCGTATTTCTACGGACGCGACATCTCACGGATCTGGCGTGTCGCCGAAGCACTCGAGTACGGCATCGTCGGGATCAATACCGGGATTATTTCGACCGAAGTGGCGCCGTTTGGCGGCGTGAAGCAGTCCGGCCTCGGACGCGAGGGATCGAAGTACGGACTCGAAGAGTTCCTCGAAATCAAATATCTCTGCCTGGGCGGCATCAAGTAATCCGCATCCGGTGATTCGGATCGCCGGTCACTTTTCTCTCTAATCACCTCATCTTTTTGTAGACATCGGGATCGCCGCGGGGTATGCTCCGCGCCGTTTGCCCAGCACATCCGAGACCCGATGAACCGGCGAACGTAATTCGTCATCGGCTTACCATGCTCGAATCCGGCGATCCGGAAATTTGGAAAAAACGAAGGGGCGGGAAGAGACACACACGAAAACAGCGTCGTTATCGCGCGGAATCGAGCGTAGAGTCTCGGCACGGCAACTGCAAAAGCCGGCCGCACCTTCAGTCGTACTTGTCGTTTTTCCGAGGAGGAGACTGGGTTATGCGCATCCTTGCACGCGTCGTAATCGGAGCAGCCTGTTTGGCGCTGCTACCGACCGTGGCATCGGCACAGACCAGCGGCATCGCGGGAACGGTCAGAGACGCATCCGGCGCGGTACTTCCCGGCGTCACCGTGGAAGCCGCCAGTCCGGCGTTGATCGAGAAGGTCCGGGTCGCGACCACTGATGGTTCGGGCCAGTTCAAGATCACTTCCCTTCGAACCGGCACTTACACCGTCACCTTCACTCTCCCCGGTTTCAGCGTCGTCAAACGCGAGAACGTCGAGCTCACCTCGGACTTCACAGCCACCATCAACGCGGATCTCAAAGTCGGCGCGGTCGAAGAGACGATTACCGTCTCCGCGCAGTCGCCGGTGGTCGATACGCAAAGCATCACCACGCGAACCGTAATGACGCGGGAAGTCATGGACGCGATTCCGACCGGCAAGAACATCCAGGCCGTCGGCATCATGATTCCCGGCACGTCCATCGCCCTTGGCGGCGGCGGCGCGTTGTCGCGCGATGTCGGCGGCTCCGGCAACCTCCAGCAGTCACCGCTGCAGTACCGCGGATCGGGCGACACCGTGCAGACCATCGAAGGTCTGCGCCTGAACAATCTCTGCGCGAACGGCGCTTACAGCGGCGTCTACTGGAACGACGCGAGCTTCCAGGAATTCAGCTACGTGACCGGCGCCGATTCGGCCGAAATGGGCCAGGGCGGCATGCGCATCAACATGGTGCCGAAAGACGGCGGCAACTCGTTTCACGGCACGGTGGTCGGCAACTATTCGCCGTCTG
>DASXGC010000397.1:0-9368 GCA_036489235.1 Vicinamibacterales bacterium
CGGCTCGCGGACGAATTTCATCTGAGGCAGGAGGACATCGCCTCAGCGGTCGGAAAAGACCGCGCCACGGTCGCAAATCACATCCGCTTGCTGCGTCTTCCCGAAGAAGTTCGCGCCGAGCTGTCCACCGGACGCCTGACGATGGGCCACGCGCGCGCGCTTCTGTCGCTGGCCGATGAAGCCGACCAACGACGCATGGCGAGGGATGTCATCGCGCGGTCGCTGTCAGTGCGCGAAACCGAATCGCTCGTGAAAAAGATCGTGGAACAAGGCTCGCCGCGCGAAGCGCGCCCCGCGTCGGAGCCGAAGCCGACAGACGTGCATACGCGCGCCGCCGAAGAGCGCCTCCGCTTTCTCCTCGGCACGCAGGTCCGCATCGTTCGCCAGGGCGAACACGGGCGCATCGAGATCGACTTCGTTTCCGAAGACGAATTGATCCGGATTTTCGAACAGCTCACCGAGAAATAGAACCCTGCACTCACACCGAAAGGAGGAACAAGTGACGAAGAGACTGACTCAGATGTCTTCCTGCGCGGGTTGAGCGAGCAAACTCGCCGCTGGCGAGCTCGCTCAGGTGCTGAGTGACATTCCCGCGTCCACCGACCCCCGTGTCCTTGTCGACTTCAGGACGGCGGACGACGCGGGTGTGTACAGATGGGAGTCCGGACCGTCTCTGGTTCAGACTGTCGATTTCTTCACGCCGATCGTGGACGATCCCTACACCTACGGCCAGATCGCCGCGGCTAACGCAGTCAGTGACATCTACGCAATGGGCGGCCGTCCACTCACTGCCTTGGCGATCGCGGCCTTTCCAAAGGACGGACTCGAGCCAGGAACGATCGCCGCCATTTTCCGCGGCGGCGTCGACAAGCTGCGCGAAGCCGGAGTGGCCTTGCTCGGCGGTCACACCGTGCAGGATCAGGAGGTCAAGTTCGGTTACGCCGTCACCGGCGCCGTCGATCCCGCACGCATGACCACGAACGCCGGCGCGAAGGCCGGCGACTCGCTGTTCCTGACCAAGTCTCTGGGCACCGGCATCGTCAGCACGGCGATCAAGTTCGAGCGCGCCGATCCCCGCCTCATGGCTGCGTCCATCGAATCGATGCGAACGTTGAATCGTGCCGCCGCAGAAGCCCTTCAGTCGCTGCCGCCCGGCGCGGTGCACGCGTGCACTGACGTCACCGGCTTCAGCTTGATGGGGCATGCGAGCGAAATGGCGGTCGCCAGTGGCGTCACCCTGGTCATCGCCGCCAGCCGGGTGCCGATCCTTCCCGGAGTCCTGGCGGTCGCCGACGCTAACCGATCGGCCGGAATGGCCTCGAATCGGGAGCATTTCGGCCACGGCGTCCGCCTGGATGCGGTTATCGGACCCGACCTCGAGTGCGTCCTCTATGACCCGCAAACCTCTGGCGGGCTTCTGGTTGCGGTCGCTCCTGGGAACGCGGAGCGCGTGGCGGCGGCGTTTGTCGGCGCCGGAGTTCCAGCCGTGAATATCGGGTCGGTGGTGGACGCGGTTCCCGGCGTCAACGTCGCGGTTGCCTGACGATGGCCGGCCGCGGGTCTCTGAGACGAAGATGCTGCGAAACGGTACTTCCTTGTCGGGGAATGGCTTGAATGGTATAAATTCAGGTTGCTTGTGAAACTCTTCGCAAGCTCCTCGTTCGACAAACGGATTACCGCAGAGCACCCGTGACCAACAAGACTGCCGCGACTCGCTACGCGCGCGCCCTCCTCGACGTTGCCGTCAAGGAGCAGGTGAACCTCGATCAAATCGAGAGCGACCTCTCGCAGTTCGTCGACCTGTTCACGCAGCATCCGACGCTGGCGAAGGTTCTCCTGAATCCGGCGGTACCGGTTCCGCGAAAGCGCGCAGCGGTCGGCGATCTGCTCGCCCACGCGGCGTTTTCGCCGATCCTCTCGAAATTGATCTTGTTGCTCGCCGACCGCGACCGGCTCGTGCTGCTGCCCGACCTGCTCGCGTCGTACCGAGACCGCCTGCTCGATCATCAACGGGTCGTCCGCGCGGTGGTGACGACCGCCGTGACAATCGATGCGGCACGGACGGAAGCCATTCAGCGCGGGCTCGCCACCCTGACCGGGCGCACGGTCCGCCTGTCGATGCAGACCGACCCGGCAATCATCGGCGGCGTCGTGGCGCGGATCGGCAGCACGGTGTATGACGCCAGCGTCACGCGTCAGTTGGAAAAGATGCGGGAGACGCTCGATAGGGCCTAGGGCCCAGCGCCCGGCCAGCAGAGAAAAAGTATGGACATCAAAGCCGAAGAGATTTCCAAGATCATCCGCGAGCAGATTGGGAGCTACGCGGTCGACGTCGACGTCGCCGAGGTTGGCAGCATCATCTCGATCGGTGACGGCATCGCACGCGTGCACGGCATCGACAACGCCATGGCCGGCGAGATGCTCGAGTTCTCGCACGGCATCTTCGGGATTGCACTGAACCTCGAGGAAGAAAGCGTCGGCGCGGTGCTCCTCGGCGACTTCACGGCGATCAAGGAAGGCGACCTGGTCAAGCGGACCGGCCGCATCATTTCCGTCCCGGTCGGCGACGAGCTGCTCGGACGCGTGGTCAACGCGCTGGGCCAGCCGATTGACGGCAAGGGCCCGATCGGCAGCACGACGTTTTCGGCAATCGAGCGCCTCGCTCCCGGTGTCGTCGATCGGCAGTCGGTGAGAGAGCCGGTGCAGACCGGGTTGAAGGCGATCGACTCGATGGTGCCGATCGGCCGCGGACAGCGCGAGCTGATCATCGGCGACCGCCAGACCGGCAAGACCGCCGTCGCGATCGACGCGATCCTGAATCAGAAGGACACTGGCGTCATCTGCATCTACAACGCCATCGGCCAGAAGCAGTCGACCGTCGCGCAGGTCGTCCGCACCCTCGAGGAAGCCGACGCGATGCGCTACACCATCGTCGTCGCCGCGACGGCGTCGGACCCGGCGCCGCTGCTCTACATCGCGCCGTTCTCGGCGTGCACGTTCGGCGAGTTCTTCCGCGACAGCGGACGCCACGCGCTGGTGGTCTATGACGACCTTTCGAAGCACGCGCAGTCGTACCGCGAAATCTCGCTGCTGCTCCGCCGTCCGCCGGGTCGCGAAGCGTACCCGGGCGACGTCTTCTACCTGCATTCGCGCCTGCTGGAGCGCGCCGCGAAGTTGAACAACGAGCTCGGCGGCGGATCGCTGACGGCGCTGCCGATCATCGAGACCCAGGCAGGCGACCTGTCGGCGTACATCCCGACCAACGTGATCTCCATCACCGACGGGCAGATCTTTCTCGAGTCGGACCTCTTCAACCAGGGCGTCCGCCCGGCGATCAACGTCGGCAACTCGGTGTCGCGCGTCGGCGGCTCGGCGCAGATCAAGGCGATGCGTCAGGTCGCGGGCACGCTGCGGCTGGCGCTGGCGCAGTACCGCGAGCTCGCCGCGTTCGCGCAGTTCGGCAGCGACCTCGACAAGTCGACCCAGCAGCAGCTGACGCGCGGCGCGCGCCTGGTCGAGATCCTGAAGCAGCTGCAATACGAGCCGCTCGCGGTCGAGCGCCAGGTGGCGATCATCTACGCCGGCACCAACGGCTACATGGACAACGTCGCGGTGTCGAATGCGCGGGCGTACGAGACCGAGCTCTATCAGTTCATCGACACCCGATATCCGCAGCTGTTCAGCGGCATCCGCGACAAGAAGCAGCTCGACGATGAGCTGAAGGGGCTACTGGACAAGGCGGTCAAGGAATTCTCGTCCGACTTCGTCGCGCGGAAGGCGTCGGCGGCCTAAATGCCGTCGCTGATCGACCTCCGTCGGCGGATCCGCGCGGTCAAGAACACGCAGCAGATCACGAAGGCGATGAAGATGGTCGCCGCCTCGAAACTGCGCCGCTCGCAGGAGCGGGTCATGAACGCGCGGCCGTACGCGGTGCAGATGCAGCGCGTGCTCGGCAGCGTCGCCTCCCGCGTCGATTCGTCGATTCACCCGCTGCTGACGACCCGCGAACCGCGGCCGGACGCGCGCACGCTCCTGATCGTCGTCACTGGCGACAAAGGGCTGTGCGGCAGCTTCAACACCAACGTCATCAAGGCCGCCGGCACGTTCGTGGTGGACAGCGCGCAGCCGTGCACGCTCGGACTGGTCGGCCGGAAGGGACGCGATTTCTTTGTGCGCCGCGGCTTCGACGTGATGTTCGAGCAGATCGGCATCTTCCAGAAGCTGCGCTACGAAGACGCGCAAGCGATCGCGAAGTTGGCAATGGACTCCTTTCTTGCCGGCGATGTCGATCGCGTCGTCCTCGTCTACAACGAGTTCCGTTCGGTGATGTCGCAGCACGTCGTCGTCGATCAGCTGCTGCCGATCGCGCGCGCGGACGTGGAGGCGGCCAAGCACGCGGGTTCGGCGACCGCGCCGGCCCCCCCGGGCGGCGATCCCCGCGCGCAGGTTGACTATTTATATGAGCCGTCGGCGCAGGAGATCTTCAATCAACTGCTGCCGCGCTACGTCGAGGTCCAGGTTTACCGCGCGCTGCTCGAGTCGAACGCCGCGTTCTTTGCGGCGCAGATGACCGCGATGGACACCGCGACGAAAAACTCCTCGGACATGATCGCGAGCCTGACGCTGTACATGAACAAGGTACGCCAGGCAGCGATCACGCGCGAAATCATCGAGGTCGTGTCAGGGGCTGAAGCACTGTAGAGGCCCGAACCTGGGGCCGGTCTCCAGGCTCGAGCCCTGAGAAAAACACATATGGCAACCGCTACCGAAACCAAACAACAGGTCGGAAGAATCGTCCAGATTATCGGACCGGTCGTCGACGTCGAGTTCGAGGCCGGACACCTGCCGGCGATCTACAACGCGCTCCGGATCAAGGCGGACGCGAAGGATGGGCGCGAGGCAATCGATGTCATCGCCGAAGTCGAGCAGCATCTCGGCGAGAACCGAGTGCGCGCGGTCGGGATGAAGCCGACCGACGGCATGCAGCGCGGCATGGAGGTCGTCGACCTCGGCGAGCCGATTTCAGTGCCGGTCGGTCCGCAGACGCTGGGCCGCGTGCTGAACGTGCTCGGCGAGCCGGTGGACTTCCCTGACCGGCCGGTGGAGGCCAAGGAACGCTGGCCGATTCATCGGCCCGCGCCGACATTGGAGCAACAGTCGACCGAGCTCAAGATGTTCGAGACCGGCATCAAGGTCATCGACCTGCTCGAGCCGTATCTCCAGGGCGGCAAGATTGGACTGTTCGGCGGCGCCGGCGTCGGCAAGACCGTCGTCATCATGGAGCTGATTCACAACATCGCGCTGAAGCACGGTGGCGTGTCGGTGTTCGGCGGTGTCGGCGAACGCACGCGTGAAGGCAACGACCTCTGGCACGAGTTCCAGGAGAGCGGGGTGATCGACCCGCATGACGCGTCCAAATCGCGCGCGGCGCTGGTCTACGGACAGATGACGGAGCCGCCGGGCGCGCGCCTGCGCGTCGGCCTCTCGGCGCTCACGGTCGCAGAGTACTTCCGCGACGCCGAAGGCAAGGACGTGCTGCTCTTCATCGATAACGTCTTCCGCTTCACGCAGGCGGGCTCGGAAGTGTCGGCGCTGCTCGGCCGCATGCCGTCGGCGGTCGGCTACCAGCCGACCCTGCTCAGCGAGATGGGCGCGATGCAGGAGCGGATCACGTCCACCAAGAAAGGATCGATCACGTCGGTGCAGGCGATCTACGTGCCCGCCGACGACTACACCGACCCGGCGCCGGCAACGACCTTCGCGCACCTCGACGCGACGACCAACCTGTCGCGTGCCATTTCCGAGCTCGGGATCTACCCGGCGGTCGATCCGCTGGCGTCCACATCGCGCATTCTCGACCCGCGCATCCTCGGCGACGAGCACTACAACGTCGCGCGCCAGGTGAAGCAGACGCTGCAGCGTTACAAGGACCTGCAGGACATCATCGCGATTCTCGGGATCGACGAACTCTCGGAAGACGACAAGCTCGCCGTGTCGCGGGCGCGCAAGATTCAAAAATTCCTGTCGCAGCCGTTCTTCGTCGCGCAGCAGTTCACCGGGCTCGAAGGCAAGTACGTGCCGGTCGCCGACACCATCCGCGGATTCAAGGAAATCGTCGAAGGCAAGCACGACCAGATTCCGGAGCAGGACTTCTATCTCGTCGGCGGCATCGACGAGGTGATCGCGAAGTTCCAGGCGCGGAAGAACGCGTAAGCCGTGTCCGACCAGATCCCGGCGCTGCCGACCAAGATTCAGCTGCAGATCGTCTCCGCCGATCGTTCGCTCGTGAACGAGACGGTGGACGAGGTGGAGATTCCCGGCTACGACGGCTACTTTGGCGTCCTGCCGGGGCACACGCCGCTGCTCGCGGTTCTCCACGTCGGCGAGCTCTGGTACCGTCAGGGATCGGAGAAGCACTACCTGTCAATCGCGTTCGGATTCGCCGAGGTGCAGCCCGATCAGGTCACTATCCTGGCGCAGATTGCCGAGAAGGCGCATGAGATCGACATCGCGCGAGCGGAGGCGGCCAAACAGCGCGCCGAGCAGCGCATCGCCAGCCCGGTGACCGACATGGACGCCGAACGGGCGCGTATCGCGCTGATGAAAGCGCTGATCCGTCTGCAGGTCGCCAGTCGCGCTAGAATTCGTTCGTAATTGTTTTCCAACCTCGCCAACCTGTTTCGCTACCGCGGCCTCATCCAGAGCCTGGTGGCGCGCGATCTGAAGGCCCGATATCGCGGTTCCGTACTCGGGTTCTTCTGGTCGTTCGTCAATCCGCTTCTGCTGCTGCTGATCTATTCGTTCGTATTCACGAACATCATGCCCAACAAAACGGAGGGCGTGCAGCCGTATACGCTATTCATGTTCTGCGGCATCCTGCCGTGGACCTGGTTTTCCTCGTCGCTGCTCGAGGCGTCGGGATCGCTGATTTCCGGTGGCAATCTGATCAAGAAGGTGCTGTTCCCCGCCGAGGTACTGCCGATCGTCAGCGTCCTCGCGGGCATGGTGAACTTCTTCCTTGGCCTGCCGATCCTGATCGCCTTCCTCATCATCTATCAGCATCTGCCGCTGCCGATGAACCTGCTGTGGTTTCCGGTCATCGTGCTGGTGCAGTTCGTCTTCACGACGGCGCTTGCGCTGATCGTGTCCGCGCTGTCGGTGCACTTTCGCGACGTGCGGGACATCCTCTCGAACGCGCTGACGCTCTGGTTCTTCGCCACGCCGATCATCTATCCGTGGTTCTGGCCGAACGTGCAGCAATACAAGACCTACTTCGACATCAACCCGTTCACGCACATCGTCGTCTCGTACCAGGAGGCGTTGTTCTTCAACAACGGACCGGTCGGTCACTGGAAGTGGCTGCTCGCGCTCGGCGCCGTGTCCGTGGCGCTGTTCTTTGCCGGATACTGGCTGTTCGATCGCCTGCGCGATTCGTTTGCGGAGGCGGTCTGAGATGACACCGGCGATTGAACTGTCGAACGTCACAAAGATCTATCGCCGCTACGGTGGACGCCAGTTCTCGACGCTGAAGAGCGCCCTGTTTCAGCGCAGCATCCTGCGCGACCTGCAGCCGAGCGAGACGTTTCCCGCGCTCACCGATGTCTCGTTCTCGGTGCCGAAGGGATCGACATTTGGTGTCATGGGCCGCAACGGTTCCGGCAAGAGCACAGCGCTCAAGCTGGTCGCCGGCATCACCAAGCCGACCAGCGGCACCGTCACCGTCCAGGGCCGTATTTCGGCCTTGATCGAACTCGGTGCCGGTTTTCACCCTGAGATCTCCGGACGCGAAAACGTCTTCATCAACGGCATCATGCTTGGGCTGTCGAAGAAGGAAATCCAGGAGCGCTTCGACGAAATCGTCGACTTCGCCGAACTGCGCGAGTTCATCGATGCACCAGTCAAGACCTACTCGTCCGGGATGTATATGCGCCTCGGTTTCGCCGTCGCGATCAACGTCAACCCCGACGTCCTGCTCGTCGACGAAGTCCTCGCGGTCGGTGACGAGGGCTTCACGCACAAGTGCCTCGACAAATTCGCGGAGTTCAAGCGCAGCAACAAGACCATCCTCCTGGTGACTCACTCGTTGAACCTGATCGAACGGTTCTGCGATGCTGCGGTCTGGCTGGACGGCGGCCAGAAGCGGTCCGAAGGCGACCCCAAGCGCGTCGTCGGCGCCTATCTCACCAAAGTCGAGGAAGGCGAAGAGTTGCTGCTGGCGCAGACGACGGCGCGCGCCGTTGAGCATGCGTCGCAGGTGCAGGCAACGGCAGAGGCACATCCGGTCGGCGATCAGGAAACCGGGGTCGAAAGCGAACGGCCGGCCGATCCGACCTCGAACATGTTCGAGGCCACCGAAGGCCGCTGGGGCTCGCGCGAAATCGAAATCACCGACGTCTCCATGATTGACGCCGCTGGTCAGCCGTCGTTCGTCTTCCACTCCGGCGACGTCATGTCGATCCGGGTGAAAGTACACGCCGCACATCCGACCGAAGACTTCGTGTTCGGCATCGGTCTGTTCAACGCCGATGGTGTCTGCTGCTATGGCACCAACACCTACATCGAGGACATGACGCCGGGCCGATTGGCCGGGGACGCCGAGGCGACGTTCGCGATCGATGGACTCGACCTTGTCGAGGGCACCTACAAGCTGGATGTCGCCGTTCACAAGATCGACGGCTTCGCCTACGACTATCACCGCCTGCTCTATACGTTCCGTGTCAAATCCAGGGTCCACGATGTCGGCATCCATCGTCCCCGTCACCGGTGGACGTTTTCGCCGAACATCGCCTTCAAGCCGGCGAAATGATTCGTGATTCTGGGGATCGACGACCGTGACTCTTGAAGAAACGCGAGCGCTGGTCGCTCGGCTCAGGGACGCAGGGAAAACGATCGTCTTCACCAACGGCGTCTTCGATCTGCTCCATCCGGGACACCTGCGCTACCTGCAGCAGGCACGGTTTCTTGGCGACGCGCTGATCGTCGGCCTGAACTCGGACCGCTCGGTGCGCGCCAACAAGGGCCCGAGCCGACCGGTCAATCCGCAGGACGAGCGTGCAGAGATGCTGGAGGCGCTCGCATGCGTGGACGCGGTCGTGGTCTTCGACGAGGAGACACCCTACAACCTCATCCTTGCGATTCAGCCTGACGTTCTCGTGAAAGGCGCTGATTGGGCCGAGAACGCGATTGTCGGCCGGGACCTCGTCGAACAGCGCGGCGGCAAAGTGGTCCGCGTACCGATCGAGCAGGGCTACTCCACCACAGCCATCCTGGCGCGCATCAAGGCCTGAGCCCGCCGGGCCACGCAGGCCCTCTGTTACACTCGAAGTTTCGCGCGGTCGAGTCTTTCGTGACCACCTCTTCATCGTTGA
>DASXGC010000408.1:0-8333 GCA_036489235.1 Vicinamibacterales bacterium
CGCTGCCCACGGTGGTTCGCGACACGGATGTGGTGGCATCGTTCCTCGAGGACGCCGCCCATTTTCCCGACGGCCGGGCCGACGGCGTCGCCACGCCGACATCCGAGGCGGCGATTGCGGCGCTGCTGACCTCGGCAATCAACGTGCTGCCGATTGGCGCCCAGTCGTCGTTGACCGGCGGCGCCACGCCTGCCGGGGGAATCGTGTTGAGCACCTCGCGGCTGAACCGGATTCTTGAAAACGGCCCGGACTGGGTACGCGCGGAACCCGGCGTGACGTTGACGGAGCTGGACGCCGCGCTGGACCGGCTCGGCCGCTACTATCCACCAACCCCCACCTTTGCCGGCGCATTCGTTGGCGGCAGCGTCGCCACCAACGCCGCCGGCGCGTCCACCTTCAAGCACGGCACCACGCGCGACTGGGTCAGGGCGCTGACCATCGTCCTGGCGAGCGGCGACGTGCTCGACGTCGAACGCGGGGTCACGCATGCCGTCGATGGACGCTTCGAGCTGGTGCTGGCCGATCGCGTCGCCCGGATTGTCGTGCCGACGTATCGAATGCCCGACGTCCCAAAGCTGTCGGCGGGATACTTCGCGGCGCCGGACATGGACCTCATCGATTTGTTCATCGGTTCTGAGGGAACGCTCGGCGTGATCACCAGCGTCACCCTGCAGGTACTGCCGGCGCGGCCTGCGATGTGCCTGGCCTTCGTGCCGTTCGGGGACCGCCGCGCGGCGCTGACCTTCGTCCGCCAGCTACGCGAGGCGTCCATCACCACCTGGCAGACGCGGGACGGCCGCGGGCTCGACCTGGCCGCAATAGAACACATGGACGAGCGTTGCTTGGAATTGCTCCGCGAGGACGGCGCAGACCGCCAGTACGGCGTCACGATTCCCGACGGTACGACGATGGCGCTGCTCGTCACCCTCGAGCTGCCGACGGGGACGACGCCGGCGCAGTCGTTCGATGAGATCGGTCGATACCGCGATGCAGATGCGCCAGACTCGGCGCTCGTTCGCTTCTGCCGGATGCTCGACGAGGCCGGCGTCGTGGACGCGGTGGAGATTGCGGTGCCCGGCGAGCCGGCGCGCGCCGCTCAACTGCTCGGGCTGCGCGAAGCCGTTCCGGCCGGCGTCAACTCACGCGTCGGCCGCGCCAAGCTCGCCATCGATCCACGGATCGCGAAGACTGCCGCCGACATGATCGTGCCCTTCGACCGCCTCGAAGAGCTGCTCACCATTTACGACGAGGAGTTTCGACGCCGCCATCTCGATGCCGCGGTCTGGGGACACATCTCCGACGGCAACCTGCACCCGAACGTGATCCCTCGATCGATGGCCGACGTCGAGTCCGGCCGCGAGGCAATTCTCAGATTCGGCGGCGACGCAATCCGCCTCGGCGGATCGCCATTGGCAGAGCATGGCGTCGGGCGCAACGCGACCAAGCAACAGCTGTTGGTCGAGCTCTACGGCCGGGACGGCGTCAACCAGATGCGCGAGGTGAAGCGAACCCTTGACCCGGACTTCAAGCTTGCTCCTGGTGTACTGTTTTCCAAGGAATGAAACGCGCACTCCTCTGGGCGTTCGTATTCGTGATGATCGTGGTTCCCGCTGCGAGCGGCGTCTGCGGACTCGGCTGCGATATCGACCAGCTCAGCGACTCTGCGCGCGCCGCCGGCGTACACAAGGCTGCGGCGTCTGGCGCAACGCCGGAGTGTCCACTGCACGCACGACGCGCGTTGGACGGCCCAGGGGCCACCGCGCCAGTCTCGCCCGCACCCGGGCGTTGCGGGCACGATCACAGCATCGCGCGCAACGGCGTGATTCGATCTGGCGCCGATCTCTCGCGTCCGATCTTGTCAGTGCTGGCACTCGCGGAAAGACCGGCTGCCGAAACCGTGCGGACGGCGCCATCGCGCTCGCACCACGGCGTTTTTTCGGTCCCGCCGTTTTCTCCCTCCATCCAATCGCTCGTCCTGCGGATCTGATTCCCTCTCCTGGCGAGCCGGCGGTGCCGGCGATTCTTGACGTTTGAATTTTTGCGACGTCCATGCAGGGTGGAGCGTGCTCCATCCCAGGGAGATCCGTTGGTGCGCACCCGTTTTCTGGTTCTATCGCTGATCAGCCTGTTGTTCACACCCGAAGTGGTGCGCGCCCAGGACGATCCGTCGCCGTGGATGTTGATGTCCGATGGCGTGCTGTTCGCGACCTACAACCATCAGGGCAGCGCACGCGGAGGGGACGAGTTCAAGTCCACGAACTGGTGGATGGGGATGGCGAGCCGGACGGCCGGCCCGGGAAGGCTGACGTTGACAGGCATGCTCAGTCTCGATGCACTGACCGCCACGCCGCACGGTTACCGCGAGATCTTCCAGGTGGGTGAGGAGTATCACGGCACCCCGCTGGTTGATTGGCAACACCCGCACGACTTCCTGATGCAGGCGTCGATCGCCTGGCGGGTGCCGATCGATTATCGCAGCGGCTTCACCATTGCCGCGGCGCCGGTCGGCGAGGCCGCGCTCGGGCCGGTCGCCTACATGCATCGCGCGTCGGCGACCGACAATCCCAGCGCACCGCTCGCTCATCACACGCTCGACTCGACTCACATTTCGATGGGCGTCATCACTACGGGGTTCGATCACGGGCCGTGGACCATCGAGGGCTCGCTCTTCAACGGCAGAGAGCCGGACGACAACCGCTGGGATCTCATGGATCCGGGTCCACTCGACTCGTGGTCGGCACGGGTGTGGTACGAACCGTCGCCGGCATGGCAGTTTCAGGTGTCGCATGGTCTCTTGAAACATCCCGAACCACTCGAACCCGGATCAATCCGCAGAACCACCGCCTCCGCATCGTGGACTGCGCGACGGCCAACGGGCTTCACCGCCGCGACTTTCGCATTCGGACTCAATCAGAAAGAAGAGGGCGCGTACAGCGCGTATCTGGCGGAGGCCGAGGATCGCCGAGGACGAACGTCGATCTACGGCCGCTTCGAGTCGGTGGACACAGAGACCGCGCTGTTGCAGAACGCCGTCGTCTTCGCGGCCGGATCCGACCTGCCACCAAGCAGGGTCAACGCCCTGACGTTCGGCCTCGTCCGCGATCTCACCGTCATCCGCGGCTTCGAATTCGGCGTGGGCGGCGACGTGGTTCTCTACTCCGTGCCAGACACACTCCGGCCGGAGTACGGAGATCACCCCGTCTCGGCGCACGTGTTCATCCGGGTGCGGCTGCCAACCGGCCATATGGGCCGGATGTGGAATATGCGGATGGCTGGACCGATGTAGTGTCCGCCTTTAGGCGGATGACTCATCCGCGCTACACGAGTGCGGCGAGGCCGGCGAGCATCAGGCCGGCAACGATCAGCCACACCGGGAATCCGCCGGCCACTCCCGACGAGACACCGCGTTTCATCGCGCGGGCGTCTCCCGATGACATCGCGGCGAGCGAACTCGCGACGTTGTTCTGTGCAACGAACGCCAGCGCGAACGCCGCCAGCAGTAGCGCCCATCCAAATCCGAGCACGATGCGTGCGGCCAGCCCGCTTGCCATCGCGTGATCGTGCATCGTCGCCAGCGCCAGTGTCGCGATCCAGCTCGCGGCGGCGATGCCGGCCAGGAGACGCAGCCGCGCGAGCTCGCGTTCACCGGCCTGACGCTGCAACTCCAGCATCATGACCAGCTCGGCGCGCTGACGTTCGGCCCGCTCGCGCTCGTCGCGTTCGCGCAACAGCTGCAGACGCTCGCGCTCGATCTCGTCGCGCACGGAGGGCGTCATCGTCGCGAGACTCTCGGAGCCGCCAGAGGGCTCCGCCTGGTGGGCGCGCGCAGACAGCGCGCGAATGCGCCGGCTGCGCAACAGATCGATGACGCCGATCGCCCCGTCGATAATCTGCGGCCACGGCAGCGCCATCAGCGCGCTCCGAGCCACCGCTCGCGGAACGAGCGCTGTGCCGCGGTCAGCGAGTCGACGGAAACCACTTCGACGTGCGGATCCTCGGCAAGCGTGATCGTGGTCGTTTTCAGGACGCCCGTACGATCGACGAATCCGACACCGATGCTGTCGCCTGGCTTGTGGCGCTGTAGCACCGCCAGGACGTCGCCGTCGCCGGCAATTCGCTGAGCGTCGAGCGTTCTCAGCTCATCGTCCTGGTCGACGCCGGCGGAGTAAATCGGCCACGTCGGCGCTACCAGGTTGGCCACGTGGACGCCGGTGCGAACCTCGAGGCGGAGATCCCCGAGCCATGCGTGCCCGGCGTTGCGTTTGCGAACGGTGAAGCCGGCATGCGCCAACAGCCGGCCATAGTCGGCTACGTCACGGCCCTGAATGTAGTGTGCGAAAAACTCGCGCGCGAACGCGCGATCTCCGCTCACCTCCGCCAGCGTCGCCTCCGCGTCAGCGATGGTATACGGATGATCGACGTAACCTTCCCGGCCGCCGCCGGGCTTTCCATACTTGCGCCACATCGCCAGCATGAAATCGTCGAGCGTGACCTTGCTGTCGGTGCGATCGCGCAGGGTCAGGTCGAGCGCCAGCGCAATGGCGCCGCCGTACGGGTAATACGAAATGACCGTGTTCGACCAGTTGGTGCGATCGACCGTGCGGCCGCCGTCGATGAACGGCGCCATCCGGCTCATTTCTTCGGCGCTGCGCACCAGGTGCCCCGAACTCTGAGCCACCGACTCGATCAGACCGGCAAACGTGTGTTCGCTGTTCGCGATGTCGGTGAGCTGCGCTCGCTGCAGCACCAGCGGCCCGTAGTACTGAGTGAATCCCTCTGCGAGCCACAACTCGCCGGACATGTTGGCGCGATCGAAGTCGAACGGCTCGAGACCTTTCGGCCGGATGCGCTCGACGTTCCAGCAATGGAAAAACTCGTGCGCCACGGTGTCCAGCAGCCGCTCCCGTCCGTTGGCGATCGACTGCGACGCTGTGATCACCGTGCTGTTGCGATGCTCCATGCCGTCGCCGCTGGCGTAAGGCAGGTAGTCGGCCAAAAACGTGTAGTAGCCCGGCTCGTACTTCGGGTACTCGCCGTAAATGGCGCCCTCCTGCCGAACGATCTTCTCGACGTCCCTGACGTAAGCGTCGAGCTCGGCGTCGGTCCCGGCGTGGTGCAGCGAGAAACGAAATGTGCTGTCGTTGACCTTGAACGTGCGGATCGCCACCGGGCCGAACTGCGCCGGACTATCCATCAGATACTGCAGATTCGGCGCGGTGAACTCGAAGGGCGTCGATCCCGGATGCAGCTGCGTTGCCACCTGCCAATGCAGGTTCGCCGGCGGCTCGAACGTCATCGTGATCGGGCGATCGTCGAGGCCGTGCGCCCACATGATCGCCGCCGGCATGTTGATGTGCGCGTGCGTCGTATCAACCGCCAGGTAGGTCCCGTCCACGCGGTCGCCGTAGATCTTGTATTTCACCGTCAGCGTGCCGCCGTGGCCGGCGACGTTCCAGCCGTACGGATCGGGTCTGGTGGTCGCGAGCTCGCGCCCGTCGCCGTCGAAGGCGCGCACGTCGTACACATTCTTCGCGAAATCGTGCAGCGAGTAGCGACCCGGCGACGAGCGGCTCATTCGCAGTTCGAGCGTTCCGGCCGGCAGCTCGGTGAACGAGGCCTCAACCTGCATCCAGCGGTGCTCCGGCTCGGGAAACGACAGGCGATAACGAATCGGCGCGGCGGCGCGGAACGACGCCGACGCGGCCACGATCAGGACGCAGCAGAGGAATCGACGCATCGAGGCGATGCTAACACGCGTGCCGAGCCTGGTGCATCGATCGCCGCTCACGCCGACGCAGACGCCGCGGTCATGAATTCTGACGTGCGACCGGAGCGGCCGGCGACGCCAGAATGCGTTCGAGGTACGGCCAGATCGTATCGGCGATGGCGCGGGCGCCATCCGCGTTGGGATGGATCAGATCGCGCTGCATCAGCTGCGGCTGCCCGATCACGTTGGCCAGCATGAACGGCACCAGCGGAACCTGGTACCGGCGAGCCAGTTCCACATACGTGTTGTGAAACGCCGTCGTGTAGGCCCACCCGTGAATCGGCAGCGCCTCCATCCCGCACAGCAGCACCGAAATCTTTCGGGCCTGCGCCACCTCGATAATGCGACTGAGAGTGGCGGTGAGCTGGACGACCGGCACCCCGCGCAGGCCATCGTTCGCGCCGAGCGCCACAATCAGCACGCGAACGTCGCCGGCCAGAGCGTTGTCGAGGCGTCGAAGCGCGTCGGCGGAGGTTTCTCGAGACACGCCGGCATTCACCACTTCGTACGGGAATCCCGCTCGTCGGACCTTCAGGTGCAGCGCCGCCGGGTACGCGGCAGTCGAACCGATGCCGTGGCCCGAGGTCAGACTGTCGCCGAGGCAGACGATGCGGCGCATGGGATGTGGACGGGATCGAGTGTGCCAACCGCGCACGGTTGATGCGTCATCAGCCTGATTGTATAGTCACCGCGTGAGTCGAACCGCACGTGTCATCGTCGCATTGCTGATCGCCGCGGCGATCGCGCCTCGAGCCGGCGGGCAGGAGGCGATCTATCTCGTGCGACACGCCGAGCGCACCAGCACCGCCGCTGACTCGCCGCTTTCAGCAGCCGGCCAAGCGCGCGCCCGGCGCCTCGCCACGTCGCTGCGTGACGCTGGCATCACGAAGATCTTCACCACCGATTTGCGCCGCACCATTCAGACCGCGGCGCCGCTTGCTAAGACGATCAACCTGAGACCGACCGTGATCGCAGCCAGCGACACCGCCGCGCTGATCGCCAGCGTTCACGCTGCGAGCCTGCACGATCGCCTGCTCATCGTCGGTCATTCGAACACCGTGCCCGACGTGCTTCGCGCCCTCGGCGTCAACCCGGAAATCACGATCGCCGACACTGAGTTCGACAACCTCTTTATCGTGATTCCCCGAGGCGATGCGCCGCCGATGATGCTGCGGTTGCGATACTGATGGCGCGCGAACGTTTGCACGGCAGCCTTTCCACGGTCGAGTACTTCACGTTCGGCTTCGGCACGATGATCGGCGTCGGCTGGCTCGTCCTGATGGACGACTGGCTCTCGCGAGGCGGCCCCGGCGGTGGGATGCTGGGATTTCTGCTCGGCGGGCTGCTGCTGTTTCCGATCGCTCACACCTACGGCCGTCTGGTGACTCGAATCCAGGATGCCGGGGCCGAGATCGCATACACCGAAGGCGTGATGCCGCCGTTCGTCAGCTTCGGCGCCGGCTGGACGATGATCCTGTCGTACGCGATCGTGTGTCCGTGGGAGGCGGTCGCGACCGGCAACCTGCTGGCGCGAGTATTTCCCTCACTGAATAGCTATCAGCTGTATGTCATCGGCGGCAGTCCGATTTACGCACCTCGGCTGGCAGTCGGCCTGGCTCTGACCGCGCTGGTGGCGGGCGTCAACTACCGCGGCATCAAACCGAGCGGCGTCTTTCAGGACGTGATGACGTTCGGCCTGCTGGCCACTTTTGCCATCTTCACACTGCTCGGATTCGCGAAGGGGACGCCAGCGCACATGCTGCCGCTGTTCCCGAGGGCCGGCTCCGGCGGGGTGTTCCTTTCGATCTTTCTGGTTCTGCAAATCGTTCCGTACTTCATGACCGGGTTCGAATCGGTCGCGAAGGGGTCCGAGGAAGCGAAGGCGGGATTCGATCCGCGCAACTTCGCCACCGCGATCTACGCCGCGCTGACCGCCGGGTTTCTGTTTTACGTCATCATCATCGCGGTCGTGACCTACGTTTACCCATGGCAGGACATCGTGTCCGGACATGTCCGCACCGAGGTCGCGTTCGAACTGACGTTCGGCTCGCACGCGATTGCGCAGCTCATCCTGTTCGGCGCCTTCCTGTCGCTGCTGAAGATCTTCAACGGCAACTTCGTCGCCGCCACGCGAATGCTCTACGCCATGGGCCGTCGCAACCTCGTTCACCCGTCGCTCGGCCGCGTGCACGCGAGCTACGGCACGCCGGTCGCGGCGATCAGCTTGATGGCGATATTGACGGCTGCCGCGGCCATGTTCGGCGACGCGATTCTGGTGCCGGTGACCGAAGTAGGCTCTCTGGCGGTCGGCGTCGGCTGGCTGTCAGCCTGCGCGGCGTACCTGCTGCGGCGCACGCCAGGGGAAACCGTGGCGATGGCCTGGGCAGGCGTCCTGGTCAGCGTCGCGATCGTGTTGATGAAGGTCGTTCCCAGTGTGCCCGGCAGCTTCACGCGACCGGAGTGGGTCGCATTTGCCGGCTGGTCGGCATTCGGTCTGGCGTTCTGGCTATTGCGGTCCGATCGGCCTCAAGAAGGCTGATCCTTTTCCAGAAAATCCGCCAGCGCG
>DASXGC010000436.1:0-3987 GCA_036489235.1 Vicinamibacterales bacterium
TGTTGGGCGGGCTCGCGTTCGATTCCAATCCGCTGGCTGATGCGAGCAGCGATCCGTTCGGCCATCTCGTCGCGCACGAGCGGATCGAGATCGTGTCGTCGCTGCAGATAGGTTTCGATCAGCCGCAATTCCTCGGCGGTCACCCGCGTCAGGGCGGTGCTCGAGATTCCGGCGACCAGGTCAGCCGACTGCCAGTTCGGCGCCGGCCCGTCGTGCTTCCCTTCGTAGACCACGACGGTGCCGGCGACGAAGTCGCCGATTCTCCGGCTGTGGCGATTGAGGAGCATCACGCCGACGCCGATCGCGTACATGGCCGGCAGGAAGTCGACCGCCCGGAGGACATTCCTGCCGATCGACTCGTAGGCGTTGATCGGCCGGCCCGAGTCCTTGATCACGCGAATGCCGGCCAGGCGCTTTCCCGGCGTTCGGCCGCCCCACACGATCTCGAACACGGCGAAGTATCCCCAGTAAAGGCAGAAGGCGAGCAGCACGGCCAACGCCGGGCCGATCTGCCGCATCCACGCGCCGGGCCTGCCCCACGCCGCTCCGCCCAGGATTGTCAGCACGATCACGCCGGTTAAGAATAGTGACACCTGCAGTAGAGTATCGATGGCGATGGCGAGAAATCGGCTGCCGATGCCGGCCAGCGGCAACTCGAGCGTGATTTGCTCGGGCGTGTCGATGGTCAAGCGTTCATCGAACTGCGGCACGTCGTGATCTCCACCAGATGGCTGGACGCGCGGCGTCCGTTCTGGACGCGGCTCGAGCAGTTGCTCGACCAATCCTCACGTCACGGGCTCACCTCGCTCGGCCGCTACGACCTGCAGGAGCTCGGACTGCTCTATCGTCAAATCGGTTCGGACCTGGCGGCGTTGCGCGAAGATCCCGCGTCGGTCCATTTCGCCGAATACCTGCAGCGGCTGCTGGCGCGGGCTCACCATATCATTTATTCCTCGCAGAGCCGTTCGGGTGCGCTGGCGGCGGTTCGCTCGTTCATCAAGGAATACCCGCGCACCTTTCGTCAGAACCTGGCGCCGTGCATCGTGTCGCTCGCCATCTTTCTGGCCGGCGCCGCAGTCGGTGCCGCAATGACCCGGGGCGACCGTGACTTCGCGCTGCGAATACTCGGACCGCGCATGATCGACACCATCGATCGGCACGAGATGTGGACTCAGTCGATCGTCGGCATGAAGCCACTCGCGTCGAGCGCCATCATGACCAACAACATGACGGTGTCGCTCACCGCGTTTGCCCTCGGCATCACCGGCGGCCTCGGCACCATCTACATCATCGCGTTCAACGGTGTCCTGCTCGGCGTGATCGGCATGGCGTGCGCACTCGCCGGCATGAGCCTGCCGCTTTGGAGTTTCGTTGCGCCTCACGGCGTGCTCGAACTCCCGGCGATCATCATCGCCGGCGGCGCCGGCCTGCGCCTTGGCCAGGGCGTTCTGTTTCCAGGGGCGCTGCCCCGCCGGCTGGCGGTGTCGCGCGCCGGTCTGCAGGCCGCGCGCCTGGCGTCCGGCTGCATTCCGATCCTCGTCATCGCCGGCGTCATCGAGGCATTCGTGTCGCCGACCGATTTGGGCATGCCCTTGAAGCTCGGCATGGCTTCGGCGCTGTTCGCGTTGCTGGTGGTGTATCTCTTCTCGATGACCGGCTCCGCTACAGGCGATTCCGGAGCTTGACCTCGAGATAGGCGCTCACGAGGGCCGGCGAGAGCCTGACGCCCGACTCGAAAGCCAGCGCCCCCTGCGAACGCAGGCGCGCCAGCAGCAGGTCGCGCCGATGCAACACCTCTTCGGCGGCCGCTGTCTCGTACATCTCGTCAACGCTCGCGGCCTTCCTGGTGGCGATCCGCTGCAGATCGGGCTGACCGATGACGACGAACAATACGAGATGACGCTGCATCAACTGTGACGCCGCCGACACCACCTCGGGCGTCATCGCGACATCGGGCACGTCGGTGAGCCACACCACCAGGCTGCGCCGCTTCTGATCGGTCAGCAGGCGGCTCGCCGCCAGCCAGTGATCCGCCTCCGACTCCTCGGCGCCGACCCGGGCGAGATGTTCGAGAATGTCGCGCAGGTGGGAGTGACCACGGCCAGCGGCAACGGCGTGACGGATGCCGCGGCCGTACGCGAGCAGGCCGACGCGATCGCCGGATCCGAGCGCCACCTGCGCCAGCGTCAACGCCGCGTTGACGGCGTGATCCAGCTTCGTCGTCTCGCCGACCTGCGCGCGCATCAGCCGGCCCGAGTCGATCACGATCCAGATCGGCTGGCTGCGCTCGCTCTCGTAGAGTCGTGTGACCAGCTTGCCGCGCCGGGCGCTGGCGGTCCAGCAGATGTCGCGCAACTCGTCGCCGTTCTGATATTCGCGGAGGCTTTCGAAGGAGCGGCCAATGCCCCGCCGGCTGCGGGCGCGCCTGCGCATCTCGTTCTGCTGGCTGCGCGAGACCGACAGCGATTCGCGTCGAGCTTCGTCAAGATTCGGATAGCTCACGACTGCCTGCGCGAGCCCGGCGCGGGCCCAGCGTTCGGCAATGCGCAGCCCGCTCTGATAGCGGATGTAGGCGTCGCCGATGGCGATCTCGCCACGGGCGGTTGGGGCGATTGGATACGCCGCCTCGGCGCCCCCACCAGGCCCGACGTCGATCTGAAGAGACGGGGGCGAGCCACGCAACTGGTGCGGCGTGGCATCGACGATCGTCGCGCGGATCGCAGTGGCGGATTCGTTGACGAGGGTGAGCGTGACCCGCGACGGTACCGACAGCGCCAGCGGCTCGGCCCACGCCCGCTGAACGGTCAGCAGTGCCGGCGCTGGCAGGCGCAACACGTCCGTTAACCAGGCAATGAGGACCAGCACGTCCCACGCCACCATCGCATAGACAAAACGCGAATCGACTAGTGCCGGCGCGAGCCACATCAGCCCGACCGCCAGCAGTACAAAGAACCTTGGGCCGAACGCGACACCGATCCGGGAGGCCGAGTGCGCTCTGGCGGAGACGAGCTCCGGCACCATCAACTCGGAGCTGGTCACCTCGGGATCTCGACCGCGCGGACGACGTCCTGCAGCGCACGGTCGGCCGTGATGCCCTCGAGGTCCGCTTCCGGTTTCAGCACCAGGCGATGCCGCAACACCGGCAGCGCCGCCTCCTTCACATCGTCCGGCACCAGATACGAACGATCGTCGATGGCGGCCAGCGCCTTCGACACGAGCAGGAGGTTCACGGCAGCGCGAGGGCTCGCACCCACTGCGATTGCCGGCCACTCGCGGGTCTTACGCACCAGTTGGACGATGTAGCCGAAGAGCGAGGCCTCGACGGTCACCGCACGTACTTCGCGCCGGCTGACCTCGAGCAGCGCGGGATCGACCGGTGTGAGATCCACAAGATCGAGCCGGCGGGCGTCGAATCCGGCGTGTGCGTGCGAGAGGATGCGGACCTCGTCTTCCGGTTCGGGATAGGCGACCTGAATCTTGATCAGAAAGCGATCGAGTTGCGCTTCCGGCAACGGATAGGTGCCTTCGAATTCGATCGGGTTCTGCGTGGCGAACACGCTGAACGACGGCGGCAGATCGTAACGAATGCCGTCGGCCGTCACCTGCCGCTCCTCCATGCACTCGAGCAGTGCCGCTTGTGTCCGTGGCGGCATGCGGTTGATTTCGTCCACCAGCAGCAGGTCGGTGAACAGCGGTCCCTTGTGAAACTGGAACGTGCCCGTCGCCAACGACACGACGCTGGTGCCGATGATGTCGGCGGGCATCAAATCCGCCGTGCACTGCACGCGTTGGTAGCCCAGGCTGAGCAGCCGCGCCAGCGTCTTGACCGCGAGCGTCTTGGCGACACCGGGCACGCCCTCGACCAACGCGTGACCGTCGCACAGCAGCGCAATCAGGCAGCCATTCTTGAGCGGCGCCTGGCCGACGACCACCTTGTCCATTTCGGCGAGGACGTGCTGAACGAGCCGCGGAACCGCTTCCATCAGA
>DASXGC010000353.1:0-4851 GCA_036489235.1 Vicinamibacterales bacterium
GCGCACATGCCGGAAGCTGCCAGCCACACCGACGTCCGAACGCTCGACAACTTCGTCGGTGGCCGCTGGGTTGCGGCCCGCGCCACCGAGTTCTTCGACGTGCACAACCCCGCCGTCGGCGACATCATCGGCCGGACGCCGCTGTCCACAGCCGCCGATGTAGACGCCGCAGTCGCGGCCGCGACCGAAGCTTTCCCCGCGTGGCGCGACACCCCGGTGAACGCGCGGACGCAGGTGTTGTATCGATTCAAGGCGCTCTGCGAAGAGCGGTTCGAAGAACTGGCCCGCACCGTCACCACCGAGCACGGTAAGACGCTCGACGAAGCGCGCGGCAGCGTCCGGCGCGGTATCGAGTGCGTCGAGGTCGCGTGCGGCATGCCGTCGCTGATGCAGGGTGTCGGCCTCGAGGACATTTCCACCGGGGTGGACTGTCACGTCGTCCGTCAGCCACTCGGCGTGGTGGCCGCCATCGCGCCGTTCAACTTTCCGGCGATGGTCCCGATGTGGTTTCTGCCGTTCGCGATTGCGACCGGCAACACCTTCATCCTCAAGCCGTCCGAGCAGGTGCCGCTGTCACAGCGTTTGATGGTCGACCTGCTGCAGCAGTGCGGCCTGCCGCCGGGCGTCGTCAATCTGGTCAATGGCGGCCGCGACGTGGTCAACGCGATTTGCGATCACCCGGGTATCCGTGCGGTGTCGTTCGTCGGCTCGACCGCGGTGGCGCGGCACGTGTATCAGCGCGCGACCCATTCCGGCAAGCGGGCGCAGGCGCTGGGCGGGGCGAAGAACTTCGTCGTCGTGATGCCTGACGCTGACTTCGATCGGTCCATCGCGATCATTTCCGAATCGTTTTATGGATGCGCAGGCGAGCGGTGCCTTGCCGGCAGCATGCTGATTCCGGTCGGGGACGCGCACCGCCAGGCACGCGACCGCATGGTCGAAGCTGCAAAAGCGCTGAAGGTCGGCGACGGCTCCACGCCCGGCGTCACTATGGGTCCGGTCATCAGCGCCGGACACCGGGACCGAGTCCTCGGCTACATCGACAAAGGGGTCAGCGAAGGCGCGAACCTTCTGCTGGACGGCCGCAAAACGCGCGTCGAGGATCGCCCGAACGGCTACTTTGTCGGCCCGACGGTTTTCGACGAGGTGTCGATGAAGATGGCGATCGGGCGGGAGGAGATCTTTGGACCGGTGGCGTCAATCTGCCCGGTCAAGACGCTCGACGAAGCGATCGCGATGATGAAGCTCCATCCCAACGCGAACGCGACCTCTATCTTTACGTCGAGTGGCAAGTCCGCGCGCGAGTTCTCCAAGCACGCGACGGCGTCGATGGTCGGCGTCAACATCGGCGTCGCCGCACCGATGGCCTACTTCCCGTTTGGCGGTGCCAAGGACAGTTTCTTCGGTGACCTGAAGGCGCACGGCCGCGACGGGATCGAGTTCTACACCGACAAGAAGGTCACCATCTCGCGGTGGTTTTGAGACAAAGGCAACCGGCTTTTCGTGATCTTCGTGGTCGGCTTTAGGACACCATGCGCACACTGATCAAGAACGGCACGATTGTCACGGCGGTCGATCAATACAGCGGCGACATACTGATCGAGGATGAAAAGATCTCGGTCATCGGCGTGGCACTCGATATGGTCGCCGACAAGGTGATCGACGCCGCCGGCAAGTACGTACTGCCGGGCGGCATCGATGTCCACACGCACATGGACATGCCGTTCGGCGGCTCGACCTCGGCCGACGACTTCGAGACCGGCACCCGCGCCGCGGCCTTCGGAGGAACCACGACCATCGTCGACTTCGCGATTCAGTACCGGGGGCAGACGCTTCATCACGCAATGGAGACGTGGGCCAGGAAAGCCGAGAGCAAAGCCGTCATCGACTACGGCTTCCACATGATCATCACCGAGCTGACCGATCAGGTCGAAGGCGAGATGGACGCGCTGGTCAAGCAGGGCATCACCTCCTTCAAGCTGTTCATGGCCTACCCCGGCGTCTTCATGCTGGACGATGCGAGCATTTTCAAGGCGTTGCTGCGGACCGGAAAAAACGGCGGCACCATCTGCATGCACGCAGAAAACGGCGGCGTGATCGATGTGCTGGTGCAGCGCGCGCTCGCCGAAGGCAAGACCGCTCCGAAGTACCACGCGCTGACCCGTCCGGCCAGGGCCGAGGCGGAAGCGACGCACCGGGCGATTGCGCTCGCCGAAATCGCCGACGTCCCGGTTTACATCGTCCACCTGTCGGCGGCCGAGGCGCTCGAGATGGTGACCGAGGCGCGAGATCGCGGCTTGCCGGCGCACGCGGAAACCTGTCCGCAGTACCTGTTCCTCTCGTACGACAACTACGAAGAGCCGGACTTCGCCGGCGCCAAGTACGTGATGAGTCCACCGCTGCGGGATCGGGCCAAGCAGAACCAGTTGTGGCGCGGCCTGGCGTCGAACGACCTTCAGGTGATCTCCACGGACCACTGTCCGTTCTGCATGAAGGAGCAGAAGGAACTGGGCAGGGACGATTTTTCGAAGATTCCGAACGGCGCGCCCGGGGTTGAGACCCGGATGAGTCTGGTCTACGACGGCGGCGTTCGGCCGGGCCGCATTTCGCTCAACCGCTTCGTCGAGTTGACGTCCACGTCGCCCGCGAAGATCTTCGGCATGTTCCCGCGCAAGGGCACCATCGCGCCGGGGTCCGACGCCGACATCGTCATCTTCGATCCCAACCGGACCATCACGCTGGCCGCGAAGACGCTGCACATGAACGTGGACTACAACCCGTACGAGGGCCGCCAGGTCACCGGCGCCACCGATACCGTGTTGTCGCGCGGCCGTCTCGTCATCGAGAACGGCGTGTTCGTCGGCCGCCCGGGCAGCGGTTCGTTTCTGAAGCGAGCCGGCCGAAGCTAGCGAATGCTGATCGTCCGCAGCACCCGTCTCGTCTTGCCACACGGCGTACGACCGGCGACGCTGCAGATCGAAAACGGCGTGGTCCAGCGCATTGGCGACTATCCCGGAGAGGATCCGGCCGGTGCGGACGTGTTCAATGCCGGCGATCTGGTCGTATCACCTGGCCTCGTCGATACCCACGTCCACATCAACGAACCGGGTCGCACAGCCTGGGAGGGTTTCGACAGCGCGACCCGCGCCGCCGCAGCCGGCGGCGTCACCACGCTGGTGGACATGCCGTTGAACTGCGTGCCCGCGACCACTACCGCGGCGGCGTATCAGGCCAAGGTCGACGTTGCACGGGCGCAGTGCCACGTGGACGTCGGCTTCTGGGGAGGCATCGTGCCCGGCAACGTCGGCGATCTCGATGCCCTCGTGGACGCCGGCGTTCTCGGCTTCAAATGCTTCCTGGTGCCGTCGGGCGTGGACGAATTTCCGGCGGTCAGCGAGGCGGATCTGCGCCGCGCGATGCCGCTGCTGGCGCGGCGGGCGGTGCCGCTGCTGGTTCATGCGGAGGATCCGGCGCGTATCGTGCAGCCGCGTTATTCAGCGGAAGGGCCCGGTGTGAACCCTCAGCCGTACGGACCCTTCCTGGCTTCCCGTCCGCCTGCCGCTGAAGTCGAAGCCGTCCGCATGATGATCCGCCTGTCGGCGGCGTCGCGCGCGCGCACGCACATCGTTCATGTGTCGTCGGCCGAGGCGGTCGATCTGATCGAGGCCGCCAAGGCCGACCACGTGCCGATCAGCGCAGAGACGTGTCCGCATTACCTGACCTTCGCAGCCGAAGAGATTCCGAGCGGCGCGACTGAATTCAAGTGTGCGCCGCCGATCCGCGAAACCTCCCATCGCTGCGCCTTGTGGCGCGGGTTGGCGAGTGGTGCGCTTGATCTGGTTGTCACCGACCATTCGCCGGCGCCGCCGCCGCTCAAGACGCCCGGCGACTTCGCCAGGGCCTGGGGCGGAATCGCGTCGCTCGAGTTGTCGCTTTCGGCGGTTGCGACCGGACTGAGGGCGCAACGATCGACTGGCGGTTCTTCGGCATCGACCCTCGAGAGCTCGGAATTGATGCAGCTTGCGCAGTGGATGAGCGCGGCGCCGGCGGCGCTGGCCGGGCTGGGCGCGCGAAAAGGGCGGATCGCGCCGGGAATGGACGCAGATCTCACAGTCTGGGACCCGGACGCCAGTTTCGTCGTCGATCCGCTGCGCCTGCAACAGCGCCACAAGTTGACCCCCTATGCGGGACGCTCGCTGTCTGGTACCGTCCTCACCACGTTCGTCCGTGGCGAGCGAGTCTGGGACCGGAATCGGCTGGTGCAGGCATACGGCGGGCAGCTTCTATGACCTCGACCCCTTTTCTCGATCTGGTGGATCTCGCCTCTGAGCGAATCGGCGGCACGGTGGTGTCGGCCAACGACGAGTTTTTTGGTGCGAAGGAAAACCTGATCAAGGCGTCGGCGCCGGAATGGCGCGAAGGCGTTTACACCGAGCGCGGCAAGTGGATGGACGGCTGGGAAAGCCGCCGGCTGCGCGAGGCTCGCGTCGAGGACTACGACTGGTGCTGCGTCCGTCTCGGCGTCCGGGGCATCGTGCGTGGCGTCGACGTGGACACCGCGAATTTCAAGGGCAACTACCCGTCCGCCTGTGCGATTGATGCGTGCGATCTTCCCGGGTTGCCGACGGTTGCGGAACTGTCGGCGGCGTCGTGGCGTCCACTGGTGCCGCATACCCCCCTTGTCGGCGACTCGCACAACTTCATCACCATCGCCGACGCCACCCCAGTGACTCACCTGCGCCTGCGAATCTACCCGGACGGCGGCGTCGCGCGTCTTCGCGTCTATGGAGAGGTCGTCGCGGACTGGGTCCGCCTGCGGCGTCGCGGTGACGTCGACCTGGCGGCGGCCGA
>DASXGC010000444.1:0-4165 GCA_036489235.1 Vicinamibacterales bacterium
GTTCTCGGTCGTCCCGCTGATGCAGGTCCGGTTCATCAAGCCGTCCCTGCTTCTTCGCGACGAGACAACGCGCAGGGGCACCGACTGGACCGGCATTGCCGTGACCGTCGCGGTGACGGCTGCGCTGGTCGCACTCACCGCTTGGCAGGCGGCTTCGCTGAAAGCCGGTGTAATCGTCTGCGCCGGATTCGCCGCGGTGGCGGTCGTGCTGATGCTCGCCGGGCGCCTGCTGATTGCGGTGATCGCGCCGCTCGCCCAGACGCGATCGTTTCCGCTGCGTCACGCCGTCCTGCACCTGTCGCGGCCGGGCAACCAGACCCGGGTCATTCTGCTCGCCGTCGGACTCGGCGCTTTCTTCATCGTCGGTGTGCGATCGCTGCAGGCGAGCCTGCTGGGCGAGTTTTCGGTCCAGATCGCCGCGGATTCGCCGGACATGTTCCTGCTCGATATCCAGAAGGCGCAGGCTGACGGCGTGCGCGCGTTTCTCGGCGACCCCGGGCACCGGACCGGTGAGTACCAGCTGATCCCGGTGCTGCGAGCGCGAGTGGTCGGCGTCTCCGGGCAGGAGATGAACCTCGACGGCCCGGACGAGATACGGGAGCAAAGCCGGCCGCTCAGCCGTGAGTTCACCCTGACCTACCGCGATCACCTCGAACCGAACGAGCGGGTAACCGAAGGCGCGTTCTGGACCAGTCCGTCGATCGAGCCGGAAGTGTCGGTCGAGCGGCAAATCGCCGAGCGGGGACACCTGCACGTCGGCGACACGATGCGATTCGACATTCTCGGCCGTACCGTCAGCCCGAGGATCACCAGCATCCGCGACGTCGAGTGGCGCCAGTCGCGCAACGGCGGTTTTGTGTTCGTGTTTCGTCCCGGTGCGCTGGATTCGGCGCCGCAGATGTTCGTGGCACCTCTCAAGGGCCCGCCGACCGCGGCCGAGCGGGCGAGGTTTCAGCACGATCTGGTCGAGCGTTTTCCGAACGTGTCGGTCATCGATTTCCACGACGTGCTCGAGACCATCCGCGACGTGATGTCCAAGGTCACGTTTGCGATCTCGGTGGTCGGCGGACTGGTGCTGTTCAGCGGCGGCCTGATCCTGATCGGCGCGGTCGCGATGACCAAGTTCCAGCGTGTCTACGAGGCGGCGGTGTTCAAGACGCTCGGCGCCAATACCGGCACCATCACCCGCATGCTGCTGATTGAATACGGCGTGCTCGGCACGCTTGCCGGACTGATCGGATCGCTCGGCGCGGTGGCGTTGACGTGGGGCGTGAGCCGCTGGGCGCTCGAGATTCCCTGGCGGCTGTTTCCGATCGAACACGTCGCCGGCGTGGTCCTGACCGCAGTCCTCGTTGGCGTCATCGGCGTCGTGTCGAGCCTCGATGTGCTGCGCAATAAGCCGCTCGCGACGCTGCGGGCCGAGTGATGCCAGGCCTCGGCTTCCGCGGGATGGCGGAGGCACTGCATGTTCTCGTCGGTAAGTGCTAGTATTTGATGTTACACAGACCGCCGAATCGCACAGGGTAGGAGCGGCATTTTCAAATGGACGAGCAGACTTACAAGGACGCGCTGCTGAGAAAGCGCGTCGAGCTTCTCGGGACCGGCGGCGTCAAGCCGCTGCAGGCCTCGATGGACAACAATACCCGCCAGGGTGACATGGCGGATCAGGCGAGCGGCAACAACGAAGTTCATATCGCGCTCAAGCTCAAGCAGACCGACGCCAAGATCCTCCAGGCGATCGAAGAGGCGCTGTGGCGTCTCGAAAAGGGCACCTACGGCATGTGCCGCGACTGCGGCGAACCGATCGCGCCTGCACGGTTGAACGCCATCCCGTGGACGCGCGTCTGCATCAGCTGCAAGGAAAAGCAGAACTCGTGACCGACGTCCTGCCCCTGCTCCAGGATTTTTACCGCGAGAAGCTGGACGCGCTCGTGCGGCACGAAGGTACGGCGCGGGTGGTGGGGCAGTACGACATCAACAACACCTATCAGTACGTCATCAACCGTGAGGAAGTGCAGCTGACCTGGATCGCAAAGGCGATTCAGGAACTCGGCGGCACCGTCACTGACACGACCGAGCCGGCCTCGCAAACCGGCGCCAGGGGCGCCGATGCGGAGCACCGGATGATCGAAGCGGACGGCAAGGACGCGCAAGCGTTCGTCGATCGGTGGCGGCCGCGCGTCGATGGCATGAGCAACGCCCGCCACGCCAAAATGCTGCGCATCGTGCTCGGCGAGACTCTCGAACAGAAACGGTTCTTCGATCAGGCTCTGGCGGGCCGGACGGACCTGCTCGGCCAGCGCGGCGCCTCCGTCGGTCCCTCGTACGGCGAGGTTCTGTCGTCTCGCTGGGTTGAATAAGCCTGCGGTGGGCACTCCCACCACCGTCGCGATTGCGCTCGGCACCAACGTTGGTGACCGGCGCGCCCACCTCGACTACGCAATTTCTCAACTCGGCAACCTGCTCGCCCACCTGACCGTGTCGCGATTCCACGATACCGTCCCGGTCGGTGTCTCCGGCCCGCAGCCGGTATTCCTCAACGCGGCAGTTGTCGGTCAGACCATGATGTCGGCGCGCGCGCTTCTCGATACGCTGCTGGCGATCGAGCGGGCGCGCGGCCGCGAGCGGCCCTACGCGAAAGCGCCACGCACGCTTGATCTCGACCTGATCCTGTTTGGTGATGTCGTGATCGACGAGCCCGGTCTGACCGTTCCCCATCCGCGATTTCGCGAGCGCGGGTTCGTGCTCGGCCCCCTGGCGGAGATTGCGCCGACGCTGGTGGACCCGGTGACGCAGAAGAGCGTCACCGAACTGATCGCAGAGCTCTGACGCCAGGCAGGCGCGGTCACAACCTGTCCGGGCGCGGAAGCCTTTACCGGCGCGGCATCGGATTCGGCTGCGGATTTGGATTCGGCATCGGATTCGGCGTCGGATTCGGCGTCGGATTCGGCACTGGGTGCAGCGTGCTGAGTGCGCCGAGCGCCGAATCGACTTCGGCCATCACCTCGCGCATGGCTTGATCGATGTCGGGCTCAACCTCGCGTAGCGCATCGCGCACGATGTCGTCGACGTTGAAGTCAAACTGAGAGCCGTTGAAGGCCTGACCTTTCGGCTCCTTGTCCTTTTCCTTATCTTTATCCTTGTCCTTGTCCCCCTTCTCACGCGCCCGCCTGCGCGCGGCTTCGCGGTCGACCTCGGGGCGTGGTTCACCAGGCCGGCGAAGCAGGATCGAGCCGCCGAACGACTCGAGTTCGACGTGTGCACTGCCGGTGCCGAGCGTCACCGTAAAGCGCTTGTGCGGATTCTGATCGTCGAGTTTCAGCGGAAAGCTAGACCTGAATTCGCCGTTGTAGGTGCGGACCGTCAGCATCGCGTTCGCCTTGTCGGGCACGGCGATACCAACCGTCCCGTTGTGGGTCGTCAGGCGATAGAGGCCCTTGTCCTTGATCGGACCGTCGAAGGTGATGTTGCCGTTCACCGTGTAAAGGTCGACGTTGGCCGAGTCGATGCGGTCGAGGACCAGGCTGCCGTTGGTTGATTCGGCCGAGATGTCTCCGCTGATGTCGGCGAGGTGAATGCCTTCGTTGACCGCGCGTACCTCGATGCGTCCCTTAGCCTTGTCGAGGGTGATTTGTCCCTGCACCGACTTCAGCGACACGAATCCCGACCCGCCGCTCACCTTGATGTCGCCGCGCGTCGTTTCAATCGTGACGTCGCCGCCGACGCCTTCGAGCGTGACGTCGGCATACGTGCCGCTGACCGAAATCGCCATCCATTTCGGGACGGTGATCGCATAGTCGAGCGAGCGCGGCGGGCCGCCGCGCACCGACCGCGAGCGTATGGTCAGCGTCTGGTCGCCTGGCTTGATGTCCACGACCTCGCGGTCCGAGTGGTTGACCTCGACGCGCACGGCGTCCTTGTCCCACACCTTCACGATGACGTCGCCCGCGAAGTTGTTGACGTCGAGTTTCGTGCCTTTGGTGACCGGCACGGTTTGATCGATTGGCGTGACGACCATCAACGCCAGCAGCAGTGTTCCCAGCATAGTCATCGATCCTTGGTGTTAGTTTGTTTCCGTCGTCAATGCCGCGGCACGTCGGAGCAGGTCCAGTTTTCGTCGCCGCGCTTCGACGAGATATCCGTTCAGATAGCTGTTGGCGGGGTC
>DASXGC010000369.1:0-7705 GCA_036489235.1 Vicinamibacterales bacterium
GGGTAGTCGAGCACAGACAGATACAGGACCGGCGTCTCCCGAGCCGCAGTCAGCGGCACCTGATGATGGTCGTCCTTGACCAGCGTCACGGCGTGTTCGAAGGCCTCGGCGGCGATCGCCGCGTGCGCGCGGCCGCCGACCTTTGCCGCCACCGTTTCGAGGTCGACCGTACGCTGCACGTGCAGACCGACTGACGCCTTAGCGCGAAGCACACGCAGCACCGAGGCGTCGAGAGAGGTCTGACTGAGTCGGCCGGCTGCGACCGCGGCCTTCAAGCCGTCGAACGCGGCGATCGGGTCGGGCGAGTGGAGCACCTGGTCCGCACCGGCCAGGACGGCGCGAACCGCAGCCTCGCCCGGCGTCGCAATTCTGGTGATGGCGTCCATCGACATCGAATCGGTGTAGATCAACCCCGAGAATCCCAAATCGCGCCGAAGCAGATCGCCGAGAATCGGCCGGCTGAAGGTCGCTGGAGTCGCCGGCGCCGGATCCAGCGCAGGCAACTCGATGTGTGCGGCCATCACCGCCGGCGTGCCGGCTTCGATGCCGCGGCGGAACGGCACCAGTTCCAGTGACTGCAGCCGCGTTCGGTCGAAGGTGACGATGGGCAGGCCGAGGTGACTGTCGACGTCGGTGTCGCCGTGACCGGGGAAGTGCTTGACCGTCGCGATCATGCCGCCCTCCCGCGCGCCGGCGATGTAAGCCTCGACCAGGGCCGCGACCCGAATCGGATCCTCGCCGTAGGAGCGGGTGTTGATCACCGGGTTGCGCGGGTTGTTGTTCACGTCCGCGATCGGCGCGAAATTGACGTGGACACCGAGCGCCCTCGACTCGAGCGCGGTGATGCGCGCCTCTTCCCGTACCAGCCGCCGATCGTCGCCGGCCGAAATGGCGCCCATGCCCATCTGTCGTGGAAAGGACGTCGCGCCGGTGATTCGGAAACCGGCGCCGGTCTCGAAGTCGGCGGTGTTGAGCAGCGGGATGCGCGCCAGCGCTTGAAGCCGGTTGAACAGCGAGGCCGCTTCGAGCGGCTGGCCGAGGATCACGGTGCCGTAGTTGGCGTCGAGCAGCACCGGCGGCGCCGGAATCGTCGCGCCGAACACGTGAAAGCCGCTGACGTGGTAGTCGCGGGCCAGCCGCGCCAGCATGTCGAACGTATCGCTGTCGGTGCTGAGGAAGTTCGAGTCGAACGACGGAACGATGAGCTGGCCGATTTTTTCGTCCGGCGTCAGTCGTGCGAATGTCTGCTCGACCCAATGCTCGCCCGCCTTATCGAGCGCGAACGGGTCACGCGCCGCAGTCTGAACGGGGAAGCCGAGGAGCAGGCCGGCGATCGTCGCGGTGATCGTCGTCGCGGCGCCGCACCAGCGCATCAGAGATCCGCGCGATTGCGACCGCCGCTGCTGCGGGCATCGGCTGAGCATCGGCGAATCGTAGCATGCGCTGCGCGCTACAATGGCGCGGAATGAGTCAGGACGAGCACAAGGCGCGCGCGCCGCGATCGGTTCGCTGTTTCGTGATCACCGTCAGCGACACCCGTACCGACGACAACGACACCGGCGGCCGTGCAATCGCAGATTTGCTGACCGCGGCGGGTCACGAAGTTGCCGGACGCACGATCGTCAGAGACGACCCGGAACTGGTGCGCGGAACGATCGAACGTCAGCTGGCCCATCCCGACGTCCAGGCGATCATCCTGACCGGTGGAACCGGAATCACGTCGCGCGACAGCACCTACGAAGTGGTGTCGACGCTGCTGCAGAAACGGATCGACGGCTTCGGCGAACTGTTTCGGCGTCTCAGCTACGACGAGATCGGCCCGGCCGCGATGATGAGCCGTGCCTGTGCCGGACTGGTGGCCGGTCACATCGTGATTTCACTGCCCGGATCAGAAGGCGCCGTGCGGTTGGCGATGCAGAAGCTGCTGCTCCCCGAGCTCGGACATCTGATCGAACAGGCCACGCGCTGACGGCACGTTCGCCCGAGCCTCGGGTTACGATGACATCCTCGCGCTGACATCCGAAGCCGATCCGACATGAGACCATTCACATCGACCATCTCGCTCGACGAAGCCCGGCGCCGGCTCGACGCGGCCGTCCGACCGATCGAACGCACCGAGCGCGTTCGACTCGAAGCGGCGGTTGGCCGCGCGGCTGCGAGCGACGTCACATCGCCGATTGACGTGCCGCCGTTCTCCCGGTCGGCCATGGACGGATACGCCGTCATTGCCGGCGACATCGAACGCGCGACGCCGGCGACGCCCATTGCGCTGCGCCTGCTCGATCGCATCTACACCGGACAGCTGTCCTCGGCCCAGGTCGTCCCCGGCTCGTGCGCGGAGATTGCCACCGGCGCGCCGCTGCCCGCCGGTGCAGACGCGGTCGTGATGGTCGAGGACACCACACCCGGCGTTGACGCCAGGATTCAGATCCTGGCTGCGGTGGCCGCGGGCCAGAATGTCGGCCGCCGCGGCGGCGATATTTCAGCGGGCGATCGCATCCTCTCGGCGGGCGACATTCTGTCAGCGAGCCGGGTCGGCGCGCTCGCCGCGGTCGGACACTCGACCGTCCACGTGTACGCGCAGCCGCGCGTGGCGATTCTCTCGACCGGCAACGAAGTGGTCGAGCCTGGCAGTCCGTTGCCCGCGGGTCACATCTACGACGTCAACCGCTTCACGCTCGGAGCGGTCGTCGCCACACACGGCGGCGTGGCTGCTCCGATGCCGCCGGCTCAGGACACGATCGAAGCGCTGGTCGCGGCTCTCGATGCCTGCGGCGAGGCCGAACTGATTGTGTTCTCGGGCGGAAGCTCGGTCGGCGAACGCGACCTGGTCGTCGATGCCATCGCCGCGCGCGGCGAAATGATCTTTCACGGGATCGCCGTCAGACCCGGCAAGCCGACCGCATTCGCCATCGTCTCCGGCACGCCGTTCTTTGGGATGCCCGGGAATCCGACGTCATGTCTCTCGAACGCCTACGTCCTGCTGGTACCGTTCCTGCGCCAACTCGCGCGCCTGCCGCCGCACCTGCCGCGGCGCGTCCGCGTGCCGCTCGGACGCCGCATTGCTTCCGCGGTCAACCGCCACCAGTTCTATACGGTCCGATTGAACGACGATGTCGCGTGGCCGGCCTTCAAAGGATCGGGCGACATCACCAGCCTGTCGCAGGCCGACGGCTACATCGAAATCCCCGCCGATGCGAACAGCGTCGAGGAGGGATCGCTGGTCGAAGTGACGCTGTTCTAGTCTGAGGCCGGTTCAACGCCTGCCGATTCGCCGTTCGTACTCCATTTCGAGCACGTCAGCCGTGTGCAGGTCGAAGCCGACCGCGGTGCGGGGATAGGCGCCGCGAAACTCGCTGTGACAACGGTAGCAGACCGTGACCTCTCCAAGGCGCCCATACACAAGCAAATCAATCAGCGTCGCAGCGCCCAGGATGCTGTACGCGATCAGGTCGCGGCCGAACCAGTAGAAGCCGGCGCTGATCAATGCCCCGACGATCACCAGGCCGAGACCGACTTTGGGATCGAAGTCTTTGCGCAGGTAGAAATCCGGACCGCCGCAGACCGGGCACCGGTCGACTGCTGAATCGGCGCGAACGCCGTCGCTCCACGTCAGCGGGATGTCGAGGCCGCAACCACCGCATTTGATGGCCGCCGGTGCGGTGGACGCGTTGACCGGCAGGCCGGCGTCACACTTCGGGCACTTCGCAACAATGTCCACGTCGGTCGAATTATGACACGCGTTCTTCCGCGATACTGCGCGCCGAGAGTGGAGTGTCCGGCTTCAGCCGGACTGTCTCCGCCATCGAACTATTTTCCCGGAAAAAACGCCGGCAGCGCGAGATCGCGCATGGTGTGCAGGCCGGGCTCGGCCGCCAGCACTTTGGGAATCGAGTTGACCGTGATCGAAGCGGTGGCGATGTCGCCGTGGATGCCGCCGGCGATCTTCGACGAGATGTTCGGCAATCCCTCGATGTCCACCGAATCGTACGATTCCGGCGCGCCCAGGTACGCCTCCATGTGCAGGCGAATCACCGGCTCGTTCTTCCGGTACCCGACGCCGTCCTGGATGATGCCGCAGACGTAACCGGGATCGACAGCGAGGAACTCACTCGAAATCGTCACCTGGGCCAGCTTCGGCTGGATGTCGTCGGTGATGCGGTCGAGCCGCCATCCCATCGCGTCCGCGATCATCGCAATCGACTCGGTCAGCCCGACGTGCCGCACACTACCGTCATCGACTTTCTTCTGGAACTGTTCGGTGGTGAGACCGGCGCCGATCTTCTGCTGGAACGGCAGGCGGCGGATCCGGGCGTCCTGAATGCGGTTGATGACGATACGGTCGACCCGCTCGCAGACGGCGGTCAGCGCGATCGGCAGTGCGTCCATCGCGAAGCCGGGGTTCACGCCGGTGCCGAGCACCGCGACCTTGGCCTTCTTCGCCATCGCGTGAATCTGCCGTGCCTGACGGACGTGGGTGTAACTCGGGTACGACAGCTCCTCGGTGGTCGAAACGATCGCCGTCTTCGTCTTGAGGATGCCCTCGATTTGCGGCAGCACTTTCTTGATTGACGAACTGGTGCAGAGCACCACGACGTCGGGCTTCGACGATTTCAGCGCCTTCGCGGCGTCGCCCGAGACCTTGACGCCGATGCGCCTGGGCAGACCGACGATGTCGCCGAGGTCGCGGCCGATCTTCGCGGGGTCGATGTCGATGGCGCCGACGATTTTGAAACCGGAACGCGTGGCGACCTGCTTCGCGATCGCCGCACCAATCGGGCCGAGCCCGAAGTGCATCACTCGAATGTTTGACATAGCCCCGGGATTATAGCCCGAGCGTCGAGCGAGGCTGCAGGAGGCGCCGGCCCGGCGATCCGCACAGTGATAGGATGCCGCGATGAGTCAGCCTGGAGGCCTCACGCGCGAGCACGTGATCTGGGCGTACCGCCTGCTGCTCGACCGTGATCCTGAGAACGAGGATGTCATCGGCCCGAAGCTCGCGGGCTCCCGCAACACCGCCGAACTCCGTCATCATCTCGTCACGTCCGCCGAGTTTCGCGACAAGAACCCCGACTTCGCTCATACCAACGACTCGACGATCGTCATCAAGGAAATCGCGCCCGGAGTCCGGCTGCTGATCGACCTGTCAGATCACGTCATCGGCCTCAACATCCTGCGCGGCCGCTACGAGCAGGACGAAATCGCCATGGTCCGCGCACTGTTGAAGCCCGGCGATGCCGCAATCGACGTCGGCGGACACATCGGATTTTTCACCATGCAGATGGCCGGCGCTGTCGGTCCCACGGGCTGTGTCTACGCGTTCGAGCCGCTCGACATCAACGCGAACCTGCTCGAGCGATCGATTGCGGAAAACGGGTTCGAGGACCGCGTGCTCTTTCAACGCGCGGCGGTGGGCGCTGCGGCGGGCACTGCCACCCTGACCTTTCCGCTCGAGACGCTCAATTCCGGCGGCGCCTACCTGCTGCGGGACGGCACCGCACCACTCGCCGGCAACGAGCGCCGCGAGGTGCCCGTGGTCGCGCTCGACGCGGTCGAGCTCCGCCGGCCGGTTCGCTTCATCAAGATGGACGTCGAAGGCGCCGAGCCGCTGGTTCTGCGAGGCGCGGACCGCCTGCTCCGCGAGGACAAGCCGATCATTCTCTCGGAGCTGCACCCGACGCAATTGCAGCGCGCGTCTGGCATGACCGCCGAAGCGTTTCTCGCCCAGATCGCATCGGCCGGCTATCGCGCTCATCGAGTCGAAGGCGGCGCGGTCGGCGCCAGGCTCGAACACGCGCCCGACGAGGCGCTCGTCTCGATCGTGCTTACTCCGAATCACTGACATGCGTTCGACGCTTCTTCTGGTGCTCGCCGTGGTTCTCGGTTCGGCGGCGCCAGCCTCGACGCAATCCACCGGCTCGACGACACCGGCGAGGTCTCCGCGCAACGCCAACTACGCCATCACGGCACGGCTCGATCCGGTGGCACGCACGATCTCCGGCTCCGAGGTCGTCACCTGGCGGAACATCACTTCCAGGCCGGCTACCGACCTTCAATTCCACCTCTACTGGAACGCGTGGAAGAACACGCGCAGCACATTCATGCGCGAGCGGGCGCTCGCAGCAGGCGGCGCCTCGAACGAGGATCGTCACCGCCGCGCTGACGAATGGGGCCGCATCGACGTCTCGTCGATCCGAATCGGCGGCCGCGATCTGTCCTCTTCCAAACGCTTCGTGGCGCCGGACGATGGCAACGCCGATGACGAGACGGTGATGATGGTGCCGCTCGATCAGGCTGTCGAACCAGGGTCCAGCATCAGTATCGAGATCGCGTGGACCGCGCACGTGCCCCGCACCTTCGAGCGCACCGGCGTAATCGGCAACTTCTTCTTCATCGCGCAATGGTTCCCGAAGCTGGGCGTCCTGCAGGACGAGGGCTGGAACTGTCACCAGTTTCACGCCGGCACCGAGTTCTTCTCCGACTACGGCATCTACGACGTGTCGTTGACGGTCCCGACCGGCTGGCCGCTCGGCGCCACCGGAGTGCGGCGTTCGCTCGCAGACGACCGTGCGTCGGGTTCGACGACCCATCGCTACTACCAGGAAGACGTCCACGATTTTGTCTGGACGACCAGCCCTGATTATCTCGAGCGGACGGCGCGCTTCGAGCATCCGACGCTGCCACCGGTCGAGATGCGACTGCTGCTTCAGCCGGAACATGCCGATCAGGCAGAACGCCATTTCGATGCAACCCGCACGACCTTGAAGTACTACGGCGAATGGTACGGACCGTACCCGTACGGTCACATCACGATCGTGGATCCGGCGTTCCAGAGCGACGCCGGCGGCATGGAGTACCCGACCCTGTTCACGGCCGGCACCCGCTGGCTGGCCCCGCCTCGGGTGACCACGCCCGAAGGCGTGACGGTCCATGAGGCCGGCCACCAGTTCTGGTACGGCATCGTCGGCAACAACGAGTTCGAGGATGCGTGGATGGACGAAGGGTTCAACACCTTCTCGACCGCCAGGGCGATTGCGCAGGTTTACGATCCCAATCCGCTTTCGCTTCGCTACTTCGGCGGCTTCATTCCATGGGTGGTCAAGGACATTTCCATCAGCCGCGAGACCGACGGCAACAGGCTGCGCGGCTACCGGCACGACGCGAAAAGCGACGTGCCGTCCACACCAACCTATCGATATTTCCCGTCAACCGGCGGCAGCATCACCTACAACAAGACCGCGCTATGGCTCAACACCATGGAGCGTTGGCTGGGATGGCCGACGCTCCAGCGGGTGATGTCCACGTATTTCGACCGCTGGAAGTTCGCGCACCCGAAACCGGCGGACTACTTCGCCGTCGTCAATTCGGTGACCAACCGCGATCTCGGGTGGTTCTTCGATCAGGTCTATCGCAGCTCCAACGTCTTCGACTACGGCGTGCAGGATCTGACAAGCACGCGCGAAGGCGACCATTTCCGGACCAGCGTCGTGGTCCGGCGATACGGCGAAGCACTGTTTCCGGTGGACGTGGCCGTCACCTTCCGCGATGGCGAACGCAGCGTCGAACACTGGGACGGCCGGGATCGCTGGAAAGAATACGTTTACGACCGATCGGCACAGGCGCTGACGGCGCAGGTCGATCCGGAGCGGGTGCTGCTGCTCGACGTCAACTACACGAACAACTCGCGAACGCTCGAGCCGAAAGG
>DASXGC010000372.1:0-18433 GCA_036489235.1 Vicinamibacterales bacterium
CAACGCCGCTGCGAGCACCAGGGTCGCAATAAGCCCTTTTCGCATCCTGATATATTAGCGGCTCTTGGACAACCTGACCCACTCGCTCTTCGCGATGACGCTGGCCCGGACACCGTTATCGCGGGCCGGGCGCGGCACGACCGTCGCGCTCCTGCTGGCCTCGAACGCACCCGACATCGACATCGTCGCCACCGCCGGCGGCGCCGCCAACTATCTCGCGTGGCACCGGGGATTAACGCACGGACCGCTCGGCATTCTCGGCCTCGGCGTGGTCAGCGCCGGGCTCGTCTGGTTGGGCCGGCGTCGGCTCGATCGCCGCAATGCAGGCCGCGGGTCGAGTCCAGGAGCGGCTGGCGCCACGACCCCGGACGCCTCGTTCGCGATGTTGGTCGCGGTGTCGGTGGTTGCCGTGCTGCTGCATGTCCTGATGGACCTGCCGACGTCGTATGGCACGCGGTTGCTGGCGCCGTTTACCTGGCGCTGGTTCGCTGTGGACTGGATGCCGATCGTCGACATATACCTGCTGATCATCCTGGGCGCGGGCCTGGCCTTCGGCCAGCGCTCGCACGAAGCGCGCCGCAGGAACGCTGTCATCGTGCTGTTGCTGATGGCGGTCAACTACGGCATCCGCGGCGTGTCACATCATCAGGCGCTCGAGGTGATCCCTCGCGTGTTCGGACCGACCCTGCCGCAACGCTGCGACCCGGCATTTCCATCGGATGACGTGCTCGATTCATGGCCCCAACCGGCGCCGGCGGCCATTCCTCCATCGGGCCGCCGCTGCCTGGTAGACGTGGCCGCGATGCCGTCATTCACCTCGCCGTTCCGATGGCGCGTGATCGTTCAGGTCTCGAACGGATACGAGACTCGCGACGTCGATCTGCTCGATCCGCGGCTGCGCGCCGATAGCCCCGCGGCCTCGGAAGCTCCGTGGCGGACGACGACCAGGTACCCCAACGTCTGGACGCCGTCCGCTGCGCGAGCCGCGACGACCCGACTCGGGCAGATCTTTCTCGGGTTCTCGCGCTTCCCTGCTGCGCGCTCCCTGACAGATGAGTCCGGTGTGACGAGCGTGCGATTCATCGATATGCGCTTCGCGGCCGGACCGGTGACAGTCGATCAACCCGTGAGCCGTGCGGCGCCGTTTACCGCGTCGGTGCGGATCGGCGCCGACGGCGCGATCCTTCAGGAATCGCTCGGCCGCTGACGACCGGCCGAGATGCCTCGCTTTGGTGCTCACATGTCCGTCGCCGGCGGCTTGTCGCGCGCCGTCGAGCGCGCCGTCGTGCACCGGTGCGACGCCCTGCAAATCTTCACGAAGAACGCGAATCAATGGCGCGGGCGTTTGTTGCCGCCGCAGGAAATTCGTGACTTCCGCAGGCGTGTGAAGGCGGCGGGCATCGGGCCCGTCATCTCGCACGCGAGCTACCTGATCAACCTGGCGACGGCGAATCCGGTCCTGCGCGCGCAATCGATGGAGGCGATGGCCGACGAGCTCGATCGCGCCGAGGCGCTCGGCCTGCTCGGCGTCGTGCTGCATCCCGGCGCAGATACCGCCGGCAACGAAGCCCGCAGCCTGGCGTCAATCGCCGGCCGCCTGCTCGAGCTCCTTGCCGCGCGGAAGCGTGGCAAGACGATGGTGCTGCTCGAGCACACAGCGGGCCAGGGCACGGTACTCGGTGCGACATTCGAGCAGCTGGCGGCGATCATCGCCCAGATGAACGATCATGGTCGCGTCGGCGTCTGCCTCGACACCTGCCATCTGCTCGCATCCGGATACGACCTGTGCTCGACCGAAGGCTACGACTCGACCTTCAGGCACTTCGGCCATGTGGTCGGATTCGATCGTTTGAAGGCGTTTCACTTGAACGACTCGAAGAAGCCGCTCGGCAGCCGGGTCGATCGGCACGAACACATCGGACAGGGGTATCTCGGGCTCGAACCGTTTCGGCGGATCGTGAACGATCGCCGGTTTCGAGCGCTGCCGATGCTGCTCGAGACGCCGAAGGGCGAGGGCAAACCGACCGGTCCAATCACCGTCGATCCGCTCGACGATCGCAATCTGAACACGCTCCGCGGTTTGCTCGCTGCGCCGGCCGGGAGCCATGCGCGACGGCCATGCTAGCATCTGGCATGCCTCCCGGATTCACGCGCGAGCAGGTCACGGCGGTGGCGGCGCTCGCGAACCTCGAGCTCGAACCAGCCGAAATCGAGCTGTTCGCCAAACAGCTCGGCGACATCCTCGCGTACGCGGACGAAGTGCAGCAGGTCGATACTACCGGCGTCGAGCCGACCGCGAGCGTCACCCGACAGACCACGGATCGCGCCGACGAGCTGCGGCCGTCACTCGACCGCGGCGAGGTGCTCGACGCCGCGCCGGATGCGGCGATCGATGCCGGGTTCTTCAAAGTACCTCGCGTGATCGGATGACCGAAGGCGCCTGGACGGTCAGCGAGGTGAGCGATGCCGTGCGCGCGGGTGCGCGTAGCGCCACTGATGTGTGTCGGGACGCGCTGGCGAGAATCGACGCGCTGAACCCTCAGCTGAACGCCTTCAACACGGTCGTCGCGGAACAGGCGCTGGCGCGAGCGAAAGCGATCGACGACGACCGTGGGCGCTGGCGCGATGCGCCGCTCGCCGGCGTCCCGGTGGCGATCAAGGACAACCTCTGCACGCGGGGCGTCCGCACCACAGCTTCGTCGAAGATTCTCGAATCGTACGTCCCGCCGTATACCGCGACCGCGGTCGAGCGTCTCGAAGCCGCCGGAGCGGTCATCGTCGGCAAGGCCAATTGCGACGAGTTCGCAATGGGTTCTTCCAACGAGACGTCCGCGTTCGGACCGGTGCGCAATCCGTGGGCGCTCGATCGGATTCCCGGCGGAACCAGCGGCGGATCGGCTGCGGCCGTCGCGGCGACGCTGGCGCCGCTGGCGCTCGGTTCCGATACCGGAGGCTCCATCCGTCAGCCGGCGGCGCTGTGCGGGGTGGTCGGACTGAAACCAACCTACGGCCGCGTGTCGCGGTATGGACTGATTGCGCACGCCTCGTCGCTCGATCAGGTCGGCCCGCTGACCCGCACGGTTCGCGACGCCGCGATCGTGCTTGGCGTGATCGCTGGCGGCGATCCGTGTGACGCCACCAGCGCGTCCGAACCGGTGCCCGATTACACGACCGGTTTGACTGGGGACATCCGCACGCTCCGGGTGGGGGTTCCGCGCGCGCTACTCGACAAGGGCGTGCATGGTGATGTCGCCGGCGCGCTGTTCGCCGCGCTCGACGCGCTGAAGAACCGTGGCGCGGCTCTCATCGATATCGATTTGCCGCACGCGCGCTACGCGACCGCAGTCTACTATCTCGTCTCGACCGCCGAGGCGAGCTCCAACCTCGCACGTTTCGATGGCGTGCGTTACGGCTTTCGCGCCAGGGCCGAGCCTCGCACGCCCGGCGCCGACTTGCGGACGATGTACGCCAGGACGCGGGCTGAGGGCTTTGGGTCCGAGGTCAAGCGCCGGATCATGCTCGGCACGTACGTGTTGAGCGCCGGTTACTACGACGCCTACTACCTCAAGGCGCAACGACTGCGGACGCTGATTCTGCGCGATTACGAGCAGGCATTCACCGGTGCCGACGCCGTGAACGTGATCGCGATGCCGACCAGCCCCACACCGGCGTTCCGACTGGGCGAGCGCACCGCCGATCCGCTGCAAATGTACCTGGCGGATGTATTCACGGTCAGCGCGAACCTCGCCGGGCTGCCGGCCATCAGCGTTCCCTGCGGCTTCACCGCCGACCAGCTGCCGATTGGTATGCAGTTGACCGGCCGACGCTTTGACGAAGCCACGCTGCTGCGCGTGGCCGACGCCTACGAACGCGACACGCCATGGTCGAGACGGACGCCCGCGATCGCGACGCGGTGAAGGCGGCGCCCGAGTGGGCGTCATTCAGTGACGAGCAGCTGCTCGCGGTGCGCATGTGCGATCTCGGGCTGACCATCGAGGGGACCGGGCTCGAGCCGCGCATCGCCCAGCTCAACGCCGAACTCGAAGGGCGAGGCCTGACCTTCCGTCCGCACTACTGGCTGTCGGACGAGTGGTTCACCCCGGACGGCATCCCCGGCATCGCGATCCCGTTTTACCTGGCGCACGAACGGCTCGAACGCCTCGAGCTCGCACAGATGCTCGAAGTCGAAGGTGGCGATCCGGTGGCGTGCCTTCGCATCCTGCGCCACGAAGCAGGACATGCGATCGACAACGCTTACGAGCTGCGGCGGCGCCCGACACGACGCCGGCTGTTTGGCCATCCTGCAATCGAATACCCCGAGTACTACACGCCAAAGCCCTACAGCAAGAGCTTCGTCCAGCATCTCGATCACTGGTACGCGCAGAGCCACCCGGACGAGGATTTCGCGGAAACGTTCGCGGTCTGGCTCGACCCGCACGCGATGTGGGCGACGCGCTACGCCGGCTGGCCCGCCCAGCGGAAGCTCGAATACATGGACCGGTTGATGCGCGAACTGGCACACACGCGCTCGAGGGTCACCTCGAAGCGCATGGTCGACCCGCTGCCGCGGCTCAAGAAGACGCTCGGCGAACACTACGCCAAAAAGCGCGAGCACTACGGTCTCGACCACCCCGACTTCTATGAGAGCGATCTGCGCAATCTGTTTTCAGATGCGCCGCAGTACGCCAAGCGGCCGTCAGCGGCGCGCTTCGTTCGCCGCATTCGCCGGGACGTCCGCGGCCGGGTCGCCAGCTTCACCGACAGCTACCAGTACACCATCGACCAGCTGCTCGAAAAAATTATCGAGCGCTGCCGCGAGCTGAACCTCCGCCTGACCGAAGACGAAGAGTCCACCAAGATCGACTTCATTGTGTTTCTCACGGTGCAGACGATGAACTACTTGCATAGCGGGCGGCATCGGGTCGCGTTATGAGCGTCAAGCTGCGCATTCTCGCGCTGGTGCACCGCCACCTGATTCCGCCCGACAAGATCGAAGAAGGCACCGACATCGTCTCGGCGCCGTGGCGCACCGAGTACGACGTCATTTCGACGCTGACCGGACTCGGTCACGACGTCAAAGCCCTTGGAGTCCACGACGACCTCGGCGAGATTCGACGGCTGGTGACCGAGTGGAAGCCGCACATCGCGTTCAACCTGCTCGAAGGCTTCGACGACATCACCATCTTCGACCAGAACGTGGTGTCGCACCTCGAGCTGTTGAAACTGCCCTACACCGGCTGCAATCCGCGCGGTTTGCTGCTCGCGCGCGACAAGTCGCTCTCGAAGAAGCTGCTGGCGTATCACCGCATCGCGGTGCCGGAGTTCGAAGTCGTCCGCATCGGACGTCCGATTCGGCGGCCGAAGCGGCTGCCGTTCCCGCTGATCGTGAAGTCGCTTACCCAGGAAGCGTCGATCGGCATTTCGCAGGCCTCGGTGGTCGAAAGTGACGAGAAGCTGAAGGAACGCGTCACCTTCATTCACGAGAGCATCGGTACGGCAGCGCTGGTTGAGCAGTACATCGAGGGCCGTGAGCTGTATGTCGGCATTCTCGGCAACCAGACGCTCCAGGCGATGCCGGTGTGGGAGCTGTTCTTCTCGAACATGCCCGAAGGCGCCAAAAGAATTGCGACCGACCGGGTCAAGTGGAGCGTGAAGTACCAGAAGAAATACGGGATCGACAGTGGCCCGACAAAAGACCTGCCCGAGCCCAAGCTGGACGAGATCCAGCACTTGTGCAAGCGAGCCTACCGGGCGCTCGAACTGAGCGGCTACGCACGCATCGACTTGCGGCTGGATGAAGCCGGGAACCCTTGGATCATCGAGGCCAACCCGAATCCCCAGATCGCCCGCGGTGAAGACTTTGCGGCATCCGCCGAGAAGGTCGGCCTTAGCTACGAGACCGTATTGCAGCGGATCATCAATCTCGGCATGCGCTGGCAGCCCGAAAGCTTCGCGTAGTTGCTGGACTAACCTAGCGGGTGAACGACCGGCCGGGACGTCATCCGAATCAGCGCCCACACAAACAGGGCGATCAGAAAGAATGGCGTCAGCGGGATCAGAATCGCCAGCGACACCGCGAAAGCGGCAACCGCCAGGCCGATACCGGCAATGAGCAGCACGAACGGCAGCATCACCAGCGCGACGGTCGCTTTGATCAGCAGCCGGAGAATCAGGAACGGCAGAAACAGGGGGAGCAGCAGCAGGCAGAACATCGGAGCCTCCGCGACACGGCTCGGTGCTGCCGTGCTTCTACCTATGACTTACGAGCGGCGGCCTCGAGCAGTTCCGGGGCTCTGAGCTGGTCAGCCGGCCCGTGGGGCGCGGAGGGCGTCAAGTAGACCATCGATTTGCGGTTGATTCGCTCTTCGAGGCTCTTGATGACGGTCGCGCTCCCGCCCGCCGTCTTCTTGGTCTTGGTGAAGCCGAACGCCACGCAAAAGCCGATGAACAGGACGAGCACGAACACCGTGCTCGACAGAACGCCCTGCAAGGCGCCCAGGACTACCTGGATCAGGCCTCCGCTCACAGTTCAGCCTCGTCTGCCGGCTTGGCTGCCGGCACGTCGTAATACACCAGACCGCGCTTGACCTCTTCCATCGCGACGCGCTCTGCCTTGTGCGGCAGCACGTCGTCGCCAAGGCGAGGCTGGGCGCCGCGGCGCAGTTGTTTCGCCCGGAGCGCGGCGACATCCACGAATAGAAACCGGCTCTGGATCGGGGGAAGCGGCTCAGCCGGCACTTTGGGAGTGTCGGGGGGCTGTTCGAGTGGAGTTGGTTCATCCATGTCGGGAATAGAGGTTAACACGTGGGGTGGCGGGCCGGGTAGGTCCGGCGGAACTACCCGGCCTGACCCGACCCACCACCTTTACTTCCGGCCGCTTCAGGCCGCGACGTCCACCTTGATCGACCGGGGCTTCGCGTCTTCACGGAGCGGCAGCCTCACGCTGAGGACACCGTTCTTGTACTCCGCCGACACGCGACTGGTATCGACGGTCTGCGGTAGCGAAAACGACCGGCTGAAGACGCCGTAGCGCCGCTCGCTGTGATGGAGCTGGTCGTCCTTCACCACGATCGCCTTCTTCTCGCCCTTGATCGTCAGCACGAAGTTCTCGATGTTGACGTCAATCGCTTCGCGCGTCATATCCGGAAGCTCGGCCTTCAGCACCAGCTCGTGATCGCCGGTCTGAAAGATATCGACCGGCGGCGTCCAGGTGCTGTTCGGCGCGGCGAAACCAAAATCACGAAACGGATCCCAACGAACTACAGGCATATGCGCTCCTTCCATTGCTAATGGCTCTTACTTCGTCTCCGCGTACTCTGCGTCGACGACTTCCGCATCCTTCACATTCGAGCCGGACGAACCGTTCGAATCACCCGAGCCCTGCGAACCGCTCGGATTCTGCGACCCCTTATAGAGCTGCTCCGCAATCGCATGCGCGGCACGCTGCAGCTCGTCGGTCGCCTTCTTGATCGCCGCGAGGTCGTCGGTCTGCACGACGCGCCGGACCTCGGCAATCGCCGCTTCGGCCTTCGACAGCTCGCCGACGCTCACCTTTTCGCGGTTCTCGCCGACGGTTTTCTCCGTCTGATACGCCAGCGAATCGGCTTGGTTGCGCGCGTCGATCAGCTCCTTGCGGCCCTGATCCTCTGCGGCGTGGCTCTGTGCTTCCGTCACCAGGCGGTCCACGTCGTCCTTCGACAGGCCGCTCGATCCGCTGATGGTGATCTTCTGTTCCTTGCCCGAGGCCATGTCCTTCGCCGTCACGTTGACGATGCCGTTGGCGTCGATGTCGAACGCGACCTCGATTTGCGGCACGCCGCGCGGTGCTGACGGCAGGCCCACCAGCTGGAACTTGCCGAGCGTGCGGTTGTCCCGCGCCATCGGACGCTCGCCCTGCAGCACGTGGACTTCGACGTTGGTCTGGTTGTCGGTCGCGGTCGAGAAGATCTCGCTCTTCCGGGTCGGGATCGTGGTGTTGCGCGCGATCAGCGTGGTCATCACGCCGCCGAGCGTCTCGATACCGAGCGACAACGGCGTCACATCCAGCAGCAGCAGGTCCTTGACGTCGCCGGTCAGCACGCCGCCCTGCGCGGCTGCGCCGATGGCCACCACTTCGTCAGGATTGACACCCTTGTGCGGGTCCTTTCCGAAGAAGTCCTTCACCATCTGCTGAACTTTCGGCATGCGCGTCGAGCCGCCGACAAGCACAACCTCGTCGATCTTCGAGGGATCGACGCCGGCGTCCGCCAGCGCCTGCTTCACCGGCGCCATCGTCCGCTGCAGCAGGTCGTCGACGATCTGCTCCAGTTTGGCGCGGGTCAGCTTGAGCTGCATGTGCTTGGGACCAGTCGCGTCCGCAGTGACGAACGGCAGGTTGATTTCCGTTTCCATCGCGGTCGACAGCTCGATCTTGGCCTTCTCCGCGCCTTCCTTCAGACGCTGGAGCGCCATGCGATCCTTCGACAGGTCGATGCCCTCGCTCTTCTTGAACTCGGCGACCAGCCATTCGATGATGCGGTCGTCGAGATCGTCGCCACCGAGGTGGGTGTCGCCGTTGGTGGCCTTCACTTCGACCACGCCTTCGCCGACTTCGAGCACGGAGATGTCGAAGGTGCCGCCGCCGAAGTCGTAGACGGCGATGGTTTCGTCCTTCTTCTTGTCGAGACCGTAGGCGAGCGCCGCGGCGGTCGGTTCGTTGATGATCCGCTGCACGTTGAGCCCGGCAATCCTGCCGGCATCCTTGGTCGCCTGGCGCTGCGAGTCGTTGAAGTACGCCGGCACGGTGATGACCGCGTCAGCGACCTTTTCGCCGAGATAGTCTTCCGCGGCCTGCTTCAGCTTCTGCAGGATCATCGCGGAGATTTCCGGCGGCGAATATTTCTTGCCGCGGGCTTCCACCCAGGCGTCGCCGTTGTCAGCGCGCGCGACCTTATACGGCACGCGCGACGCCTCGCTCTTTACTTCCTCGTGCTTCCGGCCCATGAAGCGCTTGATTGAAAACACCGTGTTCTCGGGGTTGGTGACGGCCTGCCGTTTGGCGACCTGACCGACGAGCCGCTCGCCTTCCTTGGTGATCGCGACGACCGATGGGGTCGTCCGCGCGCCTTCCTGATTGACGATGACGGTAGGTTGCCCGTTTTCCATGACGGCGACGACCGAGTTGGTCGTGCCGAGGTCGATTCCGATCACTTTGCCAGCCATTGATTGAGTCCTCGATTCGTTCAAGATGAAAGAAGTCTACGCCTGCTCTTAGTGTGTGTCAATCACTTTATATGATTAGCAAACACTCATATCTACGACTGGCGCTATCTGACACCTCATCAAAGACTTAAGCTAGGACCCTAGCCGCCGGACAGCCTCGCATGCGATGATTTGCAGATGCGGACGCGGGTGCACGTCGTAACTCAGCCGACCGAAATCAGTGATTTTTCGGACGAGGTCCGACTGATCTTCCTCGAGCTTGGCCGCTCGTTCGGGACCGACTCACTGGGCGGCGAATGCTCGCCGGCCATCGATGTCTACGAAACCGACGACGCCCTCGAAATCGCGGCGGATCTACCGGGCGTCACGGCACAGGCGCTTCGGATCATCGGCAAGGGCGACAGCGTGTTGATCATCGGAGAGAAGCCGGCGCGGAGAACTCGTGGCGAATCGAGTTTCCACCTGGTCGAACGGGGCTACGGACGGTTTGCGCGCGTCGTCCGGCTGTCGCTGGCCTGCGATGCCTCGAAAGCGCGGGCGACCCTCGTTAACGGCGAACTCCGCATTACAATTCCGAAGATCGCCGAACGCCGCGGCAAGGCGATCAGTATTCCTGTCAATGGCTGATGGCTAATGGCTGATGGTCATGGAGAATGGTCGATGTTGTGCGACCATCGTCCAGTCGAGTCGCGCGCTCCATCCGTCCAATCGCCGTTAACCATTCGCCGTTAACCATTCGCCGTTAACCATCCGTCATTAGCCATCAGCCATCAGCCATCAGCCATCAGCCATCAGCCATTTTTAGCCATTAGCCATGATCCGTCTGTTGTTCATAGGAGACATCGTCGGCCGTCCAGGACGCGACCTCGTGCGCGATCATCTCCGGGCGATCGTCGATCATCATCAGATCGATTTCGTCATCGCGAACGCCGAGAATGCGGCGGCGGGCTTCGGCATCACGCGTGAAATCGGCGATCAGCTGCTCGATTACGGCGTCGAGGTCATGACCTCCGGCAACCACATCTGGGACAAGAAGGAAGCGCTCAGCTACATCGGCGTCGAATCGCGGCTGCTCCGGCCTGCCAACTATCCCGCCGGTGCGCCGGGCAACGGCAGCTATCTGGCGCGAACCGACGATGGAAAATCGGTCGGCGTCGTCAATGTGATGGGTCGCGTGTTCATGCTGAACATCGATGATCCGTTTGCCGTGGTTCTCAAGGAGATCGAGGCCCTCAAGCAACGCACCCGGGTCATCTTTGTCGATTTCCACGCCGAGGCGACGTCGGAGAAGATTGCCATGGGCTGGCACCTGGACGGCAAGGTGACGGCCGTCGTCGGTACGCATACGCACGTACAAACCGCTGACGAACGGATCCTTCCGAAAGGCACGGCCTTTCTCACCGACGTCGGCATGACCGGACCGCATGACTCGATCATCGGGGTTGAAGTGGATGCGGCGCTCAGTCGATTTCTGACGGCGCTGCCGGCAAAGTTTGAAACGGCGACCGGCAATCCACGATTGAACGCCGTGATCGTCGAAGCCGATGAGCAGACCGGAAAAGCCACCGATATCGAGCGACTCAGCTACAGCGCCGAGGAGTTGGAGCATCTCTCCCATGCCGGATCTGTTCGATCTTCCGTTTGAAGACGACCCGGAACCGCTGACACCGGAACCGGTGGTCCCAACTTCGGCTCCGAGCCCCAACATCCAGGCCCCGGCGGTTCGAGAGCGAAGAGTCTGGAGCGTCACCGAACTCACAGTTCGGGTACGCGATCTGCTCGAAGCCGAATTCGCCGAGATCTGGGTCGAGGGCGAGCTTTCGGGCTGCCGCGTGTGGAACACGGGTCATCTCTACTTCACGCTCAAGGACGGCAGCTCCCAGATCAAGGCGGTCATTTTCCGATCGGCACTGCGCTATCTGAAGTTCAAGCCCGTAGACGGCCTGCGGGTCGTGGCGCGCGGACGCGTATCCGTTTACGAGCCGAAGGGCGAGTACCAACTTGTTTGCGAGCACCTCGAACCTCACGGTCTCGGCGCGCGGCAGCTGGCATTCGACCAGCTGAAGAAACGCCTTCACGACGAAGGTTTGTTCGACGCCGGCCGGAAGCGGTCGCTACCGACCTTGCCAAGAAAAATCGGCATCGTGACCTCGCTCGATGGGGCGGCGATCCGCGACATCATCAAGGTGCTGAGGCGGCGCTATGCCAACGCGCACCTGGTGATCTGCCCGGCCCGGGTGCAAGGCGAAGACGCGGCGCCCGATATCGCTCGGGCGCTGCGCCAGATCGGCCGCGTCACGGGCGTCGATGTCGTCATCGTCGGACGCGGCGGCGGATCGATCGAAGATTTGTGGGCGTTCAATGAAGAGGTGGTCGCCCGGGCGATCGCGCGTGTCCCGGTGCCGGTGATTTCGGCCGTCGGTCACGAAACCGACACGACCATCGCCGATTTCGTCGCCGATCTGCGCGCCCCAACACCGTCGGCGGCGGCGGAAATCGTCGTCGCTGCCAAGGATCAATTTTTCGGACGGATCGATCGACTACAGGATCGTCTGCATGCCGCGGCACGCAATCGTGTTCAGGGACTGAGTCGCCGCGTCCACATCATCGCGGCACGGCCGTCGTTTGCGGGCTTCCCGGGCCGGGTCGCGATGCGCGGCCGGCACGCGGCGGAACTGTCGCACGCACTGGCCCGCGTTGCGCGCGCCGGCATCATCGGCCGCGAACGCCGTCGGATGCAACTCGAACGACGCCTCGCGACCTTCGATCTGGGACGACGGCTGGCGGGTATGCGCACGCGACTGGTGGGCGCACAAGGTAAGCTGACGGCCGCGGTCAGGCGCCGCCAGCATCGTGCCGTCGCGCAGTTGGGCAACGCCGCCGGGCGGCTGGATTCGCTCAGTCCTCTCGCGGTGCTCGGGCGCGGTTACGCAGTGTGCTGGAACGACGATCGTACCCGGGTGATCCGCGCCGCGACGGACGTGGCACCGGGGGACACGGTCCGAGTGACGTTGAGCCGCGGCGAAATTGCCGCCAAGGTATCGAAACCCGAATGACCGACACATCGATCAAGGACTTCGAAGCCGCGATCGCGGAACTCGAGACGATCGTCAAGAAACTCGAGGAAGGCGACCTGGCGCTGGAGCAGTCGCTCGGCCTCTACGAGCGCGGCGTGCAGCTATCGCGGTTCTGCCACGCCCGGCTCGAAGAGGCGGAGCACCGCATCGAAATCCTCAACGAGCGTGGCGAACTGAAGTCCGCCCCGGCGAGCTTCGCGGGCGATGATTCCGAGCGCGGTTGATCAATACGTGACCGCCGATTCGCTCGACGCATTTTTGAACACCGCCCGCGCCCGCATTGACAAAGAGCTCGAGCGCAGTCTGCCGAAACCTCCGGCCTGCCCCGCCATCGTCAGCGAAGCGATTCGCTACTCCGTCTTCGCGGGTGGCAAGCGTCTGCGTCCCCTGCTCGCGCTCGCGGCCGCCGACGCGGTATCCCGCAGCGCCGGCAATCGGCCCGGGCCCGTGTTCGAGCCGGCGCTCCCGGTCGCGTGTGCCGTCGAATTGATTCACACCTACTCGTTGATCCACGACGACCTTCCGGCCATGGACGACGACACGCTGCGGCGGGGACGTCCCACGGCGCACGTCGTCTACGGCGAGGGTATCGCCATCCTCGCCGGCGACGGCCTGCACGCGGAGGCATTCGCCGTGCTCGCGCGCGGCGCGCAGCCGGACGACGCGGTGATGGCCAGCCGGACGCTGAGGGTGATCCGGGTGGTCGCCGATGCGGCCGGTTCGATGGGCATGGTCGGCGGACAGGCCATCGATCTGCAAGCGGCCGGACAGGTGCCCGATCGACCGGTCACGCTCGATGCGGACGGGCTGCGCGACATGCACGCGCGCAAGACCGGCGCGTTGATTCGCGCGGCGGCGGTCGGCGGCGCCATCATGGCCGGCGCGCAGAACACGGCCGTAGACGCGGTCGACAGCTACGCCACCGACGTGGGTCTCGCCTTCCAGATCGTGGACGATATCCTTGACGTCGAAGGCGATCCGGCGCTGCTCGGTAAGACCGCCGGCAAGGACGCGGCCGGTGGAAAACCGACCTACCCCGCGCTCTTCGGACTCGACCGGTCGCGCATTCTTGCTGCCGAGTGTCTGGCGCGCGCCCACCAGACGATTCGCGACGCACACCTCGCCGACGGCTGGCTGGACGCGATCGCGGATTGGGTCGTGTCACGCAAGAGCTGAATCGGTGGCCAAAACCAGAATCCGGCTCGACGTCCTGCTGGTCGATCGCGGACTGGTACCGTCGCGCGAACGCGCGCGGGCGCTGATTCTCGCGGGACAGGTGACGGTCGAAGGCAAGGTGGTCTCGAAGGCGGGCACGCCCATCCTCGTTGATGCGCGGGTGGAACTGGCGGTACCTGACCATCCATATGTGGGGCGAGGCGGGGTGAAGCTGGCGAACGCGCTCGATACCTTCGCCGTCGATCCCAGGGATCGCCGCGCCCTCGACGTCGGCGCCTCGACGGGCGGCTTCACCGACGTATTGCTCAAGCGCGGCGCCGCCAGCGTCATCGCGCTCGACGTCGGCCATGGTCAACTCGACTGGGGACTGCGCACCGATCCGCGAGTGATCGTCCGCGAAGGCGTCAACGCGCGTCTGCTTACGCCTGACGATGTGCCGCACAAGGTGAGCCTCGTAACGATTGACGTGGCCTTCATTTCACTGCGTCACATCCTCCCGGCGCTGCCGCCGTTTCTGGATCCGTCGGCCGACGTCGTCGCGCTGGTCAAGCCGCAGTTCGAAGCCGGACGCGATCAGGTCGGCAAACACGGCATCGTGTCCGATCCTGCGGTGCACGAGAGCGTGATCGCCAGCGTCACCGAGGCCGCCGTGGCCTGCGGCTTGTCGCGCATCGCGATGGCGGCGTCAGCGATTACCGGGGCGACCGGTAATCAGGAGTTTTTTCTCCATTTGCGGGCTTTGAGTTCACCGCCTCTTGTGATGGGATGACATCTCGATGACCACGCCACCACCCATCCTCCGTGTCGGCATCATCGCCAAGTCGCATTTACGCGACGCCGTGCCGCATCTGGTCGAGATCGAGGCGTGGTTGACGGCACGCGGCCACCGGCCGATGTTCGAAACCGCGACCGCCGCACTGATGCCGTCCACCGCCGGGCGGACCATCGCCGACAAACCGACGCTGATCGGCAACGTCGATCTGCTGGTCGTACTCGGCGGAGACGGCACGCTCCTCTCGGTTGCTGACGCCGCTGGCGCCGCCAACATCGATGTCCCGATTCTCGGTGTCAACTTCGGCAGCCTCGGATTTCTTACCGAGGCGACGCTCGGGGAGCTCTATTCGTCGCTCGAAGCCGCGGTGACCGGTGCCGCCCCGGTCGAGACACGGATGATGTTGCGGTCCACCACCATCCGCGCCGGGACGACGCTGCCCGATCACCATGCGCTCAACGATGTGGTGATCACCAAAGCCGCGCGGTCGCGCATGACCGACCTGTCCGTGTTCGTGGGCGACGAGTTCGTGACGCGGGTCAAGGCCGACGGACTGATCGTCGCGACGCCGACCGGTTCGACCGCCTACAATCTCGCCGCGGGTGGGCCGATCGTGCAGCCAATCGTTGAGGCAATCGTGCTGACCCCGATCGCGCCGCACATGCTGACCAACCGGCCGATCGTGATTCCAGCGTCATCGGTGGTCAGGGTGCAGCCGCTGATGGCGGAACGCGACGAACTGTACGTGACCTTCGACGGTCAGGCAGGCTACGAGCTCGAAGCGGGCGACGAGGTCCGCATTCAACGCGCCGAGCGTCGGGTGCGGCTGTTGCGGCCCTCATCTCGGAGTTATTTCGAGGTCTTGCGTCAGAAGTTGAAGTGGAACGAGCGCTAACGGTCACTTCAGCGTGAGCAGCGCCGCCATCGAGTCGATTCCCTCCCACAAATTCTTGATGCGCAGGTTTTCGTTCGGCCCGTGCTGGTTGTTGTCGAAATTGACCATCGACAGCCCGAACGTCGGCACTCCAAGAACATCGGCAAACAGATAGAACGGCGTGCTGCCGCCGATCGTCGGCAGTCGAACCAGGGTGCCGCCGGCCGCGTCGGACAGCGCCTGCGCGACCGCGGCGGCCAGCGGAGTGTCCATCGACGTCCGCCCGGCCGGGTACCCGCCGGTTCGCGTGACCCGGGCCAGCCAGGGATGGGCCGCACGGGTTGCGGCGTCCGGCTCGGTATCAACCACGAAGTAGCCCTGTTTGCGGACGTGCGCGACCAGACGCTCGAACTGCTTCGCAGGGTCGATGCCGTTGACGAGGCGCACGTCGATTTTCGCGCTGGCGGTGGCCGGGATGATCGTACGACCCTGGCCGCCGACGCCACCTCCGGCCTCGATGGCGTTGACGTTGATGGTCGGCTGGTTGTGGCGAAGTTCCAGCCGCTCGTCAGGATTTTCCCGCCGGGTAACGCCATAGGTCTGCATCAGCATCGCCTCGACGTTGGGGATCTCGTCGATGGCGCGACGCTCGGTGGCAGTCAGCGGCATCACATCGTCGTAGAAGCCGTCGATCGTGACGCGGCCATTGGCATCCTTCATCGACGCCAGCAGCCGCGCCAGATCGAGCGCCGGATTGGGCGCCCAATTGCCGTAGTTGCCGCTGTGCAGATCCCGGGTGGCGCCGTATACGGTCATCGTGGCGCCCATCAGGCCGCGCGATCCGAAGTTCATGGTCGGGCGATCGCTTGCGTGGCGGGGACCGTCGACGAGAATCAGTGCGTCGCCGCGGAAGCGATCCGCGTGGGCGCGGACCGTCGCTTCGAGATTCGGCGAGCCGGCCTCTTCCTCGCCTTCCATCAGCACGCGGATGTTCGACGTCAGCGGAATATTCGCGGCGTCGAGGCCGTCAATCGCTGCCAGGAAGGCGACGATCGGCGACTTGTCGTCGGAGGTCGAGCGGCCGAACACACGCCACTGTGGATTGATCGCGCCCTGCACTTCGTCGAGCTTCAGCGTACGACCGGTTGACGTCAGATCGGTGACGATGACCGGCGAGAACGGCGGTGCGTGGGTCCATTCGCGCGCGTCGACCGGTTGGCCGTCGTAGTGGAAATAGAACGTGATGGTCCGTGTGGCGTTGGGCACGCGGCGATCGGCAACCACCAGCGGCGCGCCGCCAGTGGCGATCGTTTCCGGGAGAAAGCGCCGTTTCTCGAACATCCGCGCCAGCGCTTCGGCGTTGCGGGCCACGTCAGCGGCATTCGACGCGACGTTGGGAATCGCCACCAGGTCGAACAGTTCGCGAAGAATCTGCGGCTCGTGCTGGAGACGCCAGGCTCGGACCCGCGCCACCGAATCATCGGGGGCCGCGGCCGTCAGAAGAATTGCCGCCGCCACCAGCACAGTTCGTTTCATGGGTGTTGTTGTCGCTTTCGGTCGCGAAAGTACTGAAGCTGAAATTCCTGGACGTTCCGGTTGTGCTCGTCGAGCGTGCGAGCGAACGCGTGGGTGCCGTCGTTCCGGCTGACGAAATAGAGAAAATCAGCGTCCGCCGGATGGGCTGCCGCCTCGAGCGACGCGCGGCCCGGCGAGGCAATCGGCCCCGGCGGGAGGCCCGGGTAGCGATAGGTGTTGTACGGCGAATCGAACGAGAGATCGACCTTGTGAATATTGCCGTCGTAGCGCCCGGCTTTGGTCAGCGCGTAGATGACGGTCGGATCGCACTGCAGTGGCATGCCGATGCGCAGCCGCGTCGCATAGACGGCCGCCACCAGCGGACGCTCATCAGCGCGGGCGGTCTCTTTCTCGACAATAGACGCGAGCGTCACCAACTGTCGTATCGACAGATGGCGAGCAGCAGCGTCTGCGCGGAGCTCTGAGGTCAGCACGTGTTCGAAGCGGCTGACCATCAGCTTCAGCAGTTTCGCGGCGTCGGTATGACGCGGAACGGCGTATGTTTCCGGAAACAGATAGCCTTCGAGATCGGTCGCGGCCGGGTCGAGATCGTGCACCAGCGACGCGTCCTTCGCGGCGGCGACGAAGGACGCGGCGGTGCCGAGACCGTGCGCCGCGAAGATCTTCGCCATCTCCGCGACCGTCAACCCCTCGGGAAAGGTGAGGCTGACGACGTAGACGTCGCCGCGCGCGAGCTTGTCGATGACCTCGATCGGCGTCATCGCGCGATCGAACCGGTACTCACCCGCCTTCAGCTTGCGGCCCTCACCGGTCAGGTACAACGCGGTCCGGTAGGTCCAGATGTCGCGGACCGCGCCGCCAGCGATCAGACGATCGCCGATCGTGCGGCTGCCGGCGCCGGGCGGGATCTCGATGAACTGCTCTGCGCCCTCGAACCCGCGGTAGGCCTGATGGATGCGGACGTACAGCGCCGCGGCCGCTGCGCCCGCGGCGAGCAGTACGAGAACGACCAACGCCAGCAGCTTTTTCAACGATGCGGCCGATCGAGATAGTCCTGCAGAATGACCGCGGCGGCGGCGGCGTCGAGCAACTCCTTGCGCTTGCGCCAGTCGCGCTCGAGGAGTGCCAGCCGGCTCTCTGCCTCGCGGCTCGACAGACGCTCGTCTTCGGTGGCAATCGCCAGCGGCGTGCGGGTACTCAACGAGGTGATGAAGGCGGTGACCCGTGCGGTTTCAGTGGTCGCGCTGCCGTCGAGCCGGGCCGGCAATCCGACCACGATCCCCGTGAGTCCGTCATCATCGTGGGCGAGTTGGTCGACGCGCTGCGCGACGCGCTCGACCGCGTCAGCGTCGCTCGTGACCACGAGGGTCTCGAGCGGCCGCGCCAGCGTGCCCGACGGGTCGCTGATGGCGAGACCAACGCGCCGCGCGCCTACGTCCACTGCGAGAATCCGTCCACGCATGACCAGATGCTATAATTTCACATCCCCAAACAGCCTGTGAAACCAATCCGGATCGCTTCAGTCGTCGTTTGTCTTGGCGCCCTGGCTGCATGCGGTCCACGGCGGCCGCCGGAAAAATTTCATCAGAAGCTGGTGATCCTCGGTTTCGACGGGATGGATCCGCGCCTGGTCCAGCGCTGGATGGACGAAGGCAAGCTCCCGAACATGAAGAAGCTTGCGGCGGCAGGCGGCGGCGTCCACGCGCTCGAGACCACGCATTCGCCCGAGTCGCCGACGGCGTGGGCGTCGTTCGCAACCGGCGTCAATGCCGGCAAGCACAACATCTACGATTTTCT
>DASXGC010000244.1:0-10753 GCA_036489235.1 Vicinamibacterales bacterium
GCCGATGGAAACGCCGACGGCACGCGATCTGCGCCGACGTCATGCGCGGCGCCGCCGGCGATCGGCATCACCGCCGCGACCGGCGGCCGTTGCGCTGTCGAGCGCAGGAACGCGACCGTCTTGCCGTCGCCAGTGACGACCGGACCCCATTCCAGCCCGGCGCCGCTCGTCAGCGCCACTGGTGCGGACGATCCATCGACCGGAACCTTGAAGAGGTGACGCCGATCGATGTCGTGCCTGTCGGCTCCGGTGTTCGCGCTGTAAACGAGGAACCGGGCGTCCGGCGTCAGCGCGACATGCTCGACCATGAACGCGCCGGGCGTCAGCAGTTTCGCCGCGTCCGCGTCACCGTGCTCTGATGGTCTGTCGAGGGTCCGGTTGAAGCCGGACACTACCTGTGCCGAGTCCGGGGTCCGGCTGGCATTGGACACTACCTGTGCCGAGTCCGCGGTCCGGCTGGAGCGGGACACAACGCGGACGGAGTAGAGATGCGGCCAGCCATCCTGGTACGAGAGGAAGACGATGCGGCCGTCGGCGGCCCAATGCAGGTTGACGCCGCCCGCGAATCGCGGAATGGAATCGACCAGCGCGCTGCCGCTCTTCCACACCTGATTTGGTGCGGCTGTCGGTCCCTCGGTCGTCGCGCCCTGGCTCCGCGCGCTCGTCGTCATCAGTTCCCATGGCGACGGCTGTTGTGCGAGCGCAGAACGCGGCGTGCCGCCGCGCCCGGGTTGCCGGACGAACAGCAGTTCGCGTCCAGCGTCGAGCGACCAGAGCGGTTCAGAATCACGCGACGTGGAAGGCGCGATGTAGCGCAACGGTTCGGTCGCGCTGGTGAAGATGCCGATGAAGCTGTGGTCTTCGCGATCGGACACGAATGCCAGCCGCTTCCCGTCGGGCGACCACGTCGGCGACGCGCTCGAGCCGCGCGCGAAGAACGCCTGCTCGGCCGGCTTCGATCCGTCGAGTGGCGCGATCCAGATGCGGCGGTCCTTCACGAACGCCACCCGGTCACCGGCCGGTGAAATTATCGGCTCGTCGCCTTCGCCAATCAGTCTGGGTGCGGCGCCGCCAGCGATCGCGATCGACCAGATCTGCACGCGCGGCTGCGTCGTGCTGCCGTTCGGATCGGGCTGCAGGTTGCCCTCGGCGGGCCAATTGGACCCGTGGTCGCCGCCGCGGACGTAGACAATCGTCCTGCCGTCCGGTGTAAACGACAGGCTTGTCAGTTCCTGTCCCTCGTCTCCGTGATACGGGGTAACCCGACGAGCGGCAAATGCCGGGCCTTCGGCCAGGTAAATGTTGCGCTCACCGCGCTCGCTCAGGGTCCAGGCGAAGGCCGAGCCGGCCGGCGCCGCAACCAGATGGTCGGGGAACGGGAAATCGAGCACCTGATCGAGCGTGAACGGCGACGGTGCCTGCGCCCCAACCACCGTCGTCGCCGCAATCGCGAGCAGCAGCTTCTTCATGCGCGGATTATAATTCCCCCCTTGTTCGAATCACTGGTCGCCGACATCCGGTTCGCCCTGCGCTGGCTATGGAAAAGCCCCGGCTTCACGCTGGTCGCGGTGCTTTCGCTCGCCGTCGGCATCGGCTTCAACACCACGCTGTTCACGATTGTCGACGCGCTGCTGTTCAAGCCGCTGCCGGTCAGGGCCGCCGACCGTCTCGTTGACGTCTTCACCAGCGACTCGACCGGCACGTCCGTTTACAGCACGTCGTCGTATCCCGACTATCTCGACGTCCAGTCGCAGAACGATGTGTTCGAGGGCATGGCCGGTTACAGTCCGATGTTCGCGGCGCTGAACCTCGACAACCGCTCCCGCCTCGCGATGGGCGAAATCGTCAGCGGGAATTACTTTCAGGTACTCGGCGTCTCTGCCGTGATCGGCCGGACGATTCTTCCGCAGGACGATGCGCCGGGGGCACCGCGGGTGGCGATGGTCTCGCATCGCTACTGGAGCCGCGAGCTCGCCGCCGCTCCGGACGTCGTCGGGCGTACGCTGCGCATCCGCGGTAACGCGTACGAAATCGTCGGCGTCGCCGCGCCGGGCTTCAGCGGCATGGTGCCGGTCCTGGCGCCCGAATTGTGGATTCCGATCTCGGCGTCGCTCGACGTCGAGCCGGTCGGCATGCACGACACTATCCCGTCGCCGACCGGCAAGAATCGCCTCGAGCGCCGCGCCGATCGCTGGATGTTCATTCGTGCGCGGCTGAAGCCCGGCAAGACCCTCAACGATGCCCGCGCCAACCTCGCGCTCGTGATGTCGCGGCTCGATGCCGACAACCCGATCACCAACAAGGATCGCCAGCTCACGCTGAAGGCCACCACCGACGTGCACTTTCATCCCGCGGTGGACCCGGTCGCGGTGCCTATCGCCGCGATGCTCCTGGCCGTGGTCGGCCTCGTGCTACTGATCGCCTGTGCAAACGTCGCCAGCATGCTGCTGGCGCGCGCCTCCGGACGCCAGAAAGAGATCGGCATCCGGCTCGCAATCGGCGCGAGCCGCGGCCGGCTGGTGCGGCAGCTCGTCACCGAGTCAGTCGTGATGTCGCTGCTCGGGGCGGCCGGGGGACTTCTGCTGACCTGGTGGTCTACGCGCCTGCTGGCCGCGATCACCCTGCCGATTCCGATTCCTCTCGCGTTCGACCTCCACATCGACGGCCGAGTCCTCGCGTTCACCTTGTTCGCGACCTTGCTCGCCGGCGTGCTGGCCGGACTTGCGCCCGCTGTCCAGGCGTCGAAGCCGAACCTGGTGGCGGATCTTCGCGGCGAGACGCAGCTCGCGCACGCCGGGGCGTTGCCGTTCACGCTGCGCGATCTGCTGGTCATGGGACAGATCGCGATGACGGCGCTGCTGCTGGTCGTCGCGGCGCTCATGACGCGCAGCCTCATCGTCACGCAGCGCACCAACCTCGGCTTTCCGGTCAATCACCTCGCCGTCCTGTCCACCGACACCGGTATGTTGAAGTACCCGGACGAGAAGAGCCGGCAGTTCTACGACCAGGCGATCGAGAAAGTGAAGGCGATCGCGGGTGTCGAGTCGGCGGCGCTGGTGACGCGCGTGCCGATGCAGGTCAACACCAGCCGCTGGGAAGTGTGGATCCCGGGACACCACACACCCGGCGAGCACGGGGACGTCGTCGAGCAGACCTCGGTCTCGCCGGAATACTTCACCACCATGGGCGTCCGCATCGTCGAGGGACGCGCGTTTACAGACGACGACCGGCCCGAAACGCCGCGCGTGGCGATCGTCAACGAAGCGTTCGCCCGGCGCTACTGGCCAGGACAAAGCGCGATCGGCAAGACCCTGCGAACGCGGGCGTCGGATGGCCCGCTGTTTGAAATCGTGGGCGTGTCGGCCGACCACAAGGTGGTGAGCGTCTCGGAGCCGCCGACCCCGTTCCTGCAGGTGGCGCGGAGCCAGCGCCCGGGCAGCTACGTTGCGGTCGTCGCCCGCACCAGCGGCGACGCCGGGACGCTCTTGCGCGAGATGCGCCGCGAGCTGCTGTCGCTCGATTCGAACCTCGTGTTCGTCGAGAACCAGACCATGGCGGCCGAAGTGGACGCGACATTGTTTCCGGCCCGCGCCAGCGCGTGGCTGGTCACCGGCGTCGGCGTGGTGGCGATGCTGCTCGCCGCAGTCGGACTGTATGGCGTGATCGCCTACTCGGTCTCGCGGCGCACGCGCGAGATCGGCATCCGGATCGCGCTCGGTGCGCGTCCTGGCACGGTGGTGGGGCTGGTGATGCGCCAGGGACTGGCCGTCGCCGGCGCCGGCCTGCTGATTGGATGCGTGCTCGCGACACTGGCCGCAATCTTCGCCGTCCGCACGCTTCCCGGCGGCCTGCACGGCATCACCGCTGCTGATCCGACGGCGTGGCTGTCCGCCATCCTCATCCTGCTCGCCGTATCGACGCTGGCCAACCTGATTCCGGCCTGGCGCGCGTCGCGGGTCGAGCCGACCGTCGCGCTCAGGATCGAATAAAGACCAGTCGCGAAACATCGCGACGCTGTTTCCCGTCTACGGTCACGTATGAACTCTGACATCCGCGTCGGACTGCGCCTGCTCTGGAAGGACAAGGCGTTCACGGCCACCGCTGCCCTCACGCTGGCCTTGTGCATCGGCGCCAACACGGCGCTGTTCTCGGTCGTTCACAACGTCCTGTTGCGGCCGCTGAACGTTCCCGACTCGGACCGCGTCCTGCTGATGGGCAATGCCTATCCCGGCGCCGGCGCCGTGGTCGGCACCAACGCGGGCGTGCCTGATTATTACGACCGGTTGCGCGAGACCACCGCCTTCGAGGAGCAGGCGCTCTACAACGACCGCAACCAGAGCATCGATCAGAACGGCACACCGACGCGGGTCCGGGTGACGCAGGCGACGCCGTCCTTTTTCAAGCTGCTGCGCGTGGCGCCGGGGATGGGCCGCACGTTTACCGATCAGGAAGGGGAGCCAGGAAACGAAATGAAAGTGGTCCTGAGCTACTCCCTGTGGCAATCGCAATTCGGCGGCGATTCGCAAGTTGTCGGCAAGGACATCCGTCTCGACGGCGTTCCATTCACGATCGTCGGCGTCATGCCGAAGGGCTTCTACTTCGTGAACCCGGAAGTACAGCTGTGGCGGCCGCTGGCCTTTACTCCTCAACAGAAGTCGGATCAGCAGCGCCACAACAACAACTTCGAGAACATCGGGCGGCTGAAGCCCGGTGCCACGATTCAGCAGGCACAGCAGCAGATCGACGCGCTCAACCTCGCCAACCTCGATCGTTTTCCACAGTACAAGAAGCTGTTGATTAACGCCGGTTTCCACACCGAGGTCGTCAGGCTGCAGGACAGTCTAGTCAGAGACGTCAAGGCGACCCTCTACCTGATGTGGGGCGGCGCGCTGTTCGTGCTGCTGATCGGGTGCGTCAACGTGGCCAACCTCGTCCTGGTCCGATCGCGCGCCCGGCTGAAGGAGCTCGCCACCCGTCTGGCACTCGGCGCCGGCCGGTTCCGCGTCGGCCGCCAGCTGGTGACCGAGAGCCTGCTGCTCACGCTGCTGTCGGCTGCGGCCGGACTGGCCGTGGGATACGGCGCGCTTCAGCTGCTCGGCACGCTGAACATTCAGGAGCTGCCGCGCGGCGGAGAAATTCACCTCGACGGCGTCGTGGTCGCTTACAGCCTCAGCATCGCCGCAGTCATCGGCGTCGTCCTCGGACTGATTCCGGTGGCCAACGTCCTGCCTGCGAACCTGACCATGGTGCTTCGTGAAGAGGGGCGAGGCGGCACCGCCGGCCGTGGTGCGCGGACGCTGCGTCGCGCGCTGGTGGTGGCGCAGGTCGCCTTCGCGTTCGTGCTGCTGATCGGCGCCGGATTGCTGTTTGCCAGCTTCCGACAGGTGCTGGCGGTCGATCCGGGATTCAACGGCGACAACGTGCTGACGGTGTCGGCCACGCTGCCGCGGTCGCGCTACGACAACGACGACAAACTGCGCGGATTCAGCAGCGAGGCCCTGCGTCAGATTCGAGCGCTGCCGGGTGTCAACTCGGCCGGTGTGACCAACACGATCCCGTTCGGAGGCAACAACAACGACAGCGTCATTTTTGCCGAGGGCTACCAGATGAGCCCGGGCGAATCGGTGATTTCGCCGAGTAACGTGGACGTCAGCCCGGGTTACTTCGAAGCGATGCACGTCAAGCTGCGGCGCGGTCGCTTCTTCGACGATCGCGACAATGCCACCGCGCTGAAGACGATTATCGTGGACGAAACTCTTGCCAAGCGCTTCTGGCCCAACACCGATCCGCTCGGCCGCCGGATGTACTCGCCGAACGACATCAACGATCTGATGAACACCAACGAGAAGACCAGGTGGTTCACCGTGGTCGGGGTGATCGCCGACGTCAAACTGCACACAATTACCGAGGGCAAGCAGACGGTTGGCGCGTATTTCTTCCCGGTCGATCAGGATCCGATCAGCGGGCTGACCTTTGCGGTCAAGACGTCAGGCGATCCGCTCGCCCTGGCGGGCGGCGTTCGTGGGGTGCTGTCGCGCCTCGACCGCGAACTGCCGGTATTCGACATCCAGACGATGGACGCGAGGACGGAGAAGGCGCTGGTCAGCCGGAAGTCGCCGGTGCTGCTGTCGCTCAGTTTCGGCGCGATCGCGCTCTTTCTCTCGGCGATTGGCATTTACGGTGTGCTTGCATATCTGGTGACCCAGCGGACCAAGGAAATCGGCATCCGGATCGCCCTCGGCGGCAGCGCCCGCGCGATTTTCGAGCTGGTGCTCCGGGAAGGCCTGCTGCTGATCGTCGGCGGCTTCGTGCTGGGGGCGATCGGCGCCGTCGCTCTTCGAAAAAGCCTCGAGACGCAGTTATTCGGCGTCTCGGCCACCGATCCGCTGGTGCTGGCCACGGTCACGAGCATCCTTGGGGTGGTGGCGATCGTCGCCTGCGCCCTGCCGGCGCGGCGTGCAACACGTATTGATCCGATCGTCGCGTTGACTCAATAATCCGGAATGCCCAAGCCCGATGCGTTCCGGCCGACCTTCGAGGCGCTCAAGCAACTGCTGATTCCTTACGCCAAGCGGTTCGCCGTCATCGTCGACAAGCCGGACTCGTACTATCTCTCGACCAAGGAGTCGCAGACCAAGTCAGGGTCGGCGATCTGGTTCGGCGGTGTGCAGATCAAAAAAGACTACGTCAGCTATCACCTGATTCCGATCTACGCCAACCAGGCGCTCCTCAAGACCGTGTCGCCCGCGCTGCGCAAGCGGATGCAGGGAAAGTCCTGTTTCAACTTCACCGAGATCAAGCCGGCCCAACTCAAGGAGCTGGCGAGGCTGACCAAGGCCGGGACCGCCGCTTTCGTCAAGAAGCTCACGTAGCGTCGGCCCGGTCGAAATCGCCCCCTGTCCGGCCAAAGCCGCCCTTCGTCATAGCACCGCCGACCTGGACCCGCGTTCGTGCCACGATACGCAGGTTCCGTATGCTGACCATCACCCATCTTCACAAGACGTTCGGGCCCACCGTCGCCGTGGATGATGTCTCGTTCGGCGTCGAGAAGGGCCAGCTCGTCGGCCTGCTTGGTCCGAACGGCGCCGGCAAGACGACGACCGTCTCGATGATCGCCGGCCTGTTGACGCCCGATCGCGGCGACGTGTTCATCGGCGGCGCACGTCTCAGTGGCGACACCGATCCCAAGAAACGGAAAATCGGCATCGTTCCGCAGGACCTGGCGTTGTATGACGAGTTGTCCGCGCGACGCAATCTCAGATTCTTCGGCGCGCTCTACGGTCTCAGCGGCGCCGCCTTGGAGGCCGCAATCGCGTCAACGCTACAGCTGGTCGGCCTCGCGGATCGGATCGACGACCTGGTGAAAGCGTATAGCGGCGGCATGAAGCGGCGGCTGAACCTCGCGGCCGGCCTGCTGCACGATCCGGACATCCTGTTGCTCGACGAGCCGACGGTTGGTGTCGATCCGCAGAGCCGCAATGCCATTTTCGAAAATCTCGAGCTGTTGAAGAGCCGCGGTAAGGCGCTGCTCTACACGACGCACTACATGGAAGAAGTTGAGCGACTCGCCGACCGGATTGTCGTCGTCGACCATGGCAAGGTCATCGCCGACGACACGCTCGACGCCCTGCAGTCGCGCGTCGCGGTCGTCGGCGGCGGGAAAGCGACGCTCGAGTCGGTGTTTCTGACCCTGACTGGAAGGAGCCTGCGCGACTGATGTCCCTCATCCCGCTTCTCGCCATGGTCCGGAAGGATCTGCAGCTGTTCTTCAGCGATCGTCGGTCCGTCATCGTCAGCTTCGTCGTGCCGATCGCGATCGCGTCGTTCTTCGGCTCGATCTTCTCGGGCGGCGCCGGCGGCAACAGCGAGCCTGCGCGGATCGCCGTCGCGATCATCGATCACGACGGCACCGCGATCTCGAAGGCGATCGTCGCCGACGCCCAGACCGACAAGAACCTGAAGGTCAGCATGCCGGAAGAGAATGACGCGCGCGAGGCGGTCAAGGGCGGCAAGATCACCGTTGCGATCGTCATCCCCTCCGGTTTTGGTGACGCGGCTGGCCAGGCGCTCTTCGGCGGCGGCGAAAAGCCGAGCCTCTCCTTGTTCTATGACCCGTCGCACGGCATCGAGCTGGCGATGGTTCGCGGCGTGATGACCGAGCATGTGATGACCGCGGTCAGCCGCGAGATGTTCGGCGGCGCGCAGGGCCGCAAACTGATCGATCAGACCGTGCCGCAGGTGCAGTCGTCCACCATGGCCGAGGATCAGAAGAAGCTGCTGCTCGAGATGCTGGCGTCGGTCCAGAAGTTCTACGACCGTGAGCCCGGCAACGCGCGGGCGAACGACGCGCCGCGCGGCATCACCATGCCGTATACCGTGCACGAGGAGGCGATGACGTCAGGATCCAACGTCGCCTACAACGGGTATGCGCATTCCTTCGCCGGGATGGCGATTCAATTTCTGCTGTTCGCGATGGCCAACATCGGTGTGGAGATGCTGCTCGAGCGGCAGCGCGGACTCTGGGTCAGGCTGCGCAGCGCGCCGGTGTCGAAGGTAACGCTGCTCTTGGGCAAGGCGATCAGCGGCACGGTGATCTCGCTGTTGATTCTGCTGGTCTCGTTTGCGTTTGCCATGGTCGTGTTCAAGGTTCGCATCCAGGGCAGCGTCACCGGATTCATCGGCATTTCGATCGCCTGCGCGGTGATGGCGTCCACATTCGGTCTGCTGATTGCGGCGCTTGGAAATTCACCGGCGACCGCGCGTGGAGTGACGACACTCGCGGTGCTGATGATGGTGATGCTCGGCGGCGCCTGGGTGCCGACGTTCGTGTTCCCGGCGTGGCTCCAGCAGTTCACGCTGCTGGTTCCGGTCCGCTGGGCGGTGGACGGCCTGGACGCGATGACCTGGCGCGGCATCGGCATCACCGGCGCGCTGATGCCGGTAGCTGTTCTCGCCGGCTTCGCCGCCGTGTTCTGGACGATTGCCGCGACCAGGTTCCGCTGGGACGAGGGCTAATCGCCTTACCGCGTCGGCGGGAGAGCCGCCGCAATCGTCGTCGCCACCGGCGAGCATGCGGGGTGGCCCCAGCCGTTCGCGCTCACGCCAGGCATCTGTCCGCCTTGCGGCGTGATGTCGTACACGATGTTGTCCGGACGAGTGGCGTCGCCGCTCACGCCCCCAGGCACAAAGTCCAGGTTCAGGTTGTGGCGGGTTCGCCAGGCGATGTTGTGATCGGCGCACGACGAATCACCGCTGACGCCGACGCCGCCGATGATCTGACCACCGGCCTTATACAACGCCAGGCCTCCGCCGAAGACGTTCACGCCACCGATCCGTCCACCCACCATCGGATCGTTCGACTGGCCGTTGTTCGCGGGATTGCCGCCGTAGGCCACGCTGGTATCAACCGGATTGCTTTCCTGCAGGCCGAACAGGCTGCCACCCGGTTGAACCGCAGAGTAGAGATTCGCCGTCGACAGCGCCAGCGCAGGCAGGCTGAATGCGTTCGCCGTGTTTGCCTTCTGCGCCGAAATTACACGGCTGCCCGGCCACTGATCGCCGCGGTTGTTGCCGGTGAACGCGACCGCACAGACCACGCCGTCGCGGTTGACGGCGGTTGCCCACATGTCCAGGTTGAAGCCGCCGTTGGCGAGTGCCCTCGCCGCTTCGAGCGCCGCCTTCAGGGCACTATGCGACGGAAGATCGCGGCAGATACTTCCACCGCCGTCGTTCCCGCGTTCAGCGGTCACACCAAGGCTTAGCAGGCTGACTGTGAGCACACTCGTCACCAACATCGCGAGATTCTTCATAACGCTCTCCATTACGCAGTCGCGGCCTCGCCGTTCGCTCTCACGCTGATGAGTCAGCGTCTCCGGCAGCACGGTGCGCCCGCTGCGCGACCGCTGAATCTACGGTCGCCGCAACGGTGATGTCAAAACAAATGTTGGCGAGGGCGACAGGATAAATTACCAGTGGAGGCGTTCGCGGTAGGATCGCAGCCGATGAAATCATCGGCGGATGTCGTGATCGTTGGTGGCGGCTGCATGGGCGCGAGCGTGGCGCATCATCTGGCCCGCCGTGGCGTCACCAACGTCGTTCTGCTCGAGCGCGAGCAGATGCTGGCCACCGGGTCGACCGGCCGTAATGCCGGCGGCGTCCGTCACCAGTTTTCCAACGAAGCGAACATTTTGCTGTCGCTCGAATCGATCGCGGCGCTCGAACGTTTTGCCGACGATGTTGGTCAGGCCATCGATTTTCACCAGGACGGGTATCTCTTTCTTCTGTCCACCGACGCCAGCGTCGAAACCTTCCGCCGAAACGTCGCCCTCCAGCGCCACCTCGGCGTCACCGTGGACTGGCTCGATGCCGGAGATGCAGCGCGCCTGGCGCCAGGCCTGGATACCGACGGCGTCCTCGCGGCAACCTTCTGCCAGCGTGACGGCATTGCGGATCCGAACGGTGTGACGATGGGCTTTGCGAAAGCGGCGCAGGCCGCCGGCGTCGCCATCGAGCGTGACACGGAGGTCGTCGGCATCCGTCTCGAGGACGGACGAATCGCCGGCGTGGACACTTCGCGCGGCGGAATCGACACTCCGATCGTGGTCAACGCCGCCGGCCCGTACGCACGCGCGATTGGACGGATGGCCGGCGTGGACGTTCCCGTGGATCCGTACCGCCGCCACATCTTCATCGCCCAGGCGCCGACGGGTTCGCTCACCGACTGGCAGGTTCCTTCGTCGCGCATCATGGTGAT
>DASXGC010000418.1:0-15939 GCA_036489235.1 Vicinamibacterales bacterium
CCCCGCCACCAGGACGTCGCCACCATCAATGGTTGCCGGCGCCTGGATCGTTTCGCAGCGGCGATGGCGTGCGAGCACTGCGGCGACCGGCGCGGTCTCGGCGCGCCGGGATTCGGCGCCCGGCCGGGTCAGGATCGCGAGTTCGTCGAACACCACGGCGATGTCCTCGACGAAGACCGAGTCCGGGAGGTTGGCGTCGGCGTCGAGACGTTCCACCAGGTAACCGGATTCGGTGAGCGCCTGTTCGTACTGATGGTGCTGTGCACGCGCAAGCGTCACGTCGATCGGCACACGCTCCAGATGGGTCAGCTCGCAGGCAGCGATCGCGGAGCTGACCGCGCGCGTGATCGCGAGGGGCGACGGCATGCGCCATCATAGCCGCCGCGAGAGGTAGAATCTCCCTGGCTGAGGAGGACGTATGAGATCTGACTGGACAAGACTCTCGGGCGCGCTCGCGATGGTTGCGACACTGGCTGTCGGCGGCGCGGCACAAACTCCCGCGCAGGCGCCGCCACCAGCGCCCGCGATGCGGTTGACGACGACTGCGTTTGCCGACGGCACCGTGATTCCGGACCGGTTCACGCAAGCGGGCGCGCAGACGTCGCCGGCGCTGACGTGGACGAACGTGCCGCCGGGCACTCAAAGCTTCGTGCTGCACATGCACGATCCCGACGTCGCGCGCAACAAGACCACCGACGACCAGCTGCACTGGCTGGTGTGGAACATTCCAGGCTCCGCCACCGGCCTGCCCGAAGGCGTGCCGACCGGCGCTGATCGCCCGGACGGCAGTCATCAGGTCAGCGCCAGCGGACCCGTCTATCGCGGACCCGGTGCCGGCGCCGCCGGTCCGATGCACCACTACACGTTCGAGATTTATGCGCTCGATATCAAACTCGACACGCCAGCGGCGGCCGACGCGTTTGAAACCCGCACCAACGTGATGAAGGCGATGCAGGGACACATCCTCGGCAAAGCCGTCTACGTCGGCCTGTTCCATCGATCGCAATAGTCGACTGGCCGCTAGTCTCCGAGGCTAGCGGCCGCGGTGAAACGAGTCGACGCTCCATGGTCCTGGACCCGCCGCACAGATCAGCAGCCACACGAAACAAAACAGAATCGCGAGTTCGCCGCCGTTGTTGATCGGCCAGCGGCCCCGTGGCAGGTGTTGCGTGAAGTAGGCGACCGCCATCTCGCCCGCGAGCACGAAGGCGACCGGTCGTGTCTGCCAACCGAGCAGCATCAGCACGCCGCCGGCAACTTCGAGATACCCGGCGGTTGCGAACAGCGTGAGCGGCAACGGCGGCAGATGGAATACGTGGCCGGGAAACCCGAACGTTTTCTGGGTTCCGTGCACGACGAAGAGACATGCGGCGACAATTCGCAACGCGCTAAGGAGATGCGGGGTCAATCGCGACGGGACCGGACTGCTCACTGCTCACCTGCTTTTGATAGACTTGCCGGACATTATGTACTCACGAGACGAAATCAAAGTCCTCACCGATAAGGTGCTGAACATGACAAAGGCGGACGCCGTCGAAGTGTTCTTCGACGGTGGCGAACGCGCCGGCACCCGATTCGCGAACTCGAGCATCACGGTCAACCTGGTCCAGTACGACCAGCAGCTCACGGTCAACATTCGCCACGGCAAGAAGCAGGGTTCCGCCAACACGCACGAGTTCGACGATGAGTCGTTGAAGGCGATGGTGGACGAAGCGGACGCGGCGGCGTTGAAAGCACGCGACAACCCGAACCTGCCGGCGCTGGTCAAGGGACCGCAGGACTACATCAAGGTCGATGCCGTCGTCCCGGCAACCGCCGACTTCGGGCCCGGCGAGCGCGCCGCGTGGGTCAAGGAATCGGTCGACATCTGCACAAAGAAAGGCGTCCTCGGCGCCGGCTACATTCCCAAGGCGTATCAGACAACCTGCCAGGCCAACTCCGAAGGGCTGTTCGCGTACTACCAGTACGCGGAGACCGGATTCGTGCTGACCTGCCGAATGGCCACCGGCGGCGGATCGGGATGGGCCGGCATCACCGGCGCAAAAGATCTGTCGCAGGTCAACATCGCCGAGCTCACCGAGATCGCCTCGAACAAGGCGCTGAAAAGCCAGAAGCCGCGCGCGATCGAGCCGGGCCGCTACACGACGATCATCGAACCGCGCCCGGCCGCACGGCTGCTCTCGACGATGATGGGCGCGTTCAACGCCGGCGGCGGTGGCGGTGGATTCGGCGGCGGTGGTGGTGGCGGCTTCAACTTCGGCGGCATCGGGCGGCCGTTCGTCTCCGCTGACGGCACACCGAAGATCGGTCAGAAGCTGTTCAGCGACAGCTTCACGCTGAAGAGCGACATCGGCAACCCAATCCTGCGGCAGACGCCGATCATGAACGACGGCGCCGCGGCCCAGCCAGTCACGTGGATCGAAAAAGGCGTGCTCAAGAACGTCTACTACGACGCCAACACCGCGCGCCGGCAGAAGGTGGCGCCGACGGCTGCCAATCCGAACATGAGCCTGGTGGTCGAAGGTTCGAACTTGTCGATCGAGGACATGGTGAAGACGACCAAGCGCGGGCTGCTGGTCTCGTTCTTTTGGTACCTGCGGCCGGTGGACACCTTGACCCTGCTCAACACCGGGATGACGCGCGACGGTCTGTTCCTGATCGAAAACGGCGAAATCACCGGCCCGGTCCAGAACTTCCGCTGGAACATGTCGCCGCTGGTCGCGTTCGCGAACATTTCGGCGATCGGCAAGTCGGTACCGATTCACACCGGCGAAGCGTACGACGGACCGGGCACCGCGCTGGTCCCGGCGATTCGGGTCGAAGACTTTTATATGACGTCGGTTTCACCGGCTGTTTGAGATTGAGCCCCCTATGAGCCCTACACGTAGAGACTTCCTGAAATACACCGGCGCGGCGAGCCTGGTGATTGCCTCGACCGAATTCGTCGCCGACCTGATCGCACAGTCGCCGAAGGGCGACCCGATGACGTCGCCGTTCAAGACGATGGCCGATCTCTCGCTGAGCGAAGCCAAACGGGCCGGCTGCAGCTACGCCGACGTGCGCTTCACGCGCAGTGTCAGCAGCGGCGTCAACGCCAACGGATCGAACGACCGCTCCGCCGACGCCGGCGGCGGTGGGGGATTTGGCGGCGGATTCGGCGGTGGCCGCGGCGGACGAGGCGGGGGCGGCGGCGGCCGGGCACGAGCCGGCGGACGACCTGGCGCGGCCGGCTTCGGCGTCCGCGTGATTCATAGCGGGGTCTGGGGCTTCGCGAGCAGCCCGATCGTCACTGACGAGGAGATCAAACGCATCACGAAGATCGCCGCCGAAGTGGCCAAGGCCAGCGCCGTCGCCAAGAAGATGGACATCAAACTCGCGCCGGTGCCGGCCTACACCGCCTACTGGGCATCGCCGATCCAGAAGGATCCGACCACGATCGCGACCGACGTCAAGCAGGCCTACGTCCAGAAGGTCGTCGACATCGCGCTGAAAGTGCCTGGCGTCACCAGCGTCAACTGCGCGGTCGGCATCAACAACGAGTGGAAGTACTTCGCGTCCACCGAAGGCTCCTACATCGAACAGGAAACATTCGAGATCACGCCAACCTTCAACGTCTCGGCCAAGGTCGGCGACGTCACCAAGACGAGAAGTTTCGTGGGCATCCCCAAGACCGGCGGCTGGGAAGTCGCGGAAACAAGCGAGATGGTCGAGAGCGCCGAGCGCATCGCCGCCGAAGCGGTCGAGATGACCACCGCGAAGCCGATCGGGATGGGCTTGAAGGATCTGGTGCTGTCGCCGTCACACGCGATGCTCACCATCCACGAGATCGTCGCGCACGCGACCGAACTCGATCGCATCCTCGGCTACGAGGCGAACTACGCCGGCACCAGCTTCGTAAAGCTGACCGACGTCGGCAAGCTGAAATACGGCTCGAAGCTGATGAACATTACCGCCGACCGCACCATGTCCGGTGGCATGGCCACGATTGGCTACGACGACGATGGCGTGAAGACGACCGAGTTTCCGATCATCCGCGACGGCATCCTGGTGGGTCTGCAGACCAACCGCGAAACCGCGCCGCAGATCGGCGACAAGGCCAGCAAAGGCTGCACCTCAGCGGGTTCGTGGCGCGACTACCCGTTCCTGCGGATGCCGAACGTCCGGCTCGAAGCCGGCCCCAAGGGGTCGCCAAACACCGAGCAGATCATCGCCGACACCAAGGACGGCGTCCTCATCGACGGCCGCGGTAGCTACTCGATCGACCAGCAGCGCTACAACGGTCAGTTCGGCGGCAACTGCTTCTGGGAGATCAAGAACGGCAAGAAGACGCGCATGGTCAGCGACGTCACCTACAACGCGATCACCACCGACTTCTGGGCGAACCTGGATCTGATTGGCAGCCCGGAAACCTGGCAGATGTTCGGCACCGGCGGCGACGCCAAGGGTCAGCCGACGCAGACCAACAGCATCTCGCACGGCTCGCCTTACATCCGCATCAAGAAGATCATGGTGGGCGCCGCATACGCCTAGCCGTCCTGGACGAAGCAGCGGTCGCCGACTCGACCGCTGCTCAGTCCGCTCGTAGCGCCGTGACCGGATTCACCGACGTGGCGCGCAGGGCCGGGATGTAGCTGGCCAGGACAGCAGCAGCGGCGAGGCTCAGGCAGACGCCGACGTAGGTAATCGGATCGACCGGATTGACCTCGAACAGCAGCGACCGCATCAGGCGCGTGAGCGCGAGCGCGGCCGCAAGCCCGCTGACGATGCCGACGGCGACCAGGCGCAGGCCGTGGCGCACGAACAGGCCGGTCACCTCCCGGCGCTGCGCGCCGAGCGCCATCCGGATTCCGATTTCGCGAGTCCGCTGAGACACCGAGTAGGAAATGACGCCGTAGATTCCGGCGACGCCCAGCACCAACGCCATCGCGCCGGCGATCGCCAGCATCACCAGCGTGAACGACGTCCGCGCCATCGAGGCGCTGACGATGGCATCGAGCGGCCGGACACGGGCCAACGGCAGGTTCGGGTTGACCGCCCAGACGGCCCGGCTCACTTCCTCCGTGAACGCCGACGCGCCGGTCCGCTTGCTGCGGATCGCGAACGAGACGTTCCGGCGCACGAACGGCTCCATGCCGCTGAAGTGCGACATCATGACCGGCCAGAACGCAATCGACGGCGCTTTTTTGTCGACGCCCTCATCGCGCTCGTCGCCGACCACGCCGATGACCTCCCGCCAGGCCGAGGTCGGGTTCTCACGAACCTGTTTGCCGATCGCCATCGCCGGCTCCTTCCACAGTTCGCGGGCGGCGTTTTCAGACACCATGACCACCGGATGCTTGTCGTAGACGTCGGACCAGGTGAAGTCCCGCCCGGCGACGAGGGTGTTGCCCATGGTCTTGAGCAGACCGGGCGAGAGAAACTTGAACAGGCGCATCGGCGGCAGTTCGCCTTCGCCGTAGGTCTTGTCCGATGCGAAAATCGCATCGTGCCAGCCGGAACTGGTCATCGGCACGACCGACGTGATCGCGACCGAGGTCACGCCGGGAACCGTCGCGACTTTGTCGAGAATCGCCTGATACATCCGAACCACCGGCTCGGCATCCTTGACCTGCGCCTCGGGGATCGCAAGGCTGAAGGTCAGGATTTCCTGAGGATCCCTGAATCCGGGCTGCACCTGGCGCAGCGCCAGGAACGTGCGAATCATCAGGCCCGAACCAACCAGCAGCACCAGCGCCAGCGCCACCTGCACGACGACCAGTACGCTGCGGGCACGATGCCGCTCGCGGCTGGCACTCGAGGTGCGGCCGCCGCCGCGCAGGCTCGAGGCCACGTCGGGGCCGGCGTATTTGAACACCGGAATGATTCCGAAGAGCAGGCCGGCGACGATTGAAATCCCGAACGTGAACGCGAGGACCAACGGATCGATGGCGATGTTGTCGAGCCGAGGCAGATTGCCCGGCGCCAGCGCCAGCAGCGCGCGCACGGCCCCGTAAGCGAGACCGAGACCCGCGACGCCGCCAACTAGTCCGAGGACCACGCTCTCAGCCAGCAGTTCGTAGGCGATGCGCCCGCGGCTGGCGCCGAGTGCCGCGCGAACCGCCAGTTCCTGGCGCCGCCCTTCCGCCCGAACCAACAGCAGGTTCGCCACGTTCGCGCAGGCGATCAGCAGCACCATCCCGATGGTTCCCATCAGCACCCACAGCACGGACCCGACGTCGCCCACGACCTCGTCCTTGAGCGCCCTCGGCGTCGGCGTAATCCTCGCGTCAGTGAACATCTGCACGTTCATGCCGGGAAACGGCGGAAAGCTCGTCATCGCGACGGGAATCAGTCGCGCAGTCTCGGCCGTCACTTGATCGAGGGTGACGCCCGGCTTGATCCGCGCGACGGCCGTGTAGCTGAAATTTCCCAGGCGTATCTTGGCGCGATCGAACCGCAACGGCAGGAACATCGACGGCTTCTGATCGAGAAACCGGAACGAGTCGGGCAGCACGCCGATGATCTCGCGAGCGGTCCCGTCCAGCATGATTCGCCGGCCGACCGCGGACGATTCGCTGCCGAAGCGCGAGCGCCAGTAGCCGGCCGACAGCACCACCGTCTCGACACCGGCGGGCGAATCGTCCTGCGCCGTGAACACACGGCCGAAGAGCGGCTTGACACCAAGCATCGGCAGCATGCCGTCGGTCACGTCCACGGCGCGGACCTCCTCCGGCTCCGCCACACCGGTGACGGTGACCGCATCGCCCGTCCACATGGCCACGTCCTGAAAGGTCTTGCCGCCATTCTCGCGGTAGGTGAAGTAGAGGAACGGAGCCGAGCCCGCATGAAGGATATTCAGGCCGGCGGCTGAATGGTCGAGAACGACCAGCTCGTCCGGCTTCGGATACGGCAGCGGCTTCAACAGGACGCCGTCGACGACGCTGAAAATCGCGGCGTTGGCGCCGATGCCGATGGCCAGCGTCAGAATCGCGATGCCGGTGAAGACCGGCATCTGCAGCAGGCGACGGACGATGTGATTCAGTCGCATAAGTCTCAGTACCGGACGGGACGGCAATGTCCGTCGAAGGTTAGACGGATGGCCGGGCCCTTTCGATCACGCCTCTCGTCCTGCGATACACTCGCCTCATGCGCCGACTGCTGCCTGCCCTGCTCGTCGTTGTGCTCGCCGTGCCTGTCGGCGCGACGCGCCAGCCGGTTCGTGCCCGCCACGGCATGGTGGTGGCGATGGAAGCAATCGCCGCCGATGTCGGCGTGTCGGTCCTGCAGAAAGGCGGCAACGCCATCGACGCCGCCGTGTCGGTCGGCTTCGCACTTGCCGTCACGCATCCGTTCGCCGGCAATCTGGGCGGCGGCGGCTACATGCTGATTCGGCTGGCTGATGGCCGCACGACGTTCATCGATTTTCGCGAGCAGGCGCCTGAAAAGGCGTCCCACGACATGTACCTCGACGCTGGCGGCAACCTGACCAGGGAAAGCATCGAAGGGTGGCGGTCGTCAGGAGTGCCCGGCACCGTCCGCGGCTTCGAAATCGCCGTGAAGAAGTACGGACGGCGGACATGGGCCGAGAACATGGCACCCGCGGTGGAACTCGCGTCGAAGGGTTTCGCGGTCTCCTATCCACTTGCCGAAGGGCTGAAGGGATCGCGCAGCCTCGCGAATTCGCCGGAGTCGAAACGGATCTTCCAGAAGGACGGTGCGTTCTACGACGTGGGTGAGACGCTGGTCCAGCCCGAACTGGCATCCACGCTGCGGCGGATTTCCGCCAACGGACCGAACGAATTCTACGAAGGCGAAACCGCGGCGCGCTTCGCCGACGAAATGGCCAAGCACGGCGGCCTGATCACACGCCCAGATCTCAAGGGCTACAAAGCGATCGAGCGCACACCGCTGAGCGGCACCTACAAGAACTACACCGTGATCAGCGCACCGCCCTCGAGTTCAGGCGGCATCGTCCTACTCGAGATGCTCGGCATCCTGCAGGGCAGCGGTTACGAGAAAGGCGGCGCGGGTTCCGCTTCGTCGATTCACTACCTTGCCGAGACCATGCGCCGCGCGTACGCCGATCGGAACGAATATCTCGGCGATCCGGACTTTGTGAAGGTGCCTGTCGCCGGGTTGCTGGATCCGGCGTACCTGACGAAGCTGCGCGGCAGCATCGACCCTGAGCGAGCAACGCCCAGCACCGAGGTCCGGCCCGGACGTCCGGTCGGCAGCGAGAGCATGGAGACGACGCACTACTCGGTCGTCGATGCCGAGGGCAACGCGGTCGCGGTGACCTATACGTTGAACGGCGGCTACGGCAACGGCATCACCGTCCCCGGCCTTGGCTTTCTCCTCAACAACGAGATGGACGACTTCTCGTCGAAGCCAGGCTCTCCAAACATGTTCGGCCTGGTCCAGGGCGAGAACAACGCGATCGCGCCGCACAAGCGGCCGCTGTCGGCGATGACGCCGACGATTCTGCTCAAGGACGGCAAGCTGTTCATGACGGTCGGCGCTCCCGGCGGATCGCGCATTCCCACCGCCGTTCTTCAGGTCATCCTCAACGTCGTCGACTTCGGGATGAACGTCCAGGATGCGATCGACGCGCCACGGGTCCACCATCAATGGCTGCCCGATCGACTGTCGCTCGAGCGCGGCATCTCGCCGGACACGGTGGCGCTGCTGAAGAGCCGCGGCTACGATGTGGACTACGCTCCGGGCGTGGTGCTGGCGCAGACGGCGGCGATCGTCAGCGATGGTGGATGGCTGCAGGGCGGTTCTGACGGCCGTTCCGCGGCAGGCAAGGCAGTCGGATACTGAGGTGATCACCATGCGCGCACTAATCCCAATCGTCATCGTCGCCCTGCTGACCGGCGGCGCCAGGCCTGCCACAGCGGCGGACTCCCAGGTGGAGCGTGCCAGCCTCACCGGCCTTACCGCGATGAGCGTCGTCGTCGAAGATCTCGGACCGCTGGCGACGAAGGCCGGCCTGAGTACGGACGCGATGCAGAAGGAGATCGAGGCGCGACTTCGTCAGGCGGGGCTGTCCATCACCTCGGACGCGGACGCCTACGTCTACGTCCACGTCACCGTTGCCGATCCAGGCGGAGCGTTGCCGATTCCCTACGTGGTGGATGTGTCGCTGATGCAGGAGGTCACGCTGCCGCGCGGAGTGAAGACGCGGACGCCGCTGCAGTGCCCGACGTGGAGCGTCAACCGGCTCGGTCTGACGACCACCGATCGACTGCGCCCCCTGTTGACCGAGCGCGTCAACGAATTCGTCGACCTGTTCGTGACCGCCTACCGGTCAGTAAATCCAAAGTAGCGTCCGCCTTCAGGCGGACCGCCATGTAGTGTCCGCCTTCAGGCGGACCTCAAAGTAGCACCGCCATAGGATTGAACCACGGGGACGCGGAGGCACCGAGATTCATCGATTCGACAGGCCGCCGCCATGCGGCGGCTGCAGGGGAACCGCGGGCCGGACGCGAGTCGCCCGGGAGTGTTTCGGGCGACTCGTGTCCGGCGCGCGGCTCCCCTGCCCGTGCGGTCAGCGATGCTGACCGCGACTGTCGAATCGATTGGCGACGGCGTCGAAACCGGACCACCGAGTCTCTGTGCCTCGGTGTCTCGGTGGTGAAGCAAGGGTTGTTGAAATTACCTAGAACGCGAAGTACGGCCCGGTCCCGCCGGGTGTGGCCTGCCCTTCGATCGCGGTGAACACGGTGCGGCCGAAGAAGAACGACAATCCCCAGTCGAAGGTTCCGGCGTTCGGGCCGGCGACCTCATTGAACGCGCTGAAATTGCCGTTGAGATTGTCCACGTTGCCGACGTTGAACGTGACCGCGCTGGCGGTGCCGTTGACCCCGCGGATCGTCGCCGACAACGACTGCAGCGTTGCCGGACAATAGAAATCCGCGGTGTCGGGACACAGCGGGATGCCGGTCGTGAAGCTGTCCAGGAAGAAAATGCCGTTCGACCCCGAGTCGATGAAGGTTCCTGAATAGGTCTGACTGCCGAAGGTGGTCGGGAGTGAGCCGGAGCCGTCAACCGTCAATACCTTCGCGGACCCAAGCGCGTTGTCGCTCTGAGTGCCGATGCCGAAAATCATCATGCCGGTTGAGGTCAGAGCGCCGCCGGCCGGCAGCGCCGGCAACTGAATCAGCACGCCGTTGTTGTCGGTTGGAAACATCCAGACCGGGTTCTGCAGCTGGCGCGTCAGCGACTGCGCGGTCACTACACATCCCGATGACGGACACGCATAGTAGAACCCGGGGTTCCCGGCGCCGGTCGTGATGCAGGCGCCACCGCAGTCCTGACGAAAGAGTCCGACACCAAGGATGCCGTTGGCGCCGAGATCGGCGAGCGTATTTTCCGGCGGTCCGACGCTCGAACAGTCGGACGGAATCGCGGGCGCGTTCGGTCCACCGATCACCTGAATCGGCACACTGCTCGCCTGCTCGCCGCCCAGCTTGAGGTCGGCAGTCGCCACCGGTCCCCACGTGACTCCGTCGAGGAACTGACCGCACTCGACAACCGGCGCGCCGGTCGCGGTCGTCTGCTGCGGAAGGCTGAGGGTCAGCGCACTCGAAAGCACGCGCAGGCCGCTCGACCCGGTATCCACCAGCACGCCGCTGATGGTCTGACACGAAGACACCGACCCCGGCGCGCAAATCGTGACGCTGGTGAACGCGCCGTTGAAGTAGTCGTTGTTCGGTCCGGCGTTGACTGTGATCGACTGAAAATTCTGCACCGCCGCCGACGTCGAGGAATCGCTCGACGAGCCGCATTCCGGTGACATCACTGCAACGACCATGAACGGGATTGCCAGGGTTCGCAACATGGCTAACGAATCGCCTCGAGCCGCACGCCCTGCGGCAGCATGGTCGGAAGGTAAGCGCGTCCGGTGAACGCGCGTGCATGGCCGCTCATCTGCACGACCAGGCCCGGCTGAGTGATGGACACCACGCCGCGGGCGGCGCGTACCTTTGGTGCCCGCATCGCCGCCTGATATTGATCGAAGTGATCGCCGAGGACCTGGCGCAGGTCGGGCATCCACGGTCCGTCCCAGGCCACCGCGAACACCGTACCCGACGAGTTGACGTATTCGCGAACCATCGTGCCGGTTGCAGCGCGAATCTCGTGCAGAGCGTAGCCGTTGGTCGTGACCATGCGCATCAGCGCACCCTGGACGTGTACGCGATCGGCGTCAACCGTGGCGACCGTTCCCCCGAGCGCTGCCGACGCGCGCGACGGCAACACCAGCACCAGGAGGACGAACGCGCCGCGGGCGAATCGGGCCACCGGCCTGCAACTCATGTAGATCGCTCCCTGGTCGTCAGAATAGCAGTAAAATCGCCGCCACGTCTTCGCCTATCGCTGGAGTGACCTTATGAAGCTGCTGGTCCGAACCACTGGTCTCATCGTTGTCGCCGCCGTTGGCCTGGTGGTCCGAGCGCAGGAACCAGCCGCGACGATCGAACCCTTGCACTTTCATCACGTGCACCTCAACGCGGTGAACCCGGAAGCGGCAGCTGCGTACTATCCGAAACCGTTCGCCAAATCGGCGGTGGCCACGACCTATAACGGATTCGCGGCGGTCAAGACCGGTGACGTATATCTGCTGTTCACCAAGGTCGCAACCACGCCGCAGAACGAGTTGACCGGTCCGCAGACATCAGTCTGGCATTTCGGGTGGAATACCCCTGACTCACAGGCTTACGACAAGCACTTTCGCGAAATGGGACTCGAAATCGCGCAGATGTGGGATGCGGCAGACGGCAAGCTGGTGGATATGTCGAGCGACACCCTGCCCGGCCTGCCGACGCAGGAGCAGATTCTCGAGATGCGCGCCAAAGGTACGCAGCCGACGCACGTCGGGGGATTCGGGTACCTCCGCGGCCCGGACGGCGCGATGATCGAGAACGCGCAGTCCGGCACGACCGAGCGGTTCAATCACGTTCACATGTATCACGAGCATCCGCGCTGTGCGATGGAGTGGTACCAGACGCATCTGGGCGCCACCGTGCCGCGCGGACGCGGCGCCGCTCCGGCCGAACCGGCGGCCGGCGATTGCCACACCAAGCTCTACTCGCCGCCGACCTGGCCGTCGTTCGCCAAGACCGGATTCGTCCGCGACCCTGCCGGCAACGTGCAGTTCGGGGACATTTCGATCTCGATCCGGCCGTGGCCCGGCGGCGGCCTGGTCAGCCCCCGCGGCAAGATCGTCGATCACTGGGCGGTCAGCACCGCCGACTTGAACGTCACCGTCGCGCGGCTGAAGCGCGAGAACGTGAAGTTCCTCGAAGAGATCCACCCGTGGGGCAATTCGCGGGCGGCGATGATCGAAGGACCCGATCGCATCGCGATCGAAATCGTCGAATTGAAGTGAGACTAGCTATTTGACCGCCGTGACCATGATTTCGACCAGGGCGTTGCCGCCCGCGAGCTTCGACACACCGAAAGTCGTGCGCGTTGGTGCGTCGGTCGCAAAGGTCGGACGATAACCGTCGTTCATGTCGTTGAATTTCTGCACGTCGGTCACGTAAACCTCCGACGAGACGATGTCTTTGTATTCGAAGCCGGCCGCTTTCAGCGCCGGACCAAATCGCGCCAGCGTTTCGGTCGCCTGCGCCTTCATGTCGCCCTCGTTCGACGCGTTGTTACCGGTGCCGCCGGAAATGAACAGACGGTTGCCGACCTTGATCGCCGGGCTGAAATTCGGACCGGCTGTCCCCGGCGTGCCGTCGGCGCGATTGGGGATGATGACTTCACGCGGCGACGATCCTTTGATCGCCGAAAACGTGATCTCGACGTCAAAGGTTCCCGGAGGAGCGTCCTCGAACGTGACCCGCGTCGGGCGATCTTTTTCCCAGAACGGACGGTAGGCTTCGTTCATCGGCGCGAAGTTCTTGATGTCGCGGAGCATTACCTGACTGGTGACGGTGTCGCTGAGCGTCATCCCCGCCGCCTTCAGCACTTCGACGGCGTTGGTAATGATCGTCTTCGTCTGCGTCGGCACATCACCCGCCACCTGCGCGTTGTCCTTGCCGTTGCGCGAGACGAGGCCGGACATGTAGAGCGTGTCGCCCGCCTTGATCCCGTAGCTGTACGGGCTGGCCGGCTTCATCCAGCCGGCCGGCAGAACCGCCGTGCGCTGGACGCCGTTCGGCACCGCTGTCGCCTGGATTTCTATCAGCGCGCCCGCCCGCACCATTCCGCCAATCACCGTCGTCCGCGCCGGCGGGTCGCCCTTGAACTGCTGACGGTAAACGGCGTCGAGCGCGGGAAAGTCGGAGGCATTCGCCAGAATCACGCGTGTCGTCACCACCTGATCGAGCGACGAGCCGGCCTTGCCGAGCAGATCCTTGATGTTGGCGAAAATCTGGGTCGCCTGCGCGGTGACATCTCCGGGGACCAGATCGCCCTTCTCGTTGGTGCCGAGCTGTCCGGACACGTAAACTTCGCCGCCCGCCTTGATTGCGGGGCTGTACGGCGGCGTCTGCCCGGCGGCGGGCCGGACGAACTGCTTGGCGCCTCCCGACTGAGCCGACATGCTGACGACAAGAGAGGACGCAAGGAGGACAGTTTTGGCGATGCGCATGGCGAGAGTATAGCGCCACCACGCTTTACGGGGGCAGCGAACGATCATGCCCGGCCAAGCGTCTAGAGTAGAAACCGTCAGACGGAAGGACCTCCATGACTTGCATGCTGGCATTGACCATGACCGCCGCGCTATCCACAGTGCAGCCCACCGCGAGCGCGACCCAGCCACCGGCAGAAGCCGGCGCACTGGTTTCCACTGCCTGGCTGCAGCAGCATCTCACCGATCCGCACGTTCGTATCGTCGTCACTGGCGATCGGGGACGGTACGAGCACGGCCACATCCCGGGCGCGCGATTCGTGGAACACATGGACACAGTGGCCGGTCCCGGACATCGGCTGCCCCCGCCGGCAACGCTGGCGGCGCTGTTCGCGAAGGCCGGCGTCACAGATGGCGTCCGCGTGGTCCTATATGGCGATAGCCCGATGACAACGGGATGGGTGTCGTCGGCGCTGGCGTCGACGGGGCACGGCGCCGACATCTCGATGCTCGACGGCAATTTCGAGTTGTGGCGCGCCGAAGGGCGTCCGGTCGAAACGACGATTCCGACCGCCGCAGGCGGCGTGCTGACAGTGCGGCCGGCGCCGGACTTTCGTGTCGACGCGGCCTACGTGCGCAGCAGGCTCACGGCTCCTGATGTTCATGTGCTCGACGTTCGAACTACCGGCGAATGGAACGGCGGTCACCTCCCCGGCGCGACGCTGATCCTGTGGCAGGACTTGTACGCGGACCAGCGCACGCTGAAGTTCAAGTCGACGGACGAGCTGCGCGCATTGTTCGAAAAAGCCGGGCTGAAGCCGGGCCAGGAGGTGGTGACGTATTGCGCAGTCGGTATGCGCGCCAGCCTGATGTATTTCGTGGCGCGCGCGATCGGCCTCCCCGCGCGTGTCTACCTTGGATCGTGGGACGATTGGAAGACGGACGCGTCCAACCCCATCTCGCGTTGAACCGATACCGATGACATTGGTTGCCACACCTGTGATCGAAACGGCGCGCCTCATACTGCGCCCGCTGGAGCTCGCCGACGCGGATCAGGTCCAGCGGATCTTCCCCGAATGGGAGATCGTGAAGCACCTGGCGGCGGTGGTGCCCTGGCCGTATCCACCGGACGGGGCGCGCCAGTTCTACGAACACGTCGCGCTGCCGGCAATCGCTCGCGGCGAGGAATGGAATTGGTCGATCCGGCAGCGATCCGCCGCCGACCGACTGATCGGTTCGATCAGGCTGAGAGTGGAAGGCGACGGCGAGAATCGGGGCTTCTGGCTCGGCCTGCCGTGGCAGGGTCAGGGGCTGATGACCGAGGCCAGCGAGGCTGTCACCGACTTCTGGTTCAACACGCTGAAGTTTCCGGTGCTGCGGGTCGCCAAGGCGATGGCGAATTCGACGTCGCGCCGCATTTCGGAGAAGCAAGGCATGCGTGTCATTGCAGTGATCGAGCGCGACTACGTCGGCGGACGCCTGCCCGCCGAACTCTGGGAAATCACCGCGGAAGAATGGAACGCGCAGCGGCTCGCACGAACGCGCATTGCACGCGAGTCGTTGCAGCTCGATCCGCCGGCCTGATTGCTGCCTCGAAATGCGCCGTTGCGGTGACAGGTGTCGCGAGTCGCGCCCGCGAGGCTGACCGCATCGTCGTATGGACCGTGAATCGCGGCACGACGCTGACCGTGTGGCTCAGCGATGAACTCGGCACCAGCGCAACCTCGGACCACCCCGAACGTCGCACTCCGTACCTCGCACCCCGCACCCCGCACCAGTCTTGGATTGCGCCCGGCCCTGCCGTGCGCTAGAGTCGGGCCGCGATGCGGACGTCGCGTTCAGGAGCCATGCGCGATGACTTCGTCATCAATGGAGGGCCGGTCATGAAGCGAACACTCACTGTGGTTTCGGTCGTCGTCTTCGGCGCGCTCGCCTTCACCACCTGGCAGCAACGCTCCGTCGAAGCACAAGCACCCGCCGGTCGTGGTGCCGCCCAGGCCGCGGCGGCGGAGGCCAGAGCGAAACAGGAAGCGATCGAGAAAGACACGCCGCAACTGACCTTTAGCGAAGAAGTCCTGCCGCTCGTCATCCCCGATCACACCATCGGCGAGACCGAAGGCGTGTCGATGAATTCGAAGGGCCACCTGTTCGTCTACTCCCGCACCGGCAAGGGCGGCAGCGCGCGCGGCGGCACGGCGGCGGAACTCTTCGAGTTCGATCAGAACTACAAGTTCGTGAAGATGTGGGCGCCGGACAGCTACGGCGCTTCCTTCGCGCACTCGGTCCGCATCGACAAATACGACAACGTCTGGTTCGTCGACGAAGGCTCGTCGATGGTCGTCAAGATGGACCCGAACGGCGTCGTCCGCATGAACCTC
>DASXGC010000442.1:0-14998 GCA_036489235.1 Vicinamibacterales bacterium
GCTTTCGCCGAATCCTGATCGTGAACGGGCACGGCGGCAACAATGCCGTGCAGCAGTTCGCGATCGAATGGGCCGCCGATCACCCCGGCTGTCGCGTGCTGTTCCACAACTGGTGGAACGCGCCGCGCACGTGGGCCAAGGTGCAGGAAATCGATCCAGTCGCATCGCACGGCTCCTGGATGGAGAACTTCCCGTGGACGCGCCTGCCCGGCGTCACCGTGCCGGAAACTCAGCGACCGATGGTGGATATGGCTCGGGTGCGAGCTCTCGATCCTGTTGCGCTGCGCGCCTACCTCGGCGACGGCAATTTCGGTGGTTGGTACCAACGTACCGATGACGAAATGCACGCCCTGTGGCAGACAGCAGTGGACGAAACGCGGGCGCTGCTCACAGGTTCGTGGGGCGATGCGTAATCTCTCGCCCTGCTTTTACTGAGTCAATCAAGTCCGGAGCCGAGCATGCGGTGTCTCATCTGGGGAGCGGGCGCGATTGGCGGGACGCTTGGCGCCCATCTCGCGAGGGCCGGTCACGATGTGACGCTGGTGGACGCGGTCGTCGAGCACGTCGAAGCGATCCAGCGCAGCGGCCTGCGGATCACCGGACCCATTGCGGAGTTCGCGGCGCGGGTGCCGGCGTTCACACCCCAGACACTCACGGGTGCGTGGGACACGATTGTGCTCGCCACCAAGGCCCATCACACCGGCGACGCGGCGCGCGCGCTGGTTCCGCATCTGACCGCCGGCGGGTTCGTGATATCGGCACAGAACGGACTCAATGAACTCACGATTGAACAGGTCGTGGGCACCGCTCGGACGATGGGCGCGTTCGTCAATTTCGGCGCCGACTATATGGAGCCGGGCGTGATTCACTACGGTGGCCGAGGCGCCGTCGTCGTCGGCGAAATCGACGGACGGGTTACGGCTCGCGCCAGCGCCGTTCGGGATGCCTGGAGCGATTTCGATTCACGCGCGATCGTCACGCCAAACATCTGGGGTTACCTGTGGGGCAAGGAAGCCTACGGCGCGATGCTCTTCGCCACGGCGCTGACCAACGAATCGATCGCAGACGCGCTGGCCATGCCCGAATACAGCCGCCTGTACATTGCCCTGGCGCGTGAGATTCTCGCCGTCGCGGCCGCCCGCAACGTTCGGCCGGAATCGTTCGACGGTTTCGAGCCGTCCGCATATCTCCCGGACGCACCAGCGGGAGAGGCGGAGCGCTCCCTCGACGCGCTGGTGGCTCACAACCGGCGATCGGCGAAGTCGCACAGCGGAATCTGGCGCGACCTCGCCGTGCGCAAGCGGCCTACCGAGGTTGACGCTCAGCTCGGTATCGTCGTGACTCTCGGGGCCGAGGCCGGGATACCGACGCCGCTCACCTCCCGGCTGGTCCAGTTGATCCACGAGATCGAGCGCGCCGCGAGACCTCAGTCACTGGACACGCTTGCGGCGCTCGCCTCGACGCTTTCTCACAGCGACTTCGCATGAATATCACCTTCGCCGGCAAGACCACGGTCGTGACTGGCGCGGCCCACGGATTCGGACGTGCGATCAGCGTGGCCTTCGCCGAACGTGACGCCGACGTCTGGGCCTGTGACGTCATAGACGACGAGCTGCGCGAGACTGAACGAGTCTGCCGCGCGGCAGGCGGCAGGTGTCACGCCGTACGGACCGACGTGCGCGACCGCGACGCGGTCAGCGACTGCGTGAGCCGGGCCTCTCTGGCCACGGGCCGTGTGGATATCCTGGTGAACAACGCGGGAGGGGTGCTCGGACAAACCGGGCGACCGCTCGAGGACATCACCGCGGAGGCGTGGCAGGCCATCTTCGACGTCAACGTCACCGGCGCCTTCTACTGCTCTCAGGCCGTGGCGCCAGGCATGAAGACCGTGCACCGCGGCCGCATTATCAATATCTCGAGCGGCGCGGGGCTCGGCATCAGCCTCACCGGAATCCAGGCGTACGCCGCGGCAAAGGCCGCCCAGATCGGCCTGACCCGGCAGCTCGCGCACGAGCTCGGCCCCTGGGGAATCACGGTCAACAACATCGCGCCCGGGTTCGTCCGCTCGAATCCAACCACCGAACGTCAGTGGGAATCGTACGGAGAAGAAGGACAGCGCGCACTCGTGGATCGGATCGCACTGCAACGGCTGGGTACGGTGGACGACATCGCCCACGGCGTCCTGTTCTTCGCGTCCGACTACGCTGACTGGATCACGGGTCAGGTTCTTGCGATTGACGGTGGCAAGTAATGATCGACGCGCGTGTGTTGGCGCATCTCGAAGCGAATCGTCAGCGGATCCTCGACGCGCTCGTGCAATTCGCAGCGATTCCCAGTGTCAGCACCGATCCCGCATTCGCTTCCGACGTCGTCCGCGCTGCGCGCTGGGTGGCTGATGCGATATCCGCGGCCGGTCCTTTCGCAGTTCGCACCATCCACACCCCGGGCAACCCGGTGATCTTCGCCGAGTGGCTGGGCGCGCCGGGCAAGCCGACCATGCTCGTCTACGGCCACTACGATGTGCAGCCGCCGGACCCTGTGGACAAATGGCACAGCGACCCGTGGAGTCCGACACTGCGCGAGGGGCGCCTCTATGCCCGTGGCGTGTCCGACGACAAAGGGCCGATGCTGATCCCGATAGAGGTGGCGCGAGCATTCTTCGCGGTGGCAGGCGCCCTGCCGATCAACATCAAGTTCCTATTCGAAGGCGAAGAGGAGGTCGGCAGCCGCCATCTCGAACGCGTTATCGCGGATCACAAGGCGCTCCTCGCCGCCGACGCCGTGCTGTCGGCGGACGGCGCCATGTGGCGAATCGACGAGCCCTCACTCACGGTGGCGAGTCGCGGCTTGTGCGGCCTGGAGTTCGTCGTCACCGCGGCCTCGAAGGATTTGCACTCCGGCCGTCACGGCGGAGGTGTGGCCAACCCGCTTCACGCGATCGCGGAGCTCATCGCGTCCCTGCACGACAAAAACGGCCGCGTGGCGGTCGCTGGCTTCTACGATGATGTGCGGGAGCTGTTGCCGGCGGAGCGTGACGCCATCACTGCCTTGCCGTTCGACGAACACGCCTATCTGGCGCAAATCGGCGCGCCCTCGGTGTTCGGCGAACCCGGTTACACGACGCTCGAACGTCAGTGGGCGCGGCCGACGCTCGAGGTCAACGGTCTCTGGGGCGGCTACCAGGGTCCGGGCCAGAAGACCGTGATCCCTCACGAGGCGCACGCAAAAATCACGTGCCGACTCGTGCCGGATCAACAGCCGGCAACAATACTGGCGCGAGTCACGAGTCATCTCGAACGACATGTGCCGCCCGGCACGCGACTGTCGGTGTGCGTCGGAGATCACGGCTCTCGCGCCGCCTGCATTGACGCGGATCACTTCGCTCTGCGAGCAGCGGATCGTGCCCTGCAGGCGACTTACGGCGTTCGTCCCCTTCTGGTGCGGATGGGCGGCACCGTGCCCATCTCCGAGCTGTTTCAACGCCATATGGGACTGGAGACGGTGTTCTTTTCCTTCTCGACCGCTGACGAAGACTTTCATGCGCCGAACGAGTTCTTTCGCGTCCAACGCCTGCACGAGGGACTCGAGGCGTGGGCGCGTTACTGGGAAATCCTGGGCGAGGCGACGGCGTGATCGGCGACGGCCGCGACGCGTCGACCGACGCGGGCCTGGCGCGGGCCGAGTCGCGCGTCACAGAGCGCAGTGCCGGGCTGAAGAAGGAGCTCGGTGTCGGCGACCTCGCGCTGACGCAGATCCTCTTCATCGTCGGACTGACATGGATCGGAGTCGCCGGCAAGCTCGGACCATCCCACGTCGTGTTCTGGATCCTTGCGCTGGTGCTCTTCTACCTTCCATCAGCTGCCGTCGTGATCTACCTCAATCGCCTGATGCCACTCGAGGGTGGGCTCTATCAATGGGCCAAGCTCGGCTTCAACCAGACCGTCGGGTTCATGCTGGCGTGGAACCTCTGGCTCTACGTGATCGTGTTCACGTCGGAAATTGGTCTGCAGTGCGCGACATATCTCTCGTATGCGATCGGGCCGAGCGCCGCGTGGATGGCCACCAGCGGCGGATTCGTGGCGCTGGCATCAGCGCTAATCCTCTCGCTGATGGTCCTGACCTCGACGCTCGGACTGTCCGTCGGGAAATGGGTACACAACACCGGCGGCGTTTTCATGATCACGATCTTCGGCACGGTGATGCTGCTGCCGGTCATCGGCCTGCTGACCGGGACGCTGCCGGCTTATCACCCGTTCCACGCGAGCATCCCGGAGGTGTCCCTCTTCAACCTGAACATACTTGGCAAGATGGGGTTCGGCGCTCTCGGCGGCTTCGAGTACATGGCGATCCTGGCTGGCGAGACCAAGTCGCCGGCGCGTTCCCTGAGCCGGTCGGTGTTCATCGCGGCGCCCGTTATCGCGTTGATGTTCGTCCTGGGTACAAGCGCCGTCGTCGCCTACGTCCCGACCGCCGACATTGACCTCATCGGGCCCGTGGCGCAGGTCCTGCGCGCAGGCTTCGGTCCCTTTGGCATCGCGGCGCCACTCGTGACGATCGCGATCCTGATGACGCTGGCGATGCGCGTCGGACAGGCAAGCGTCGCCTTCACGGCGGTTACCCGTCTGCCAATGGTGGCTGGATGGGATCACATGCTGCCGGCGTGGTTCAGCAAGCTGCACCCGACCTACAAGACACCCGTGAATTCGATCGCGCTCGTCGGCGCAGCGTCGTTCGCGATTGCCTCGTTGAGTCTCGTCGGCGTGGGGCACGCTGAAGCCTTTCAGCTGCTCTTCAACACCAGCGGAATCTTCTATGCGCTGACTTACGTCGTGATGTTCGCGATCCCGCTTTTCGGGCTGAAGGGTATGGCGTCCCGTCCGCCATGGTGGCTGCGACTGGCTTCCCTGTCGGGCCTGCTGATGACGGTGCTCTACATCGTGCTGTCGGTGTTTCCGATCATTCAGGTAGAAAGCGTGTTCACGTTCGCGGCCAAGATCGTGCTGCTCATCGGCGTCATGAACCTGGTCGGTGTCGTCATTCTCGCCACCGGGCACCGCCGCGCCGCCAGTCCTTCGTGACCGCGGTTGGTGAACGCTGCCTGATCGCGTCAACGAGAGCGGTGGGTCAGGCGCTGGATTTCGGAGTGTTTGACTCGTGCAGTCTGTTCACAATCGCGAAGAAAAAGCCGGTGGACCATCCGCACATCAGGATGCCGGTGAGCGCCTCGACGCCGCCGTCGAGCCTCCACGCCTGCGGCAGCACGACGTCGCCGTATCCGGTGGTTGTGTAGGTGACGGCGCTGAAATACAACGCCGTCTGGAGGTCGGGCATCGCACCGCTCCATGCATAGACCCCGGCCCACGCTGCGATCTCCGCGAGGTGCAGCATCACGATCCAGACCGCGATGACCACAAACAAGCGCGTACTCACCCAGAATGGCAGTGCCGTCATCTGCAATCGGCGCAGCCGTCGAAGCGCGTATGCCAAGCCGGCAGCGTGGATCGTCACGCTCACTGCCATCAGAGCGCAGGCCGCCAGCAGTCGAGTCACCATAGGAGGAAGCCTGAGAAGAACTTCGGCGTCATCAATTCCGGCGCGCTGACACCATGAGCGTCGCCGATCCGACGTGCTCGAACCAGATCACGCCTTCGGCGACCAGGTCGACGCCGACGACAAAGTCGCCATCGTTCGGCAGCGGGACTTCAATTGTCATCTCGATCGATTCACCCGGATCGACGTTTCGCGGCAAGTGGTGCCTCGAGTGGTCGATGGCAAGCAGCTTCGCATCACGATCGTAGAGATGCGTGCCGACACGCACCATGCCGTAGTCGTGAATGTTTCTGCTTAGCCACGTCGCCTTACCGGTGTTTTCGATGCGCAGATCCAGCGTCAGGCCGGCACCGCGGGCGACCCGATGATTCACGCGTGTCGTGCTCATCGCATGCGCCAGTCCAACGTGGCTGCGGCTGTCGCGCCCGGTCTCGCCTTTGTGGAGAAAGAAGACGGTGTGGCTGCGCATCGTGTCGCAGGTGTTGTTCCAGACCGCGCGCTCGACATCAGGTCCGCGTCGGTCGATGATGTCCTGGTAGTGATCCAGTGAGACCTCCAGATCGTTCGCGACACGCGCGGTCAGCTGCGTGAACCCCGCGACCCGGGCCGTGGCAAAAATCGCCCGCAAGTCTAAGTCGTTCTCGAGCACTCGATGGTCGCGCATCTCGTACTGCGCCTGCGCGGAAAGCGAATGGTCGCGACCGGGCTCGCTGAATCCCGCGATTCCTCCTCGTCTCAGCACCCGACCGAGCTCGCCGATCACCACATCGACATTAGGGACGTGGTGCAGCGCGTCAAAGCAGACGATGCGATCGACCGATTCATCGTCGAGCTCGATTTGATGGCCGTCGAACGGAAGGAATACCGGTGCGAACAGTGTGGAACCGATGATCGGGTGTTCCGCAAAGAGCCGCCGGCCAATATCCAGTGCCGCCTTTGAGGCGTCGCAACAGATCGGCTGGCAATTCAACTGCGCCAGACAGCGCGACAGCCAGCACGTCCCCGCACCGAATTCCAGGACGGTCATGGTCTTGCCAAGTTGCAGACCGGCCAGCAATGCGCCCAGGTTCTGCAACATGACCGGCGCCTCGTGCAGATAGGCAAACGGGCGGCTCATGAGTGCGGTCGGGTCCGCAATCCCTCGATAGTATTCGTCAGCCGTCTCAATCAGCTCTTCGACGGTGTGGCGCGCGATGATATCGGCGGGATTGATCGTCGCCTCTGCACCGGCATGATTCTGGTTCAACCGCACCGCGGGACCGGCGTCAGGTTCGTCCGGGGCGGTCAAATGGCGGCGACGGAACTCGGGAGAGTTCTGCAGCTCCCCAACGAGCGCCCTGAAAGAGAGACCCTGCGCCATCGACTGGGCGTAGTGTCGAAGCCCTTCCACATCGGGCTCGCGCGCCAGCACGAGTTTGTACGCGAGCTGAACGTCCGCGCGTATCACCTCCGCGTCGAGGGCCGGCTCACGAACTTCTGGTGCGGTCGGACGGCGGAGCCAGGGCATGACAGGTAGCATCCTACACACGGAACCTGATCGGATGCACGTGCGCGAGACGCGATCACTCCACGAAGCGGCTTCGAAACTGCGGATCGGGTAGCTGACACTGGTCGTAGCGCCCGAATACGCGATACCGATACCGGGCGACCAAGTCGTACATCCGATCCCGGAGCGCCTTCGGAATCACGCGCGCCGCCTGCATCGCCTTCCACGGCCAACCGAGTTCGGAGACGACGAACAGGGCAGCATCACTCCGGGTGAGCGCCCGTGCTTCTGGCGTTCCAAAGTCCGCGACGAGATAGAACGAATTCAGGTCGAGGGGATTGCCACCGCTGCGCGTGACGGTCGCCTGCCCGATCGCGCTCTGGAGGGACGCAAAACGAAATGCCGCACGCCGATCGTGGGCGAGCACGAATTGCACCAGGCGGCTGCACAGACCGCACACGCCGTCGAACAGGATCAGGTGACGGCCTGCGCCGGATGACGGGGATCGCGCGGCCGGGCCGGTCATGTTCTAATTCTGCCGCAGGTCCGAGCCCTTCAGAATCAGTTGCGTGACGCCGACTGGATCGACCCACATCGGCACATGACCCCATCCCGGCTTCGTGACCCAGTGTGTATGCGGCGGCAGCCCGTCGCGCCGCCGTGAACCCCTCGTGATGATCCAGTCGCGAGTGCCGAATGCGACCGTCACCGGAACAGTGATGTCCCTGCCGGAAAACGGCGTTTTCGTGTTCTCGAACGTTGCCTCGAACGCAGACGCAGACGCGAGGTCGTCAAACGAGCCAATGGCATCGCCCGCCGGCATGCGGTGACTTCCCACCGACAAAGGCACTGACAGCACGATCTCGCGCAGCACCGGGTTCCGCACCATCGTCTTGAGAAGCCTGGGCGATGTGGTCACCCCGAAGCGCAGTGAGCCGAAAGTGTATTTCAGATGCAGCGGCGGGTGGGCGCTCCACAGTCCCGCCGGCGAAATCGCAACGACGCTTCGCGCCAGTCCGCGCTTCGCCGCCTCGAGAGCCATGGTTCCACCGAGCGAGTTTCCGGCGATATCCACCGGGACCCGGATGCCCAGTCCGCAAATGGATCGCTCGAGGGCGTCGACGAGATGAGCGATGGTCGGGACGAGGCCTCCGGAAAGCGGCGGCGTCGCACCGAATCCGGCAATGTCGAACGCGATGACCGTCCGGGTCAAGGAGAGTCGCGGCGTGACCGGGTTCCAGGCCGCGTGTGACATGCCCATCCCGTGCAGGAGGATCAATGGCTCGCCCGCCCCTGTCGTTCTGTGATGCCACACTGACGTTGTCCTCGTTCCGTTAACCATGTTCCAAAGACAAGACGAGGCAGGCGGGCTGGATGTGACATCTGTGATGAATTCCGCCGGCGGCAGGCGCTGTATACTCGCGCGCGATGCGTTCAATCCTTTTCCTTGCGGCGTGGTTCGTCTCCCAATCCGTACCCGCGCCCGCACCGCAGGCCGCGCCGCCGCCGGCGTTCCCCGGCACCGACATCTACCTCGTTCAATTGAACGGCGGGTTGGCGTCGATGAAAACGGCGAAGCCGGCGCCGATGTCGATCGCACCGGGCTACGACAACCAGCCGATGTTCAGCCAGGACGGCGCTCGCGTTCTGTTCGCTGCGAACCGCGACGGCAAGCAGATCGACGTCTTCGTCTACGAGCGTGCAGGCAATCGGGTCCAGCAGTTGACCGAGACCGCCGAGAACGAGAACTCCCCCACGTTCCTGCCTGCCGGGGTCGGCGCAGCCGGTGGCTTCAGCGTCGTCCGCACGGAGCCGGATAAATCGCAGCGGCTGTGGCGCTTCGATGCGCAGGGCCGCAACCCGGAGGTCGTGCTCGCGAACATCAAGCCGGTCGGCTACCACGCGTGGGTGGACGCAGACACGGTCGTGCTTTATGTCCTCGGCTCGCCGGCCACCTTACAGATCGCCCACGTCAAGAGCGGCACGGCGGAAATCGTGGCTGACGGCATCGGCCGTTCGCTGTATCGAGTGCCTGGCACCGGCTCGGCCAGCTTCGTTCAGCGCGAGCCGTCTGGAGATTTCTGGGTCAAGCAGATCGATGTCGCCTCGAAGAAGATCGATCCGCTGGTCAAGGCCGTCGACGGCAGTACCGATCACGACATGGCCTGGATGCCGGACGGGCGGACAATTTTGATGTCTGCAGGCACGAAAGTCTTTTCGTGGACGCGGGGAGCCGCCAGCTGGACGGAAATGTTCGACGCCGCGCCGCACGGTCTCGGCATCGTGTCCCGCCTGGCGGTTTCGCCGAAAGGCGATGCGGTCGCGATTGTCGTAGCTGAACCAAAGAGGTAGTTGCGAGTACGATCGCTGACGGGAGAAACATCATGGGCCCTTACCCGCACGACGCCCCACCGCCGGTCATCTCGCCCGAGAATCCGATGGGCACCGACGGATTCGAATTCGTCGAGTTCTGTCACCCCGACCCGGCCGCCCTCGACGCTCTGTTCAAGCGCATGGGCTGCGTCGCGGTCGCGAAGCACCGCTCGAAGAACGTGACGCTCTATCGCCAGGGCTACATCAACCTCATCGTCAACGCGCAGCCTGGATCGTTCGCCGCCAGCTTCGCCGAGAAGCACGGACCGTCCGCACCGGCGATGGCCTTCCGCGTCGTGGACGCAAAGCACGCGTTCGAGCGCGCGTTGTCGCTCGGCGCCAAACCGGTGACGGAATCAGCCCGCCCGAACGAACTGGAAATCCCGGCGATTGAGGGCATCGGCGGGCTGCGCATCTACCTCGTCGATCGCTACGGCGCGAAAGGTTCGATCTACGACGTCGACTTCGAATGGATCGGCGAGAAAGATCCGACCCCGGCAGGCGCCGGCCTGTATTACATCGATCATCTGACGCACAACGTGCATCGCGGCCGGCTCAACGAATGGGCCGGCTTCTACGAGCGCATCTTCCAGTTCCGCCAGATCCGCTATTTCGACATCGCCGGCAAGTTGACCGGTCTGCACTCGCGCGCGATGACCAGCCCGGACGGCAAGATTCGCATTCCGATCAACGAAGATGCCGGCGAGCGAGGTCAGATCGAGGAATATCTCCAGCAGTACAACGGCGAAGGCATCCAGCACATCGCACTCGGTTCGCGCGACCTCTATGCGTCGATCGAGACGCTGATCGCGAGCGGCGTCGATTTCATGCCGGCGCCGAACCCTATCTATTACTCACGCATCGACCAGCGCCTGCCCAATCACGGGGAGGATCTGGCTCGGCTCGAGCGTACCGGTGCGCTGATCGACGGCGAGGGTGTGGTCGAAGGCGGCTTCACCAAGGTGCTGCTGCAGCGTTTCGGCAAGACCGCGATCGGACCGATTTTCTTCGAGTTCATCGAACGCAAGGGAGACGATGGCTTCGGCGAAGGGAACTTCAAGGCGCTGTTCGAATCGATCGAGGAAGATCAGATCCGCCGCGGTGTGCTGAAGGCGGACGCGTCCCGATAAATGTCATGGACCTTTGCTTCGACCGTGGATGCGATCAACGGCCGCGACATTCTCGGCGTCGATTGCGGTGGCCGCCGCATCGCTTTATATCGCCTCGGCGGCGACTTCTTCGCGACCAGTGATGCGTGTCCTCATCAAGGCGCCTCCCTCTCCGACGGCTGCATCGTTTCGCACTTCGTGGAGTGCGCGGCGCATTTTGCGTTGTTCGATATCCGGACCGGTGTCGCGGCGGGTGGTCCAACCACAAACAGCGTGAAAGTCTTTCCGACGAGAGTCGAGAACGGCGAAATCCATGTCGACATCGACGGGTAGCGGCGGCCTGACGCCAGGCTACATGTCCGGATTCGGCAACGGCTTCGAGACGGAGGCGCTGCCCGGCGCACTGCCGATTGGCCGAAACTCGCCGCAAAAGTGTGCGTACGGACTTTACGCGGAGCAGCTGAGCGGATCGCCGTTCACGGCGCCGCGGGCCAGCAACGAACGATCGTGGCTGTACCGCATCCGTCCGACAGTGGCGCACATCGGCAGCTTCGCGACGGCCGACGTCGGGTTGTGGAGAACAGCGCCGTGCGCAGAGGTCGAGTTGCCGATTGCGCCGATGCGCTGGGACGCGATCGCCATTCCCGAAGAGCCGCTGACCTTTCTTCAAGGCATGCGGACGATGACGACAGCCGGAGATGCGGGCACGCATGCCGGCATGGGCGCGCATCTGTATTTCGTGACGCGCTCGATGACCGATGAATACTTCTACGACGCGGACGGCGAGCTGCTGTTCGTGCCGCAACAGGGCGAACTCCGGCTCTGGACCGAGTTCGGAATCATCGACATCGAACCCGGCGAGTGCGCAGTCATTCCGCGCGGCGTGAAGATCCGGGCGGAAATCCCGAACGGACCGGCGCGCGGCTACGTCTGCGAAAACTACGGCGGGGGTTTCACGCTGCCGGAGCGCGGTCCGATCGGCGCCAACTGCCTGGCGAATCCGCGCGACTTCCTGACCCCGGTCGCCGCCTACGAAGATCGTGACGTTGCGTCGCGGATGTACGTGAAGTGGGGCGGCGCGTTGTGGGTCACCGATCTCGAGCACTCGCCGCTCGACGTCGTTGCCTGGCACGGCAACTACGCGCCGTACAAATACGACCTGAGGCGATACTCGCCGGTGGGGCCAATTCTGTTCGACCACGCCGATCCGTCAATCTTCACGGTGTTGACGTCGCCGTCAGAAATGCCTGGGACCGCGAACGTGGACTTCGTGATCTTTCCCGAGCGTTGGCTGGTTGCGGAAAACACGTTCCGCCCGCCCTGGTATCACATGAACGTCATGAGCGAGTTCATGGGCCTCGTCAGCGGCCAGTACGACGCCAAGCCGCAGGGATTCGTTCCTGGCGGCATCTCGCTGCACAACACGATGCTGCCGCACGGTCCTGATGACGAGGCGTTCGAAACCGCGAGCAACGTGGAATTGCGCCCGCGCAAGCTGGAAGGGACGCTGGCGTTCATGTTCGAAACCCGTTTTCCGCAGCGGGTCACCGCCTACGCCGCGCAAACCGACGCGCGGCAAGCGTCGTACGGCGGCTACGGTCGGCGATTGAAGAAGCATTTCGATCCGACGCGGCCCTGAGAGACTGGCGCCGGACACACATGGATATCGACGCGACGCACGACCCGGCGCTGACAAGCTGGGTGAGCTCGGCGAACGGTCACGCCGACTTTCCGATTCAGAACCTGCCCTTCGGCGTTTTCTCAGCCGGTCGCGATCCGGTCCGGCGCGGAGGCGTCGCGATCGGTGACGAGATCCTCGATGTTGGCGCAACCGCTCGAGCGGGTCTGTTCAAGGCCGATGCGGCGGTCGCAGCGAACCTGGCAGCCCGCGATCAACTCAACGACTTCTTGCGCCTCGGCGCCGAACCGCGTCGCCGGCTCCGCGCGCGGATATCAGAAGTGTTGCGTGAAGGAGCTCCGGAGCGCTCGCGAGTCGAGGGCATGCTGCATCGCGCGGGCGACTGCTCGATGCACTTGCCTGCAGCGGTCGGCGACTATACGGATTTCTACGCCGGCATCCACCACGCCACCAACGTCGGGCGTCAGTTTCGTCCGGACAATCCGCTGCTGCCGAATTACAAGTACGTGCCGATCGGTTATCACGGCCGCAGTTCGTCGATCCGCGTGTCGGGCAGCCCGGTGCGGCGGCCAGGCGGACAGCGCAAGCCGGCGGCCGAGACGGTGCCCACCTTCGGTCCGTCGCGGAATCTCGACTTCGAGTTGGAACTCGGCGTCTGGATCGGCCCGGGGAATGAACTCGGCGAGTCGATTCCAATCACCGACGCCGCGAACCATATCGCGGGATTCTGCCTGCTGAACGACTGGTCGGCGCGCGACATTCAAGGCTGGGAGTATCAGCCGCTGGGACCGTTCCTGGCCAAGAGCTTCTGCACGTCGATCTCGCCGTGGATCGTGACGCCGGAAGCACTGGCGCCGTTCCGCCTCGCTCAACCACCGAGGCCCGACGGCGACCCGGAACCGCTTCCATACCTGCTGGACGATCGAGATCAACAGACCGGAGCGCTCGACATCGAGCTCGAAGTGCTGCTGCTCACGCCGCAATCGGCGACAGCGGGTCTGCCGCCGCAGCGCCTCTCAGTCAGCAACACGCGCCACCTCTATTGGACCGTCGCGCAGCTCGTCGCCCATCACAGCAGCAACGGCTGCAATCTGCAGCCAGGCGATCTGTTCGGTTCGGGAACGATCTCGGCGCCGACTCCAGACGGACTCGGCAGTCTGCTCGAGATCACCGAGGGTGGGCGCCGGCCGCTCGACGTCGGCGACGGTCAGACGCGCCGGTTCCTGCTCGACGCTGACGAGGTGATCATCCGTGCGCACGCCAGGCGCAGCGGCTTCGTGTCGATAGGATTTGGCGAGGTCAGAGGAAGAATTATCAGCGCTGCCGAAGTTCCTGAAGAAGCGTAGACCGGCTTTGGCTTCTTGCTTTCGGCCGGCGTGCCATTCGCATCGAGCTCGACTATCGTGTCGCCGCCAACGACGTCCATGACCTCTCGACCAGCCACGTCCTCGCGGCGATCGTGGTGCCATTCGGCTCGCGCTAGAATAATTCGTGAGTCCTTATGACCATCGGTCGAGTCGGCAGGACCGGTAGATTGACCCTGAAAATTCTGCCAGCGGCATAGAAATTTACAGGGTAACAATGCACTTTGTTCGATTTTGATGCCGGATCTGCATACCAACCCACCCTGGCCGCCTCTATGATTCAGGGTCCGGTACTGAGGACGCGGGTGCCCGGTACCAAACCGCAGGCGCTAGTAGAAACAAGGAGCTGCAGATGAACACAGATTTTCGTACCAGACGCTGGTCTCTCGTCGGCGCACTCGTGGCAACCGCATGCCTGGCCGCGGCCGCGGCGAGTTTCGCCCAGGAGGGCGTCAAGGAGACCGAGCAATTCATCAAGGCCGGTGGCAACACCTCCCATGCCGTCGGCGAGGCGAAGACCCAGCTGCAGACGACGCTCGCGAACTACAACGACCTTTTGTCCAAAGAAGCGAAGGAAATGAAAGACAGCTACAGCAAGCTGCGTAAGAACCTCAAGGACTTCGACGACAAAACCACCGACGCACGGACGCGCGTGACCGAGATGAAGGCGACCGGCGCAACGTATTTCGCGGGCCGCTCGGCAATGGTCAAGAAGATTTCGGATCCGGCGCTGCAATCGCAGGCCCAGGAGCGTCTCGACGCCAGCCAGAAGGATTTCGCCGGCGTCCTGGCTTCCCTCGACGAGGCGCGAGTGGCGCTCGAGCCGCTGCGTAAGGATCTGGCCGATCACGTCAAGTATCTCGAGAGCGATCTGTCGCCGAGCGGCACCGCGTCACTGAAGCCGCAAGCCGCGGCGGCCAACGCCGCCGCCGCCACGGTTTTTGCCAAAGGCGACGACGCGATTCGCACTGCAAACGCATACTTCACCGGTCTGCGAGCGCGCTGAGCGATCCCAGGAATTCATCGAAGTGGCGGCGAAGCACGCTCCCCGGTAACGGCGGAGCAAGCTCCGCCGCTACTGACCGACTCCTACCTTCTCACACCCACGCATGTCAGTCAGGCGAGGTTCGCCATGAACGAGACGGCGCAGCAGTACATCGATCGGATTCTCGGCAACCTGCTCGAGGCGGATCCGTGGGAGGTGCTGACCACGACGCCCTCGTCACTGCGCCGGCTGATCGATGGACGCTCGGAAACGGAGCTGGGCCACCAGGCGAAGCAGGGACAGTGGTCGGTACGAGAAATTCTCGCGCACTTAGCTGACACCGAGCTGGTCACGAGCTGGCGGATTCGAAGCATTCTCGCCAGCAACGGCACCGCATTGCAGCCCTACGATCAGAACGAGTTCGCGCGCGTGTTCAAATACGCGGAGGCGCCGGTCGCCGGATCACTTGATCTGTTCGAGGCCAACCGGCGT
>DASXGC010000005.1:0-7758 GCA_036489235.1 Vicinamibacterales bacterium
CAGCCATGAATCGCAAGAGCTCGCGTCGCGAGATCTTGCTGAAAGCTGGATCTTGGTCTGGATTCGAAGGAAATTCGCTGTGCAGAGAGGCCTCGTAATCCGGCGTGTCAGCGAGTTCGTCCAAACTCCGCCACAATTTCCGCGGTTCAGTAGTCGTAAGATTCCGCAGTCCGGGAATATCCGAAAGGCTGCAGCGCTTCATGGTTCCGTCGTTCACTCTTGTCAATCCCTCAGCTATTCGCGCGGTTCATCGATGACACGTCACGCAATCCTGTAGCGAGTAGATCTTGTACTCCTGCACCAAGCGCCGCCCAAGTTCCAGCTGGTTCGACGGTGGCTGGTACGAGACGCTGAAGACCTGGTCTTTGGGGCGAACATATTTCTCGGGCTGCCGATGGCAATCGAGGCACCAGCCCATCTTCATCTGCGTCGCCGCCCATGTGATTGTCATGTCGCCTATGGGACCGTGGCACGTGGCGCATCCAATGCCTTTTGCGACGTGAATGCTGTGATCGAAATATACGAACTCGGGGAGGGCGTTCACTCGTGTCCACTCGATCGACCTATCGTCGCGAAAGCTGGCGCGCACCGGCTCCAGCATTGGACTCGTCTTCCATATTTGCGAATGGCAGGTCATACAGGTTTCTGTCGGGGGCAATCCGGCGAAGGCAGATTGCTCCACCGAGGTGTGGCAATAGCGACAATCGATGCCGTTGCCGGCGACGTGGCGCTCGTGGCTGAACTGGATCGGCTGTTCGCGCGCGGTACGAGCGTCTGTCATCCAGGGCGAGCGGTTGACCTCGGCCAACAGGCCGAGCAGGCCCGCGACGAAAAACACCGCACCAAAGATGCTGACCCGAGCAATCGTGTTGGCGCTGCGATGAAAGATCTGCGACATCGGTCGGCTACGTGAAAAGCGAGAGAACCGCGTAACGTCGGACTGAATGCCGACGAGAAAACGCGCCGCCGGGCTGAAAAACCTTCCGAGCTTACCGCCTTTTGTTTCGCGATCGCTGAATCTATTTTGTGAAACTTTTCACGAGAAGTCAAAGGCGCCCCAAAACGGGGCGCCCGGAACGCTAATGCGGAGCCTCTTCCCACACATAAGCGCGGCCGCGAGCGTAGCGTTCGAACCACTCCAGCTCGACGTTGGCCTTGTAAATGAGGTGGCGCAGCTCGCCCCATTGATGACCCTCACGCGGAGCAATGTAAAGATGTGTTGGCACGTGATTGGCCGCCAGCGCTCGATACATCTCAATCGATTGAGGCAGCGGCACCCGCGGATCGTTCTCGCCTACGAAAAACAGGGTCGGCGTCGTGGCGTTGGCCACGTCTTTCAGGGGCGACTGGTTCCAGAACACGTCGATCGGCGCGTTTTTCTGCCAGGGTGAGCCGCCGAACCACACGTCGCGGCTCGCCCGCATGTCACTTTGGCCGTACATCGAGATCCAATCGGCCACACCGGCACCCGAGGACGCGGCTTTGAAGCGATTGGTCATCGTGATCAGCTTGTTCGCCAGATGCCCGCCGGCGCTCCAGCCCATCAGGACCATCCGATCGGGATCCGCGATTCCCTTCCGGATCAGCTCGTCCACGCCGGTCATGATGTCGCCCTGCATATGTTCGAAATAATGACCAACCAGGTCGCGGTAGAACTCGTCGGAGTAGCCGGAGCTGCCGCGATAGTTCGGCCGCAGCACGAGGTATCCCTTCGCCGCCAGCACCGGAAAGAAATTCTGCAGCAGACCGGTGCCGGCGCCGAATTTGTCCGAATCCGTGGGTCCGCCGTGCATTTGCACGACCAGTGGATACCGGGTGCCCGGCTGATAGTCGATCGGATAGAACAACACGCCCTCGAGCGGGACACCGTCGGTGCCTTTCCACGCGAATCGTTCCTGGCGTGGCAGCGCGACATCACGGGCCATCGTGTCGAAGACCGTCGTGATCCGAACCGGCGCCGCCGGCGCGCCGGTCATCGGCAGCGTCCACACGTCGCCGAATCGCGTCGCTTCGTCGAGCTGCACCAGAATCTTGCCTGCTTCCGGTACGACCTGCCAGCCGCCGCCAATCGCCGGGATGAAATGCTCGCCATCGGTCAGTTGCGTCGCCGTCCGCGACCGGGGATCGATGCGGAAAATCTCCGCGTGGACGCCCATATTGACGACCGCCACTATCGCCCCATCCGCCGCCCACAGCGCATCGTCGATCGCGTACTGGAAATCGGGCAGCAGCAGTTGTGGAACGCCGCCGCCCGCCGGGACCACGAAAAGCCTGGTGTTGTAGTACGGCTCGAGGCGAGCGTTGGCGTCGGCGAGAAACAGCAGTTGTGAATTGTCCGGCGACAGCGCTAGGCTCCGTTCATCGACCGCGTTGCTCGTCACCGCGTGTGCGCGGCCGCCGTCCGCGTCCATTACCCACGCTTCGCCACGATAGATGTCTTCGAGCGCAGTCGATGGAGCCCGTTGCAGTGCGATCCGCGTCCCGTCCGTCGAGACTCTGTACTCGAGCACGGAAGTGTCGCCGGTGGTGATTTTTGCCTCGGCGCCGGTCGCGACCGTTACCTTCCAGAGCTGCCGCGGCCTGGTGTCTTCGTCGAAGGCGTATACCTCGCCGTTCACCCGATCGCGCTCACGTTCCTCAGGCGTTCGCGGATCAGACGCGATGAAATAGACCGCCGCGCCGTCGACGGTCCAGGACGGCGCGCTGACGCCGGTCGCGTGATGCGTGAGCGTACGCGGTTCGCCGCCGTCGGCTGCCAGTAGCCAGACCTGGCCCTCGCGCAGGAACAGCAGCGTCCTGCCGTCCGGCGACCAACGCAGCGTGTTGGGAGCCGGGATGTCGCCGCCTTCGCTGAAGGTCAGTTGTTTGGCGACTCCGCCCTCGACGGCCTTGCGCCAGAGATGAAACACCGGCCGGCCGGCCTTCCAGTCGGGAGCGCTGAGGAAGTAGGCGAGCGTTCGTCCATCGGGCGACAGCTGCGGCGCGAGCAGGCGGGGAAGTTCGGCCAGGTCGACCAGCGTCATCGGCCGGCGGGTCTGAGCGCGCGGCGACGTCATCAACACCGACGCCGCGATCAGCGTCGCGCCGGCGTACTGCAACAACCGCCGGGGATCCTTCATGTCAGCCGCTCGAACACCATCGCCGCGCCGCTACTGCTGATCGGTAGTCGTCTTGACGTCTTTCCCTTCGTCGCCGGGCGCCTTCTCCCACGTGAACGGTCGTTTGGTCGCGTACCTCTCGAACCACTCGATTTCGGCATTCAGTTTGTACAGCTGGTGGCGGAGCTCGCCCCAGCCATGTGGTTCTCTTGGCGCGACATAGAGGTGGGTCGGGACATTGTTACTTTTCAGCGCGCGATACATTTCAATCGACTGCGGCATCGGCACGCGCGGATCCTTTTCGCCGACGAAGAAGATCGTCGGCGTTTTCACATTGGCCACGTCCTTCAACGGCGAGTTGTTCCAGTACACGTCGATCGGCGCATTCTTCTGCCAGGGAGTACCGCCGAACCACGGCGTCCGCGGATAGCGCATGTCGCTCTGCGCGTACATCGACACCCATTGCGCGACGCCGGCGCCGCTCGAAGCCGCCTTGAAACGATCGGTGAAAGTGACGATCTTGTTCGTCATGTGCCCGCCCGCGCTCCACCCCATTTTCACCATGCGATCGGGATCGGCGATGCCACGGCGAATCATCTCGTCCACGCCCGCCATCACATCGAGATGCGCGTTCTGGAAGTAGTGGCCGACCATGTCGCGCAGAAAGGCGTCGCCGTAGCCGGTGCTGCCTCGATAGTTCGGCTGCAGGCTCACGTAACCCTTGCCGGCCAGCACTTGAATCTCGTAGGCCATCGAACCGATGCCGTACTTGTCCGCGGCCTGCGGTCCGCCGTGCGTCATGACCGCGAGCGGATACTTCTGCCCGGCTCGATAGTCGATCGGATAGGTGACGATACCCTCGACGGTAACGCCGTCAGCGCCTTTCCATTGAATCGCTTCCTGGCGACCGAGCTGGAACTCCTTCCCGAGGTACTCGAACACATGCGTCACCTGTCTGGGCGCCGGCGCAGAGGCGGCCATGGTGAAGACCTCGCCTCCGCTGGCGGAATCAGCCATCGTGAAAGCGAAGACATCGGCGCCGGAAGCGGATCTGGTCGCCGACAACGAGCCAATATTGTGTTTGCCGTTGGTGATCTGCCGCGGCGCTCCGCCGGACACCGGAACGCTGAACAGCTCCTCGTGAACGCCAAGGTTGGCCAGGAAGAAAATCGTCTTGCCGTCGCGCGACCACAGCGCGCGGTCCACGTCGTAGGGTTCGCGCTCGCCGACCAGGATCCTGGCGGCACCGCCCGCTGCCGGCACCAGAAACAGCTTGCCGTTGTAGTAGGTTTCGAATTTCGCGTTCGCTCCGGAGATGAACAGGACCTGCGAATCGTCGGGCGACACCGCGGCGCCGTTTTCAGGGACGGTGTTGGTGGTCAGCCGGCGCGAGTTCGATCCATCCGCATCGGCGATCCAGACTTCGCCCTCGTCCGCTGCGCCGAGCAGCGGCGTCGGTGCGCGGTGGAACGCGATCTTTCTGCCGTCTTCGGAGAGATCGTACGAGGTCACTGAGAAGTCGCCGGCCAGGATTCTTGTTTCCTGTTTCGATTCGACGGTCACGCTCCAGAGCTGCGCTTGCTTGTAGGTCTCATCGTAGAGATACACATCGTCTTTGACCTTGTCGCGCGCCTTTTCGCCGGCCGTTTTCGGCTCCGCGGCGACGAAGAACAGGGCGGATCCGTCCGGCGCCCACGACAACTCCGAGACTCCGCTCGCATGCGAGGAGAGCTGATGTGCCTCGCCGCCGTCGGTCGGCAGCAGATAAATCTGCGCGAACTCGTTGTCGTTGCGTTTGGTGACGAACGCGATCGTCTTGCCGTCGGGAGACCAGCGCGGATCGGTTTCGCCGTCCGTGCCACTGGTCAGCTGAACCGTCAGGCCATCGTCCACCGCCGCCCGCCAGACGTGCGAGACGCGACGTCCACTTTTCCAGTCAGAGTCGCCTCGTGTGAACACGACGCTGTGGCCGTCCGGTGAGACCCGGGGGTCAGAGACTCGCGGCACATTCAACAGGTCGACGATACCCATCGGGCGGGGAGACTGTGCCTGACCGTCCACGGTCAGGGTGAAGACGGCCGTCCCGATGATCGCGAGAAAGCGGCGGCTCATCATGAAAGCTCCATTGGCTGCGCGGATTTCCGCTCGAAAAGGGCTGAGACCATGGATACTATCCGAACTGCTAGGAGTGCGCGACATGAAGCTGGCGACTGTTCTGGCCGTTGTAATCGCGTTCGCCGCACCGGCTGCCGCAAAGGACTTTCCTGCGGCGGTTGAAGGCGACTTCGTCATCAACAACTTCGCCTTCGACACCGGTGAAACGCTGCCGAGGCTCAATGTCCATTACCGGACGATCGGGACACCTCAGCGCGACTCGTCCGGCGTGGTCCGAAACGCCGTGCTGATTCTTCACGGGACCGGCGGAACTGGCGCCGCATTTCTTTCGCAGACGTTCGGCGGCGAACTGTTCGGCGCCGGTCAACCGCTCGACGCGACCAGGAATTTCATCATCCTTGTTGACGCCATCGGCCACGGCAAGTCGAGCAAGCCCAGCGACGGACTGCACGCGAAGTTCCCGAAATATACCTACGACGACATGGTACGTTCGCAGCACGCGCTCCTGGTCGACGGACTGAAGGTGAACCACCTGCGGCTCGTGCTCGGCACCTCGATGGGCGCGATGCATTGCTGGATCTGGGGGGAGATGTATCCGGACTTCGTCGATGGTCTCGTTCCGCTTGCCAGCGTACCGACCCAGATCGCCGGGCGCAACCGCGTGATGCGGACCATGATCATGGACAGCATCAAGAACGATCCGGCCTGGAAGAACGGCGAGTACACCGAGCAGCCGCGGCAGGGCCTGACCGCGGCGGTCAACATCCTGATGATGATGACGAGCAGCCCGATCGGCTGGCACAAAGCCGCGCCGACGCGCGACGCGGCAGACGCCTACTACGCCGAGCAGGTAAAGTCGCGATTCGCGGCCAACGACGCCAACGACATGCTCTATCAGTTCAACTCGTCGCGGGACTACGATCCGTCCGCGAAGCTCGAAACGATCACCGCACGGCTGCTGGCGATCAATTCGGCCGATGACGTGGTGAACCCGCCGGAGTTGGGACTGATGGAGAAGTTGATACCGCGAGTCAAGCACGGACGATACGTGTTGCTGCCGACCAGCGACAAGACCCGTGGGCACGGCACCCATTCGTTGCCGGCGATTTGGGGACCGTATCTCGCCGAGTTTTTGAAGGAATTGACGCCGGCGATGTCTCAGTGACGGGGGCGGAGCACGCCCACAGTGACAGGGCGGAGCAAGCTTCGCCCCTACGCGTCTGTGGGCGCCATCCGTAGGGGCCGAGCTTGCTCGGCCCGAAATCAATCATGAGTGACGATCGCAAATACCGCCAACGCGGATATCAGGACGAACCGAGGTCGCGCGGACCGAAGGGGCCCTCGGCGCCCAAGCCGCCTCAGGAGCGTGCGCCGGGACGGCTGCTCCAGGATCCAGCGGGTCCGAAGACCCCAAATCTGATGGCCGCCCACGAGGTGTTCCGCTGCACCCGCTGCGGCAACCGCCTGGCTGTGCCGGTCGAGCTCGATGCGTGCTGTTCGAAATGCGGCGTCGCGATCCACAGCTGCATCCAGTGCCTGTCGTTCGATACCAGCGAGCGCTGGGAGTGCACGCAGGCGGCGAAGCTGTCGGCGCGGGTGGCGCCGAAGGACGAACAAAACAGCTGTACTTTGTTCGCCGCCCGCACGACCATCGAACGCCAGACAGGTACGCCGCCGAGCAATGCCTCGTCGGGTCCGAGCAACAGCGCCAAGCAGGCATTTGATGACCTGTTCAAATAGAGGCTAGCTGGATGCCGCTTCTTGCTTCCGGCGACCAGGACAAACTGCGCGAATCATTCGAGGAAATGACGGCGCCTGTTCGCCTGCTGTTCTTCACGCAGACGTTCGACTGCGAGACCTGTCTGCAGGCGCGCCAGATTCTCGACGAACTGCCGCCGTTGTCCGACCGCATCACGATCGAGGAAGCGAACGTCCTGATCGACAAGGATCGGGCCGCGGCTTACGGGATCGATCGCGCGCCGGCCGTGGTCGTACTCGGCGTTGACGAGAACGGTGTGCCGCGCGACTCGAGAATCAGGTTTCTGGGCGCACCGAGCGGATACGAATTCGTCTCGCTGGTGCAGGCGATCCTGCTGGTAGGCGGGCACGGCTCCAACCTGACCGACGCGAATCGCGAACGCGTGTCGGCGGTCGGCACTCCGGTCACGATGCGCGTGTTCTCCACGCCGACCTGTCCGCACTGCCCGCGCGCCGTCAGCCTGGCCAACGAAATGGCATTCGCCAATCCGAACATCACGGCCTTTGCGGTCGAAGCGACGTCGTTTCCGGATCTGGCCCGCGGCTATCGCGTTACGGGGGTGCCCAAAACCGTGGTCAGCTCCGCCGAGGCCAGCGAGGACATCGAGATTCTGGGCGGACTCCCGCAGGACGAGTTCATCCAGTACGCGCTGGCGGATTTTCTGGAAAAGGATCAGCCTTCTTGAGGCCGATCGGACCGCAATAGCCAGAACGCCAGACCGAATGCCGACCAGCCGGCAAATGCGACCCACTCCGGTCGCGTGAAGCTGCCGGGCACACTGGGAAC
>DASXGC010000006.1:0-2079 GCA_036489235.1 Vicinamibacterales bacterium
ACCGATCGCCTCGACCGTGACCGAACACCGTCGATTCCCGGGCAGGAGCTGGCCGGAGTGGTCACCGCTCTCGGCTACGGCACGACGGGGCTGTCGGTGGGACAGCGAGTGTTCGGCCTCTCGGACTCGTATCGCGGCGGCGCTCTGGCGGAGTATGTAGCCATCGAGGCACGCAACCTCGCGCCGCTCCCGGGCGACGTGGACTTCACGGTTGGCGCGAGTCTGCCAATCTCGGGCCTCACCGCGTGGCAGGGACTGTTCGAGCACGGCCGCCTTCAGGCGGGGCAGAGCGTCCTCGTGCACGGCGCGGCCGGGGCAGTCGGTTCGATGGTGACGCAGCTCGCACGTGAGGCCGGCGCCTACGTCATCGGCACCGGACGCGCGGCCGACCGTCAGAAGGCGCTCGACTTCGGCGCGCAGGAGTTCGTTGCCCTCGACAACGACACGCTGGACGACGTCGGCCCAGTCGATCTGGTGTTCGATGTCATCGGCGGCGACATCGCGAAGCGGTCCGCAGGCGTGATCCGGGCCGGAGGAACACTGGTGACCATCGCCGGCCCGACCGAGGCGCGGCCTGCCGACGGCCTGGCGATCGACTTTGTTCTCGTGTCCGATCGCAGCCAACTGGGTGAGATCATCCAGCGGGTGCGGGACGGACGGCTGCGGACGAACATCGGCGCCGTCGCGACCCTCGACGATGCCGTCGCCGCTTTCAATCCGACCGAGCGGATCAGCGGGAAGACAATCATCCGCGTTCGTCCGTGAGCAATACGCGCCTATCCCTGCAACATTTCCACCAAACGGGCTGAATGACCGAGGAGACAATTATCATGAAGGCGATTGTGGTGACGGATCAGGCCGCGGGAACGGCCCGGATGAAGCTGGCCGAGCGGCCCGAGCCGCCGGCGGCGATAAACGACGTCATTGTGCAGATTCATGCGTCGGGATTCGTCCCGACTGAGATGGCGTGGCCCTCGACCTGGACCGATCGGCGCGACCGTGACCGAACACCGTCGATCCCCGGCCACGAGCTGGCCGGAGTGGTCACCGCGCTCGGCTACGGCACGACGGGATTGTCGGTCGGACAGCGAGTGTTCGGCCTCGCCGACTGGCATCGCGACGGCACCCTGGCGGAGTATGTAGCCATCGAGGCACGCAACCTCGCGCCGCTCCCGGGCGACGAGGACTTCACGGTTGGCGCGAGTCTGCCAATCTCCGGCCTCACCGCGTGGCAGGGACTGTTCCAACACGGCCGCCTTCAGGCTGGGCAGAGCGTCCTCGCGCACGGCGCAGCAGGCGCAGTCGGGACGAGGGTGACGCAACTCGCGCGCGAGGCCGGCACCTACGTCATCGGCACCGGACGTGCGGCCGACCGTCGGAAGGCGCTCGATTTCGGCGCGCAGGAGTTCGTTGACCTCGACAACGACGCGCTGGAGGACGTCGGCAGCATCGATCTGGTGTTTGATGTCATCGGCGGCGACATCCAGAAGCGGTCCGCACGCCTGATTCGAGCTGGAGGAACGCTGGTGTCCGTCGTCGGGCCGGCCGAGGCGCGGCCCGCCGACGGCTTGGCGGTCGACTTCGTTGTCGAGTCTGATCGTGCCCAACTGAGCGAGATCGTCCAGCGGGTGCGGGACGGACGACTGCGAACGAACATCGGCAAAGTATCGACCCTCGACGATGCCGCCGCCGCCTTAAACCCGACCGAGCGGGTCAGCGGGAAGCCGATCATCCGCGTTCGTCCGTGAGCGACACGCTCCTATCGATGCACGCGTTTGGCCGGCGCTGTCCGGATCGGCCGGCTGCGTCCGCGGGACGAGAAGGTGGATGTGGTCTAGGCGTTTGTCGCCTCACGGGTTTGCATTGTACAGGCGCTTGAGGCCACTGATCACGAAAATGCCGAGGGGTTACACCAGGGTCTCGCGCGACAAATGAAGGACGCGACTATGACAACCAAACTCGTTGCGTTGGTTCTGCTATTCCTAATGACCGGCACGGCGATGGGTCAGCAGGCGAAGGTCACCTCGCTCATGTCGAAAGATCTTACGGAGAATCCCGGTAAGGAAGTTCTGATGATCA
>DASXGC010000017.1:0-3976 GCA_036489235.1 Vicinamibacterales bacterium
GTCAGGAACGCCGGCTGCTCGAATTCGAACGTGAAGGTGTCCTCCGAATTGTCGCTCGTCGTCGCGAGCGCGCGCGCCATCCGGATCGTCTCGAGCGATTTCTCGCGCAGGTTGTGCGCCTTCTCGGTGTTGAGCGCCAGAATCTTGAACGCGACCGTGGGGTCGGGCACGACCAGCGCGATCACCGTCTTCACGCCGAGCTTCTTGAGGGCCTGCAGGCGGTGGTTGCCGTTCGGCGTCAGATACGTGTGGCCTTCCCGGACGGCAATGATCGGATCGAGGAACCGTCCGATTTTCTCGACGACCGCCATCAGGCGCTTGACGTGGGCGTCCGACGGATCCCGCTGATAGGGTGTCGGTTCCACGCGATCAATTGGCAGCGCGGCGAGAAGCAGTGGCGTGCCGCCGAACGGCTCGCGGTAGCGGCCGACGACTGCGCCGCCGTCGCCAGCGATCGCCGACGACAAACGGTCGAGCTCGGAATCGTCAGCGTTCCGGGTCTCTTCCGGACTCAATCCGACCGAAGCAGCAGCGACTTTCTTTCGCCGTACCGACTTTTTGCGTGGCGGCATCACGCGGATGATACGACACGAAACGGATCGACGGTGACTGGCCCATCGATTTGAGTAAGATGTGCGGTCAGCGGGCCACGACCTGCGCGGAGTAAAGCTGGTGTTGAAAAAGATTCTGCTGGTTGGGGTGGTGGTGGTCGTCGTCGGCAGCCTGGCCCTGTTCGTCTGGGCGCGATCCGTGTTCTCGCAGGACGCCGTCAGGACGACGATCGCCGCCAAACTGAGTGACGCGCTGGGACAGCCGGTGACCATCGGCGGCATCGGCGCCTCCATTTATCCGAGTGTGGCGGTCGATCTCGACAAGCTCAGCATTGGTCCAAACAGCAACATCACGGTCGCCGCGCTGCGAATTGCCACCGATTTTCGGGCTCTGCTGTCCAGGCGCATCGAGCACGGCAGCATGCGCCTGAGTGGCGCGCACATTCAGCTCCCGCTTCCCGCATTCAAGGCCCCGTCGGATAGTCGCGCCCCCGCTCCTGCGAATGCGACGCCAACGGCTGCGCCGGTCGAGATCGTGTCCATCGATGAAATCGTCCTGAGCGACGTAGAAATCGTCAGCAACGGCCGCACGCTGCGTGGCGACATCGAAGTGGTCCCCGACGGCAAGGGGCTGATCGTGAAGAAAGTTTCTTTGACCGCCGACAAGGCGACCGTCAATGTCAGCGGCCGTATCACCGATCTCTCAGGTCCCGCCGGCGAGCTCGCCATCAAGGCGGGTGTGCTGGACATCAACCAGCTGCTGGCGTTCCTGTCAGACTTTTCGAAGGATGCGGTGGGCTCGCCACCGTCGAGCGGTGCGCCGCCCGCCAGGTCGGCCACTGCTTCGACGAATGCCGTTGGCGCGGCGGGACTGAACATGGCGCTGACGGTCGATGCGGATCGCGCGACGATTGGGACGCTGTCGCTCGACAAGCTGTCGGCGCGTGCGAAGGTCACACCGACCGGAATGACCCTCGATCCGGCGTCGTTCGGACTGTTCGGCGGACGTTACGAGGGCACGCTGGCGCTCACGCTCGCGTCGGTTCCTGAATTCCACCTCAAGGCCAAGGTGTCCGCCGTTGACGTCGCGGCCGCCTCGGCGTTCGCCGGCAGTCCCGGTGTGATCACCGGAAAGTTGGCGGGCGACCTCGACATCGCCGGCCGCGGTCTCGATCCGAAGAGTGTCCAGCAAACCGCGCATGGCACGGTCCGTATGGACATTGCCAACGGCGTCGTCAAAAACCTCGGCCTGATCCAATCGATCGTGGTCGCGACGTCGATGCGGTCAGACGCCTCGTCTCAGCCAGCAGGCTCGAGGGACGAGCCGTTCACACATCTTGGCGGCACGATGACCATCGCGCATGGAGAGGGATCGTCGCAGAACCTGCAGCTCGTAGCAAAAGACGTCAGCCTCAACCTCGCCGGGGTTGTCAGGCTGGATGGCAGCACGCTGGACCTGAAGGGACAGGCACAGCTGTCGGAGGCGGCGACGCAGCAGGCGGGAAAGGATCTTGTTCGTTACACAGCCGACCAGGGCCGCGTGACACTGCCGATCAAGATCGACGGCTCAGCGGAAAACCCGAAGGTGCACGTGGACACGGCCGACATGGCCAAGCGTGCGATCAAGAATCGTTCAGTCGAGGAAACGCACAAGGCGATCGAAAAAGGGCTCAATACCTTCTTCAAGAAGAAGTAACTATTTGCGCGCCGCCGGGGTCAGCGTCGTCTCGAGCTTTTTGCCCTCGCGCATGTAGATCACCTTCGCCGGCTGGCCGATTTTCAGCACGTCCAGCGCGTAGGTGTAGTCGTAGATGTTGGCAATCGTCTGGCCGGCGATTTCCACAATCACGTCACCCTTGCGAAGTCCCGCTTCTTCAGCCGGACCACCGCCAACGACGCCGCTCAGCAGCAGTCCCTTGACCTCTGTTGAATAGTCCGGGATCGTGCCGGTGTAGACACGGGCGCCGGCCCGGCCACCGCCCGCCTGCATCTGCTGCTCGACCTTTGTGAACTGTGGCGCGTCGGGGGTGTCCTCGAGCTTCCTGACAATCGCCTCCGCGAAATCGACGACGCGATCGAGGTCCTCATAATCGATCTTGTCGGCCGTGTCCGACGGCTTGTGGTAGTCGGGATGGACGCCGGTGAAGAACGCCAGCGAGGGAATGCCGGCCGCATTGAAGGTCGCGACGTCGGTCGGCTGATACGGATCCTCCTGGACCAGCAGGCTGAAGCCGGCGGGAATGTTCGCCTGCTCGAGAATCCTGCCCCACGCCGGACTGCTGCCCGCGGCCTGCACGGTCAGCTTGTTGTCCTGCATCCGGCCCACCATGTCGAAGTTCAAGTAAGCTGCGAATCCATCGAGCGGCACCGGTGGCGTTGTCGTAAACGCATTGGAGCCAATCAGGCCGAGCTCTTCGCCCGACCAGAAGCCGACGAGGACGTTGCGTCGCCGCGTCTGTTTCGAGAGGCTGGCCGCTACAGCGAGCACGGCCGCCGAGCCCGACGCGTTGTCGTCCGCACCGAAGTGGATCTTGTTCACGTCGCCCTTGTCGGCGAGGGTGTTGCCTGCCTCGCCATGACCCAGATGGTCGAAGTGAGCGCCGATCGCCACCCACGGCTTGGTCATCGTCGTCACCGGCATGGTGGCGGCTAGATAGGCAACGACGTTGTGCCCAGTGCGCTTTTCGCGCTCGATTGCGGCGTGAATCTTTACGGTCGTATCGGGAATCGCGAATCCGGTCGCGTGTGGATTGGCATCATCCAGCGATTTCTGCGCGACGTCGAGGGGTGTTTTCGGCGTGCGATCGAAGAACTTGCTGGCGACATCACCGGTGACGCTGATCGCGACGATGCCCGAGCCCGCGATCGCCGTGTCGAATGTCATCGGCGCGAGTTCGCCGGCGTTCGGCGAATGTGGCCCGGTGACCACGATGATCGCCTTGGCGCCGTGTTGCCGCGCGGCCATCGCTTTGTAGCGGAGATCCGCGTAGCGAGAGAGCACTGCCTTCGTCTTCGCCTCAGCGTCCTCAGGGAAGTAACGCAGGACGACGACGACCTTTTCCTTCACGTTGAGCGTGGCGTAGCTGTCGTAGGCGAAGCCCTGACCCTCGGGAACGGTGATGCCGTAGCCGGCGAACACGACTTCGCCCTCGACGTCGCCGTTGTCAGAGAACGAGAGTGCGCGTACGGCGCCGCCCTTGGCGTTGGCCGCCGCCGGACCGGTGCTACCCGTGACAAATCCACCAGCGGTACCGCTCGCGGAATCGGAGTACTTGAGACTGATCGTCGAACCGGCGTCCTTCGTCCCGGCCGTGAACTCGAACGGCATCCGAAAATCCGTCAGTCCGGGCAGCGGCTTGGCGCCAATCTTCTGCAGCTCACCGACGATATAGTCGGCGGCGAGGCGCTCGCCGTTCGAGCCGGCC
>DASXGC010000060.1:0-4738 GCA_036489235.1 Vicinamibacterales bacterium
CGTCGTGCTCGACGCCGTCATCAAGGGCGATACGGTGCGCGAGGTCCTGAAATACGTCGCCTTCGACACTGATGCGCTGATCGCGAAGCTGCGGGCCGACGTCGAGACCGCGGTGCGAGCCGGGCGGGTCGATTACCAGGAGTCCGGGCGGCTGCTGCGATTCTACGAGGACGGCCTGAACGGCTACACCTATCTCGAAGAACGGCAGAATCGCTGAACGAGTGAGGCCGATCGGATGAGACGCGCGCTGTCGATTGCGATCGTCGCCGCTACATGCCTGGGGCACACGTCCGCGATCGCCAGCCCGCCAATCGACGACCTCAAAGCCGTGGCGTCGATGCCGGGCGAGCCTTCACTGGTCAGCGCCGGCGGCATCACCCGTAGCGAAACGCCGCTTCTCACTCTCGAAAATCCCGCTGCCTTCGATCCGGCTTCGACCAGGCTGCGCCTGGTCATCGTTGGCGGTCTCGACGGCGAGGAACAGAGCGCGCAGGCGGTGTTGGCCGCAGTGCGCTGGCTGAAGCGGGACGCGCCGGCAGCAATCCGCAATCGCTGGATCGTGTCGGCGCTGCCGATGGCCGACCCCGACGGCCACGCGAAAACGCGCCGCCTTCAGTTTCCGCCGGTCAAGGGTTTCTATGAAGACGCGGACCAGCCGGAGAGCCGCTACCTGTGGCGCTGGGTCGCGTATCAGGCGCCGGATCTCGTCATCGAAATCCGCAGCGACGCGTCGAGCGGTGAGGCGCCTGACTCGCTGACGATCGCGCTGCGCGATGGTGGCGCTGGACCTGGCAGCACTCCCGCGGCGGTGCTGCCAGCGTCCGCTTCTCACGCTCAATGGGAGCAGGCGCTGTCTCGAGCGACCGTTCCCTCACCGCTGCACCAGGCCATCGCTCAACGGATCTCGCGCCAGCCGATCGAGGTCGCACGCCTGCTGGCGGAACGCTATCCCGCAACGCCGTCCATCAGCTACATCCCGGCGCTGGCCTGGATCAACACGCTGAAACTGTCGTCGCTTACGGGCGACAACACGTTGCGAACCAGGGTCATGACCCAGGTCGAGCCGTGGCAGTCAGGAGCTAAATCGCTCCTCGGCGATCGGATCCAGCTGACGACCGTCGCCGGTACGATGGTGTTTGCTGAAATCGCCAAAGCCGATCCGGCCAACGCTGCGGCGCGAGCGCTCGCCATTGAGGGCGCGGAGGCGGCGCTGAAGGAAAAAGCCGGCGGCCTGCCGCAGTACGGGCAGGGCTGGACCGACGACATGTTCATGGCCTCGGCGATCCTCGCGAGGACGACGGCGATGCCGGGCCGAGAACACGATCTCGATCGTGCTGCGCAGTTGCTGATTGCCTATGCCGCCAGGCTGCAGCAACCGGACGGCATCTTCAACCACGCTACCGACGGCCCGGCGGCGTGGGGCCGCGGCAACGGCTTCGCGGCGTTCGGCCTGATCGAAACGCTCACCGTCATGCCTTCGAGTCATCCGTCACGGCAGGCGCTGGTCGACATCTTCGCCCGGCAGATGAAGGGGCTGGCGGCGTGGCAGGCGCCGGACGGGATGTGGCGCGAGGTCATCGATCGGCCGGGCGCCTATCGAGAGGAGACGGCCACCGCGATGATCCTGACCGCAATGGCTCGCGGCGTTCGACTCGGATGGATCGATCGCTCGTACACGCCGATTGTCGACCGCGCCTGGCGCGCGCTCGCGGCACACATCACCGCGGACGGTGGGCTGGTGGACGTCTGCAGTGGCACCGGAGCGGGCCCGACCGTTCGCTACTACTACGACCGGCCTGCGGTCGAAGGCGCCGACGATCGCGGCGGCGCGATGGCGATGGTCGCCGCCATGGAGCGGCTGGCTACGCGATGATGTCGTGAATCACGTTGCCTGACACATCGGTCAGCCGGAAATCGCGGCCGCTGTAGCGATAGGTCAGCTTGGTGTGGTCGATGCCCATCAGATAGAGAATCGTCGCGTGCAGGTCGTGCACATGGACCGGCTTCTCGACCGCCTTGAAGCCGAAATCGTCGGTCGCTCCGTAGACCGTGCCGCCTTTGATGCCGCCGCCGGCGAGCCACATCGTGAACCCGAACGGATTGTGATCACGTCCGTTCTGCGTGCTGCCCGCCCCGCCGCCAACTTCCATCACCGGCGTCCGGCCGAACTCTGATCCGCACACCACCAGCGTGTCCTTGAACAGCCCGCGCGACTTCAGGTCCTTGATCACCGCCGCGAACGGCTGGTCGGAGTCCTTGGCGTTCTTGCGGTGGGCCTGGATGTCAGAGTGCGCGTCCCAAGGGTCGCCTTTCGCGTAGTAGACCTGCGTCATCCGCACGCCGCGCTCGACCAGCCGGACCGCCATCAGGCAACTGCGCGCCGTGCTGCCCTGGCCGTACAGCTTCAGCGTCGCGTCGCTCTCCTTGCGGATGTCGAAGACGTCCGGCGCTTCGGTCTGCATCCGATAGGCGGTTTCCATCGACGAGATCGCCGCTTCGAGCTTGGTGTCGCGGACCGCTTCCCGCTCCATCTGCGCACGGTTGAGCGTCTCGAGCAGATCGAGCTCGCGGCGCTGCTCGGTCAGCGTGAACTTGTCGTTGTGAATGTAGGAAATCAGCGTCTTCGGATCGAAGTCCTTGCCGACCAGCACTGCGTCGGTCTGCTTCTCGACCTTGTCGGCGATGAACGTGCCCTGGTGCACCGCCGGCAGGAAGGCGCTGTTCCACAGCGGCGGTCCGACCGTGGTCGGCACGTCCGGACAGAGCACGACGTAGCCCGGCAGGTTCTGGTTGTCCGTGCCAAGGCCGTAGGTCAGCCACGATCCGATTGACGGCCGGCCGACCTGGGTGTGGCCGGTGTTCATCATCAGCATCGACGGTTCGTGATTCGGAATGTCGGTGTACATCGAACGGATGAAGCAGATGTCGTCCGCGCATTCGCCGACGTGCGGGAACAGCTCGCTGACCTCGATGCCGGACTTGCCGTACTTCTTGAACGTGAACGGCGAGCGCATCAGCGCGCCGGTCTTGCGCTCGGTCGCGACGGTTCCGCCGGGGAGCGGTTGACCGTGATACTTGTCGAGCATCGGCTTGGGATCGAAACTGTCCACCTGCGAGAGCCCGCCGTTCATGAACAGGAAGATGACGCGCTTGGCGCGTGCCGGGTGATCGAGCTTGCGGTGATCGACCGAACCATCCTGCGCGAAAGCGCCGGTGGCGCGGACGATCGATTCGTTGACGAGGCTGGCGAACGCCAGCATGCCGAAGCCGTTGCCCATGCGGCAGAGCGCGTCGCGTCGGGTCAGCGGCTGTCTGGATTTATGTGGCGCCATGACAATCAATCCACGAACAGGAATTCGTTCGAACTGAGCAGAACCTTGACGTAGCGTCCCCAGGGCGTTGACGGCAGCAGCTTGGCCGCGTCGCCCTTCTTTGCGCCGCCGCCGATAACACCCGCCATCATCCCCTCGCCGACCTTCTCCTTCTCATCGTCTGGCCGGCCTGACGCGGGCGCACCGACGTCGGCGGCCTTCGCGTCATTGGCTGCCTTGGTGTCTTTGCCGTCCTTGGAATCCTTGGCGTCCTTCGCAGCCTTTGCGTCCTTGGCGTTCCTGGCCTCTTCGTACGCCTTCAAAGGCTCGGTTGTGAGGAAGGTGAGGCCGGCGCGAACTTCGGCTTCGCTCGGCGCCCGTCCGAAAATCAGTCGATACGCCTTCTGAATCCGCGCGGTGTTGTCGGGCTCGGCGGCCACGCGCCGGGCGATCAGCTCGCCCTGCTGCTGCATGAAATCGCTGTTCATGAAGAACAGCCGCTGCAACGGCACGGTGGTCGTGAACCGGCGCTCAGCGGACAGGTTCGGACTCGGGAAGTCGAACAGCTGCAGGTAGTCGTCTAGTTTGTAGCGGCTGACCTTGCCGTAGACCGTGCGACGGTTGAACGACGGCGACAACGGCGTCGATGGGCCGCCCATCTTGTCGTCGAGCGCCCCGGACACCGACAGCAGCGAGTCGCGGATCTGCTCGGCGGTCATGCGATGGCGATCGGCCCGCCAGTACAACCGGTTGCCGGCATCCTTCTCAAAGTTGGCGGCAACGTAGTCCGTGCTCAGTTGATAGACCGCGCTCAGCATGATGTCGCGGTGCAGCTGCTTGATCGAAAGCTTCTGATCGATGAAGCGCTGGGTCAGGTACTCGAGCAACTCAGGATTGCTCGGCCGCTCGCCCGCGATACCGAAGTTGCTCGGCGTGTCGACCAGACCGGTGCCGAAATGCCCCTTCCAGATGCGGTTGACGATCACGCGCATCGCGATCGGCTGGCTCAGGATGTCGTCCGCGAGCTCCAGACGACCGCTTCCCTTGGTGAAGGGCACCGGATCGCCCGGCGACAGCACCGAGAGGAAATGCCGCGGCTCTTCGTCGCCGAGATTGTAGGGACTGCCGCGTTTGCTGACCTTGAGGTTGACCGGAGCCTCGACGTCCGCGACGCCGTGCACGAATGCGTACTTGGGCGGCTGCGCCTTCCGCAGCGCTGCGATCTCGGTGCGGAGCCCGTCGATGTAGCGCCGCCGTTCCGCGCTCAACTGGCGCTCGAGACCCCAGCCGCGAAACGCCAGCAGCCCCGGCTTGATGCTGTCCGAGGCTTGCGCCGGATCGAACCCCTGCTGCAGGTCACGCTGAAACACGTCGGTCCAGAGGTTGTTGCGCTCGACCGGCAGGCTCTTCAACTCGAGACCGCAGCC
>DASXGC010000067.1:0-12035 GCA_036489235.1 Vicinamibacterales bacterium
TACCACTCCGCCGGCCTGAAAGTAGTGTTTCAGGGGGTTATCGGCGGCGGCGATTTCGGCGCCAATGAGGTGAAGCAGACGACTCACATGCAACGAAGGGACGCGCTCGTGCAGCTCGTCTTCGATGTGTTCTACGAGGCAGGATTCGAGGCCGCCGCCGAAAAGTTCCAGACATCGATGAAGGACTTGCTCGGGGAGTTCAGCAAGGGCTCAGACGAGCGCATGTTTTGGGGCTCGTTCGAGGACAATGGTACAAACGGCGTTCAACTTGATATGAGTCTGCCGGCCACGCAGGATCTCTACTACGACTTCGGCGCCGAGTACGAGCGATTGCAACAGATCAAGGATTACACCGACCCTACCGATCTCTTCCACACCTCCTTCACCGTGCGGTGACTGGACCGGTCAGCCCCTCCTTGAGAAACGCGACCAGCGGCGGCAGCGTCCTGTCCGGCGCTTCCATGTGCGGCACATGTCCGAGGCCGGGAAGCAGGAGCAGCTTCGCGTTGTGGTTTGGAATCGTGTCGGCGACGAATTTCATGCGTTCCCGGAACAGCGCCGCTGATCCCGGCAGGCTGTCGTCGGCGCCGCCGAACACCAGCGTCGGCGCTTTGATATGTGCCCAGTCGTCCACGACCGGGTCGAGATACTGAACCGAGTTGATCAGCGTCTGCACCATCGCCAGCCGCGGCCAGTCGGCGCTGAGCGTCCAGGCGTATCGGACGCGCGTGTAGGTCTCGAACTCGGGTGTCCATGCCGCCGGGTTGTGAGCGACGTAGCGCATGATGCTGGCGCGAATGATCGGATAGGTTGACGCCAGCGTCCGCTTGTAGGCCTCGTCGACGCTGTCCCACGGCCGATCAAATCGGGGATCGACCAGGCCGATCGGGTTGTACAGCACCAGCCGCTCGGTCACGTTGGGAAACTGCGTCGCGAATCGCGCCGCCAGCATCCCGCCCATCGAGTGCCCGACGATCATCGCCTTGTCGATTTTCAGGCTCTGCAGGATCAGGTGCGTGTTGCGCGCCATGTCGTGAAAGTTGTACGGGATGATCGGCTTCGACGAGCGGCCGTAGCCGATCTGATCCGGCACGATCACCCGGAACCCATCCTTGCGCAGTGCTTCGATCACCGAACCGAAGTAGAAGCCGGCGAAGTTGTTGCCGTGAAACAGCACCACCGTATGCCCGTTGGCCGGACCAGACGCCGGGACGTCCATGAACGCGATCCGCACGTCCTGACCGTAGAGCGTGAGCGGCAGATAGGACACCGGGAAGGGGTACGGCACGTCCTCGCAGGTGATGCTCCCAGGCTTGACGTCGGTCGGCGTCGGCACGTCGGGCGGCCGTGATTGCGCTGAGACAGCGGCAGGCGTCGTCGCCAGTACGCCAAGACAAAAGATAAGGATCAAACGTTTCATGATGTTTGCAGTGTAGCAAACGTCGTGCGACGACCGGTGGACCCGGTGAGCGCAGACCGTCCTCTTGTTGGCGTGTCACAATGCCGAACGGTTTCACGCCAGCTGGATTAGTCAGGTCAACCCATGGATTCAAGGTTTTTATCGAAGCGCGCGTTCGCGGTCCCCGTGGTGATCTTCGCCGTCCTGGTCGGCTCGATGGCGCGCCGGCCAGCTGCGCAAGTCGGAGTCGCGGCCGATGAATCGGCGATCCGCGCGGCGCGCAATCGATCGAATCAGGCAATAGCTGCTCACGACCTCGTGGCTGCCGCCGACGTCTGGTCAGCCGACTATGTCGGTGTTTCCTCCGGCAACGCACGTGCCCTGAACCGCGAGGACGAACTTCGTCAGTTTGCTGAGCTCATCGCCACGAGGCCGAAAGTCACTTACCTTCGGACCCCCGACATCATCTCGGTGAATCGTGACTGGCGACAGGCCGGGGAGAGCGGCCATTGGTCCGGCAGCTGGTCGGCTGCCGAAGGGGAGACCCGCGTCGCTGGCATCTACTTCGCGAAGTGGAAGCAGGAGGGCAGCGGCTGGCATATCATCGCCGAAACGTTCGTGCAGATGTCCTGCAGCGGAACGCACTACTGTGACGCTCCGCCCGTATCGCCGCCGCGATGACACACTACGCGCTCGAGGCCGGGAGCGTGTCGCGCAGGCGATTTCGTCGTTGATGGGTGCGGGTAGGGGTCAATCTGGTGGCTGCATCGCGTCCAGACGATTGGTGGCGACCAGGATGTCGCGCTTCAGTCGTCCAATCATGTCGCGCACCAGGTCCCTGCCGTTCGCGGCGGCCTCGTTCACCATCGTTCTCAACTTGCCGAGCGGCGAGTCCTTCAGTGCCACCAAATCCCGCGCGAGCATCGCGAGGTGTTCCTCGATCTGCACGACGCGGCGAGCGAGGCGCAACCGGGTCGCCTCGGGATCGTTGCCGGGGACCGCTTCGGGGCTTCGCTCCCACGCCTGCAGAATCTGCCGGAGCTGCTCCGCGTCGCCGGAGGCGTAGGCGCGATTGGCCTCGACCATCAAAGCGTGACGCCGGTCTCGGGTCGATTCGTCGAGAGCGAGGTCGGGATGAATCGCCTTTGCCACGTCCCGAAACAGCGCGCGGACGGCGTCTGACGTCAGTCGCGGCGCGGCCGGCAGTCGATCGGAAACGACCGGGCCAGTATACGCGCCGGCGCCGTTCGGCAGCCGCTTCGAGATCTCGCCCAGCTCCGCCTCGGCGATGGCCAGCTCCAGCTGGTCGAGCTTTTCATGCAGCGTCCCGACCCGTTTCCGATAGTCGATCTCGAACGCGTCGAGGTCGGACTTCTCCTGGGCGAACTCGGCATGGCGTTCTCTGAGGGCTTCTTCGAGCTGTGTGACACGTTCGAGCAAGCCGTCCCCGTTGTCGTCGGCTGGGCGGTTCGAGCGGACGAGAGTGGTCACATGAAAATGATAGCGCCCGTTCGCCGGCCGCGTCGGTTTGTTCCTGCGGGTGGACGACTTCGAGGCGGCCTATACGACGGATGGCCGGCGCCGGCGTGACGTTCGTCACCGCTCCGCGCGCCGAGGCCTATGGGCAGCTGGCTGTCTTCCTGGATCTGGAAGGAAACCGGTGGGATCTGCTTGGCCCGGTGAGACGTTGAATTGTTGCTCGATCAGATCGCAGGCGCGGCCGACACCGTCCTCCGCCTGAAGCCGGCGCTGCGAAGCCTTGCACGCCGCAGCGACTTCGGTACTGGTCAACAGTCGCTGCAGCGCGTCCGCGAGGCGCGACCCGTCGAACCGCGCCGGCGACAGGCTCTCGGCGACGCCGAGCCGTTTCAGGCGCAGCGCGTTGTCCGGTTGATCGAAGCCCATCGGCATGATCAGTTGCGGCACGCCTCCGGCCAGGCCTTGTGCGCATGTGCCGATGCCGCCGTGATGCACGACCGCGGCGGCGCGTGGAAAGAGCGTCGCAAAGGGCGCGTACGAGGCGTGATGCACGACGTCCGGCAGGTCCGCCGGCACGTGTTCCCGATAGCTGCTGACCAGCACTGCTCTGTGTCCCATCCGCACCGCGGCATCCACAGCTGCGCGAAAAAAACGCTCCGCGTGCCGGTTGGCCGAGCCCGGCGTGAAGACGATCGGAGGGTCGCCTGAGGCTAGAAACGCTTCGAGCGCCGCGTCTTCAACCTGCGCAGCCGTGCGGTCAGCCTCGGATGCCCCCAGCGTGGCGGGCGCGCAACTGCGATCGCTCAGCGTGAACCCGGTCAGCCGAAGTTGTGGCGGCCAGTCCGGCTGCAGCGGCGCGAACCAGTGGGGAAAAAAGCCGAGAATTCGTTGCGGCGAGTTGATCCACGTCTGAAAGATGCGCGAGATCGGTGGCAGTCCAAACTCGCTCCGCCAGGCGTTCACGGGCGGCACGAGAACAGGGTCAACCGCCAGCCGGTCCGCCACCCACCACACCGTCCGCTTGATCCAGCGCGGCCACGACGACAGATCCTGGCCCGACGGCAGCGCCGACTGCTGAAAGTCCGACCGCAGGATGCTGGGCGCCAGATGAACCGTCGCCGCCGGAACGTTGTACACCTCTTCGAAAACGCGGGTGCACACCGACAGCGGATGCCCGACCAGCATCGTTCGTCCAGGCTCAAACTGTTGTTCGATGGCGGTATAGCCTCGTCGCATGCCGTCCACGACCGCGCGAAACACGATGCGGGGACCGCGGCTCGGGTGCCACAGATTCGGATCGTTCGTCGCCTGGTCGAATTCGTCGCTGCTGCCAACCGACACGAAATGCAGCCCGGCTTTCGAGACGATGTCGGCAAACGGATCGACCGCGAGCAGGACCACGTCGTGTCCACGTCGCCGAAGCTCGCGTCCGACGACGATGAATGGGTTGATGTCGCCGGCGGATCCGACCGGCGTGAGGATGACCTTCATTCGAGATACGGCGGAAAAACGTCCCGTTCGATCGAGTATAGACCGCAACGCGAACGGCCTGATCGTGGTGCTCCCGACGCGTTCCCTCTACACGTCCGTGCGAGAATGCGACTGCTGCTCGCGACCGCCTTACGGGTGCCGCGCCGCTAGTCTCGTCGCCTGGGCGGTGCTAGCATTCGTCATGACACTGAGGTCATTCGGAGCGCTTCTCGCTGGACTCGTCTTCACCGTCATCGTGACCACTGTGACAGACGGCGTGTTGCACAGCGCAGGCTTCTACCCGCCACAGAATCAGCCGATCAACGATCTGCAGTCAGTAGTTGCGACTTTCTACCGCTTCGTGATCAGCGCCGCCGGGGCGTGGCTCACCGCACGGTTCGCGCCCAGCCATCCTCTCCGCCACGCGATGATTCTGGGATTTATCGGGACGGTACTTGGGTTCCTCGGCGTCGTTCTGACCTGGAATGCCGGGTTGGGACCACGCTGGTATCCGGTCGCGCTCGCTGTGCTGGCGATCCCGCAGTGCTGGCTTGGCGGCTCGATCTACGAGTCGCGGCACGCAGCGGTGTGATGACAGCCGAGCGTATGCGTCGCTCGCTTGCCGCCAGTGTGCTGGCGTTGTTGGCCACGACGGCGTCGCCACGTGCACAGGTACCGGCGCCGTCCGGCAAGAGCGTCGCATTCACGCATGTATCGGTCATCGACACGATCAGCGGCGCGATCCGCCCCGGCATGACCGTGATCGTCACTGGCGAACGCATTGCGTTTTTCGGGCGCGACGATCGGGCCAGCATTCCAACCGGCGGCACTGTGGTGGACGCATCCGGGCAGTTCATGATCCCCGGACTGTGGGACATGCACGTCCACACGTTCTTCGGTGACGATCTCGGCGATTCTGCGAACGACCTGATTCTGCCGCTGTTCATCGCCAACGGCGTGACCGGTGTTCGTGATATGGGCAGCGACCTCGCCCATATCGTCGGCGCGAGCAAGGAAATCGGCGCGCATCGCCTGCTCGGGCCGCGAATGATGTTTGCGGGCCCCATGCTCGACGGCCTAAAGACCACCTATCCCGCGTCGATCGCGATCAAGTCAGAAGCGGATGGACGTCGTGCTGTGAACGAACTGGCGGCGACAGGCGCCAGCTTCATCAAGGTTCAGTCGAATGTTCCACGGGACGCGTACTTCGCGATCGCGGACCAGTCCCGCAAGCTCCAGATCCCGTTTGTCGGACACGTGCCCGACGCCATTCGCGCCAGCGAAGCCGTCGACGCGGGACAGCAGAGTTTCGAGCACCTGATCGGGATCTTCGAAGCGAGTTCCACGGCCGAAACCGAACTACTGAAAGGGCCCAAGGGGCCGGGCGTGTTTCTCGACACATTCGACGCGACTCGCGAGGCGACCATCATCAAGATGCTTGCGAAGCATCACACCTGGCAGTGCCCGACGTTGTTCTGGGAGCGCGGGCAATGGCTGGTGGACACGGTCGATCCGGAGCAGGATGCCGATACCCGCTATGCGCCGGCGACCTGGAAGTCGAAGGAGTGGCCACGGTGGAAAGCCTCGATCCTCAAGAGCCTCGACACTGATCCGCTGGTGGTCCGCGAGCGCTTCGTCGAGCACGAACTCGGCCTCGTCAAACGACTGAAGGCTGCGGGTGTGCCGTTTCTGGCCGGCACCGACACGCCGGCTGGCGTCGGCGTCATGCCTGGCTTCAGCCTGCATCGCGAGCTCGAGCGCTTCGTCGCGGCAGGCTTTACCCCGCTCGAGGCTCTGCAGACCGCGACCATCAATCCGGCAAAGTATTTCAATCGGGTCAAGGACTTCGGCACCGTCGAACGCGGCAAAGTCGCCGACCTCGTGCTGCTCAGCGCCGATCCGACCGTGGCCATCACCAATACGCGGACGATAGTCGGGGTGGTTGCCGCGGGACGCTACGTTCCGCGGGCCGAAATCGATCGCATGCTGGCGGCGGTGCTCGCCGCCGGAAAGCGCCCTGCGGCGAAAAAGCAGGCTGCGGGCCTGTGATTACAACTTCTTTGTGATTGGCTATTGTTCGAGCGAACAGAATCGTTTCGTCCGCCTCCCCACGGCGGCAGCCCTGAAACAGCCCGCCGTTGGCGCCCTGTAGCGGGCGGCAGCCGCGCAGGGCGAAACGCCGTTGCCGGAAACGGGCGGTGGACGCCTGATCATCAGGTCAGTTTCGGCCAAACAACGGCCCCGCCGGGCGGTCCGCCCCGTACCAGACCGCCGTTCACGTCAATAGTTGGGCCGCCGGCCAACGTCGGTTATTCTTTACATACGTGACAGAGCTGTACTTTCGGAAGGGGCTGGGCCTCAAGGCTGAGGTCGCGCCCATGCTGGCGCGTACGTACCAAAGCGCGGTCGTCGAGACGCTCAAGGAGCTGGGCTACGAGGCGAGCGCCGGCGCTGTCCGGCTGAAACTCGCACATGTCTTCGGCTTCTGCTATGGCGTGGACCGGGCGGTCGAGTACGCCTACGAAACGCGCAAGCGCTTCGCCGACCGCCGCATTTTCCTGTCCGGCGAGATCATCCATAACCCCGACGTGAACAGCCGGATCCGCGAGATGGGCGTTCAGATTCTTCCCAGTTCTGCGAATCCCCTGGGCCGCTACGGGGACATCCATGCCGGCGATGTGATGATTCTTCCGGCGTTCGGCGTCACGGTTGCGGAGATGGAGCACCTCCACGCTAAGGGATGCGTTCTGGTCGATACGACCTGCGGCAGTGTGCTCAACGTCTGGAAGATGGTGCATCGCTGCGCGCGCGACGGCTTCACGGTCGTGATCCACGGCAAGCACTATCACGAAGAGACGCGTGCCACAGCGTCGCAGACCAAACTCCACGACGGCGGTCAGTACCTCTGCGTCCGCAACACCAGAGAAGCCGGGATTGTCTGCTCGTTCATCCGTGGCGAAACCACGGCCGCCGCGGTCCTCGAGGCTCTCGGTCCCGCGGCGAGTCCGTCGTTCGATCCCGAACGAGACCTCGCGCGCATCGGCCTCGCCAACCAGACGACGATGTTGATGAGTGAGAGTCTGGAAATCCAGGAACTGCTGCGGGCGGCGATGCGCGATCGTTACGGCGACGCGGCGCTGGAGCACCGCTTCCGCGCGTTCGACACGATTTGCTCGGCGACACAGGACCGCCAGGACGCCGTCACGGACTTGCTCGCGGTCGGCGGACTCGACGTGATGGTGGTGATTGGTGGCTACAACAGCAGCAACACCCAGGCGCTCGCCGGCATGTGTGCGCCGGTGCTTCCGACCTATCACATCGAGGACCGGCGCTGCATCGACGCGGACGCCATCCGTCATCGCCCGCTGAGCGGCGGCGCCGAGGTGACCGCCCACGGCTGGCTCTCGCCCGGGCCGGTCTCGATCGGCATCACCTCTGGCGCGTCGACGCCGGACAGCGTGGTCGGCGACGTGGTCGAGCGAATCTTGCAGGTGCGGGGCTGTTCCGCCGCCGATCTCGCCGGCGTTGCCCCACTGGCAGATGGGACCGTGAACGCCCGATGAGCACAACTCCGGGCCCGACCGAGCTTCGCCTCACCCTGGCGCCGCAGCGACGCTTCGAAGCCATCGACGTCAATACCCGCATTCAGGAAGAAGCGGGCGACGTCCTTCATCGCCACCAGCGCGCGTTGTACTGCTCGTTCCACACCACCGCCGGTTATCTCGATCAGAGCCTGTCGGCGCGATTGCGCCACGATCACGGCCACCTGTCGAAGTTCTTTGGCACCTTCCACGCGCTCTTCCCGGAAGGTGCGGAGTACCGCCACGACAACATGGAGCTCCGCACGGAGCTGAGCGAGGCCCAGAAGGAAGTCGAACCGCGCAACGGCGACTCGCACCTCACCTTCATCGGTGCCGGGCTGCGCAACTGCGTGACCTACAAGACCAGGCCCGATGCTCCGGTCTACTTCGTGGACCTCGACGGCACCTGCGATGAAGTGCGCCGCCAGCGGACGACGGCGGTGGTCGCTTACGACCACGAGCGGGTGGTACTGCGGATGCCGGTCACGATTTCGGTGTCGAAGCATCCAATCGACTCGGTCAACCTCGCCGATTCCCGGCTCGGCCTGCTCGATCAGGTCAACGAACTCCTGGCCACCAGTGGCCTCGAACGCGGCCGCGTCGATCTCATCGTCGAGCCGAACGAGCGCAACGTCGGCATCACGGTGAACGAGTACGAGACGCTGCTGATGAAGCACGATCTCGTCGAGGTGTTGAAGAACCCGCTGCGCTTCGCCGCGAGCAAGGGCCGCAACATGCTCGACGATCCGCTGTCGATTCCGGGGAAGACGCTCAGCTACGCGCGTTACGACGTCGTGCGCGTGCTCAACTCGCTGATGGAGGCGCTGCGGCTCGATCAGTCGTCGTTCGAACGGCTGGTGGCAAAGGTGATGTCGCTGCCGGCACGCCGTTTCATCCGTTCTCGCCGGGTCAGCTTCCTCGCTGCCTACGACCGCGAGCACGCCGGCGCCCGGCTGCTACGCGGCACCTACCAGAGCCCGATCCTCGTCCAGTGGCAGCCGGCCGAGCGCCAGGAGCGCCGCCTCGAGATCGTGATCACGCAGCTCTCCTGATCACACGTCCTATTTTTTGGCGCCGTAGGCGCTCCGCTCCGCCTTCACGATATCAAGGAGATTGCCCATCGTCAGGTTGACGTCGATGAGGTGCAGTCCCCAGTTCGTCGCGATATTGGCGCCGCTGCCAATGTCGCCGGTGATGTCGTCGGTCCGCGGGTCAGCCGGATCGCCGTGCACGGTGATCTCGAGGAAGCCGGACGCGTTCGCGTTGGACGAGCACTGCGCCGTCAGCAGTCCGGGCACGCTGACCCACGGCGTGGTGATTGACTGCTCCGGAACGACCCACGGCTGCGGCTTCAATGTGCTGGTGATGGTGCGGCCGTCCGCTGACAGATAGGAATGAAGCGGCCCGCCGCCGCCCGCGAGCGCCGCGGGGTTGGTGCACGCAGCGGCCATTGCCGGGTCAGCGACTTTTCCGAACAGCGTATTCGCGGGTGGTGGCGCCGTGGAGCGGAACGACGCGAAGGTGATCAGGCAGCCGGTTTGCGACGCCGAGTGGCACAGCGGCAGGTGCTGGAACGATCCGCCGACATCCTTGCCTTTCGGCACCGCGATCGTTGTCCCCATCAGGATCGCCGAGACCACTCTGGACTGGATCGGTTTGCCGTCGATCTCGTTGCGAATCAACTCCGAGAGGATGAACGAGCCCTGCGAGTGCCCAATCAGCACGACGCCGCGACCGTTGTTGTCGTGAGCCAGATAGTAGTTCCAGGCGTCCTTCACATCGTCGTACTGCACGCCTTTGTCGAACGCACTGCCGACGCCTTGCGGGGTGAGCACACGCCGCAGTCCGGCGAGCGTGATCTGACGATAGAGCGGCGCGAAAGGCCGACATTGTGACGCGAAGCGGGCAAACTGCTGCTTGATGACGTTGAGCTCGGCCGGATCCGGGTTCATGTCACTGTTCGGCGTGGGATCGGTGGAGATGGTCGGGTAGACGTAGAAGCAATCGATCGGTGCCTTCGGATCGGCTTGCCACGTTTCCTTCGTCAGCGTGCCGTTGGCCGCAACCACGGTCGTGGTCTCGTCGATGTCGCAGGCATCGTGACCGCCAGGCCGGCACAGCCACGTCTTGGGATCCGAGTAGTCATTCGGTTTCGCGGCCTCGGTTGGAGCCGGTGCGGCTGGCGGAGTCTGCGCGGCCGCAGCCACGGCGATGGACAACGAGCCGAACAGCGCGGCGCCTGTCACGAGTTTGTCGAACATTTGGAGCCCTCCTGGCTGCGCGGATGCTAGGCGGGTCGGCAGTGTCTTGTCAAAACGCCACGGGGTCTACGTCGAAAGGACAAAATCGCCAGCCATGGCCCCTGCACGCCGGCCGGTGGGCGAGTGCTAACATCGCCACGTTCGCTGAACCGGAACCTGCTGATGACTCTTCGAGACATCGATCTGTATCGCCCACATCCCTGGCACGGCCTCGACATCGGTCCGCAGCCTCCGGACCTGCTCAACGCCTACATCGAGCTCACGCCGTTCGATCTCATGAAATACGAAGTCGACAAGGCGTCCGGCTATCTTCGCGTCGATCGGCCGCAGCGAACGTCTGCGCAGCCACCATCGCTTTACGGTTTCGTCCCGAGAACTTACTGTGCCGATCGCGTCCGCGACCTCGCTCCGCGAGCAAAGCGCGGCGATGGCGATCCGCTGGATATCTGCGTGCTCAGCGAACGCGCCATCACCCGCAACGAAATCATCGTGCGGTGCCGCGTGATTGGCGGCCTGCAGATGATTGACGGCGGCGAGGCGGACGACAAGATCATCAGCGTGCTCGACAACGACTACATCTATGGCGAGGCGCGCGACATCCACGACGTCCCGGCGGTGCTGATCGAGCGTCTGCAGCACTACTTCCTTACCTACAAGCTGGTTCCAGGACGAAAGGCCACGGCGCATATCAACCGGGTTTATGGCGTGGCTCATGCCCGCAAAGTGGTGCGCGCGTCGATCGCCGATTACGTTGACGCGTTTCCCCGGGTCTGACGTGAACGGCGTACTGACCACGACTGGCGATCACCTTCCGTCGTTCGAGCTGTGGTTTGCCGTCCGCTACCTGCATGTCGCATCGGTCGCGCTGCTCGTCGGCGGCGCGCTGGTGATGTGCGGGCTGTGCATCGTGCTGGCTGGCGACGCCGAGTCGAGCGTGCTGCCGCGAATTACGGCGCTGTACGAGTGGCTGTTCTGGTCTGTCATCGGCGTCACGGTGGTCACCGGCGTCAGCAACCTCGGATTGAAGGGTGAGGGCTTGATGCCTGCAGCTTCGAGCTGGGGCAGGGCGCTGACCGTCAAACTGTCGTTGGCGATTGTGATGCTGTGTCTGGCGTTGCTTCGAAGCGACGTCGTCATTCGCCTGCGAGGTGCGGGTGCTGGCGCGCCTGCTCGCGCGAGGCACGTTCTCGCCTCGTTGTACGGCGTCACTGTTGTCCTCTTTCTCGCTGTGCTGTGGCTCGGTCTGGGGCTGGCGCATGGCCGATACTGATCGCGCGTTGACCCTGCGGATTTGGTGTCTGGCGACGTTTCGCGCAGCAACGTTCGTGATTGTCGTCGCCGCGACTGCTCACCTGAGGGATTCGCTCAAACCGGCGCTCGGCATCCTGGATACCCGGATCGGCGTCGCCGCGTTCGCGGTGCTGTGGGCGCTGACCTGGTATGTCACGCGCGCCAGCATTCGGCGGTGGGGTGCGCCATTCGAGTTGGCCTCGCCGGGGCAGCAGTTCATGACCGCGGTGGTCGCAGGCGGTTTCAACGGCGCGGCAGTCTATCTTTTGATCGTTTCAGAACGCCTGTTCGAGACGCTCCCCAACCACGCGATGAGTCTCGACGGACTGATGCGCGTGCTCGCGTTGTCTCTGTTCGGGCTGCCGGTGTCGTTTTCCTTTGGCATGGTCGTCGGTGTCGCGTTCGGCCTGTTCGAGGTTCTGATTGTGGGCGTCGGGTCGATGCTGTTCGGCCGGATCGTCGCTCCAACTCAAGACGATGCCGCGTTGAGCAACGCGTCGACGTCGGCGTAGCCCGACGGAAACGGCACGCTCGTCGCCGAGGCGCCAGCCGATA
>DASXGC010000090.1:0-2554 GCA_036489235.1 Vicinamibacterales bacterium
TGAGCCGAGTGCCCTGGTGGATCAATTGATAGAACGAGTGCTGGCCATTGGTTCCGGGCTCGCCCCAGTAGATCGGACCGGTCTGGTGGTCGACCGGCGTGCCGGCGAGCGTCACGTGCTTGCCGTTGCTCTCCATCGTCAACTGCTGGAGGTAGGCCGGAAAGCGCTTGAGGTATTGGTCGTAGGGCAGCACGGCGACGGTTTGCGCGCCGAAGAAGTCGTTGTACCAGACGTCGAGCAGACCCATGAGCGCCGGCAGATTGCGCCCGAATGGCGCGCTACGGAAATGTTCGTCGATCGCATGAAACCCTTCCAACATGGCGCGGAAGTGGTCGGGGCCGATCGCAAGCATGGTCGACAGGCCGATAGCGGAGTCCATGGAATAGCGCCCACCGACCCAGTCCCAGAACTCGAACATGTTGGCGGTATCGATGCCGAATTCTGCGACTTTTTCGGTATTTGTCGAAACCGCGACGAAATGCCTGGCGACCGCTTTGGTTTCGCCGCCGAGGCCGCGCAGCGACCAATCGCGCGCGCTTTGCGCGTTGGTCATCGTCTCCAGCGTGGTGAAGGTCTTCGAGGAGATGATGAACAGCGTTTCCGCAGCATCCAGATCGCGCGTCGCCTCGACAAAATCGGTAGCATCGACATTGGACACGAAGTGGAACCTCATGGCGCGGTCGCTGTAATACTTGAGCGCCTCATACGCCATCACCGGCCCGAGATCGGAGCCGCCAATGCCAATATTGACGACGTTGCGGATGCGCTTTCCGGTGTGTCCCTTCCATTGGCCGCTGCGGATGCGGTTGGCGAAGTCGGCCATCTTGTCGAGCACAGCGTGAACCTGCGGTACGACGTTCTTGCCGTCGACGACGACGGACGCACCTCTCGGTGCACGCAGCGCAACGTGCAGGACCGCACGATTTTCCGTAACGTTGATTTTCTCGCCCCGGAACATCGCGTCGATTCGCTCGCGCAGCCCTGATTGCTCGGCGAGCTGGACAAGCAAGCTTACCGTCTCGTCGTCGATGCGATTCTTCGAATAATCCAGAAAGACGCCGGCGGCCTCCGCCGTCATCCGCTCGCCACGCGTTGGATCGCCCGCGAACAGGTCGCGCAGGTGCCGCCCCCTCATCGTCCCATAGTGTTCTTCGAGAGCGCGCCACGTCCCCTGTCTGCTCGTTGAATCCCCGCGAGCTATCTCCGATCGTGCAGCCATGTGCGGCACCCTCTCTGATCAAGTCCGTGGTTTCGAACGCGTTCCGGTGTGCGGGCGAGCGTGCTCTTGCTCCCACAGGCGAAATCCACCGCGGAAGGCGTTGGTGTTCTCGCCTGCGCGAGAATGCGGCGGCAGCGTATCAAGTTTCTTGACGTTGCCGCCCCCAATCACCGTATCGTCGGGTTCGAGCGCGGCGATGAAGCGGGCCACGACGTCAGCCACGTGACGGCGCCATTTCTTCTTGCCGTGGCGCTCCAGTCCGACACGGCCCACGTAGTCCTCATAGGTAGCCTTCTTGTAGGGCAGGTGACCAAGTTCCATGGGCTCCACAATCCCGTTCACAATCAGAGTGGATCCAAGTCCCGTTCCGAGGCCTAGAAAGAGCATCTTGCCCCCGTTGTAGCTCCCCAGAGCCTGCATCGCGGCGTCGTTGACGACCTTCACCGGACGGCCGAACGCCGCTGCGAAGTCGAATCCGACCCATCCACGTCCGAGGTTATGCGGTTCGGCAATCGGGCAACCGTGCAAGACTGGGCCGGGATACCCGATCGACACCACGTCGTACGTCCAACCCCGGGCGAGCTTCTCGACTCCGGACACCATTTGCCTGGGGGTCAACGTCGGACCGGACGGAAATGAGCGCTCCTCGGTTTGTCCGGTGGCAAGGATCTTGACCGAGGTTCCGCCCACGTCGACGACCAACACCTTCCCAGCCACGGACGCCTTTGCGACGTCAGCTCGATCTTGCCGCACTCGTCGGCGCTGGGCGGGCCGCGACTTCGCATTCACAGCGCTAGCTCGCTCGTTTGAGTGCGGCGGATTTGGAGCTGATCACGCCCATCAGGTCGTTCCAGGAATTGACGAAGGACTTGCCGCCTTCGTCCTGAAGCTGCTTCGATAGTGCATCGACGTCGATCTTTGCGTCCGCAAATCGTGCCAGCTCCTGTGCGGTGTCGCCCCCGTCCGCCGAGATGGTTGCGCCGACATCGCCGTGGTCAGCGAGGGCTTTGAGTGTGCCTTCAGGCATCGTGTTCACCGTGAACGGCGCGGCCAGGGCCTTGACGTAGAGGACATCCGACGCCTTCGGATCCTTGGTCCCAGTGCTAGCCCACAGCAGCCGTTGCGGACGCGCGCCAGCATTGTAGGCGCGCATCCATCGTGGCGAACTCAGTAAGCCCAGATAGGCCTTGTAGGTCCGCTTGGCGACAGCGATGCCGAGCCGATCGTTGAGCGGCTGCGGCACCTTGCCGGTGACCGCGACGTCCCAGCGGCTGATGAAGACCGACGCCACCGAGCGCACGTCGGGTTGCAATCCTGCTTCGATGCGCCGTTCGA
>DASXGC010000106.1:0-10746 GCA_036489235.1 Vicinamibacterales bacterium
GAACAGTTTCTGAAGGGCACGATGAGCCTGCTCCCGGCGGGTCAGGGCCGATCGCCGATTCGGGTTCAGCTGACGCAACCGCTGTGGCTGCTCTTCGGCATCGTCGCCGGCGTTCTGTTGATTGCGTGCGCGAATGTCGCGAGCCTGCTGATCGCTCGCGCAACGGCGCGGCAGAAAGAGATCGCACTCCGGCTCGCCATCGGTGCGAGCCGGACACAGATCATCAGCCAGCTGCTGGTCGAAAGCGCGATGCTGGCGGTCGTCGGCGGCGCGCTCGGCCTGGTAATCGCGGCGTGGACCACGAAATTCCTGCTCGGGTTCTTGCCGACGTCGGATTCGCCGCACGTGATTACGGGCAGCATGGACTGGCGGGTGCTCGCCTTCAACTTCGCGCTGTCGCTTGCGACGGGACTGCTGTTCGGCCTGATCCCGGCCTGGCGATCGACCAATCCGAATCTTGCGCCGGTGCTCAAGGATCAGGCCGGTTCCGTCGTCGGCGGCGGCGTTCGCTTCCGCAAGGCGCTGGTCATCGCCCAGGTGACGATTTCTGTTCTGCTATTGATCAGCGCGGGCCTGTTCATCCGCACGCTGCGCAACCTTCGGCTGCTCGACCTCGGCATCAAGACCGAGAGCGTCGTCGCGTTCAACATCTCACCCGGCCTGAGCGGTTACACGCCGCCTCGGATGCTTATTCTCTACAAGACGCTGGTCGATCGTTTCCGAGCGCAGCCGGGCGTGCGCGATGTCGGGTTCGCCACGATGGGCCTGCTCGAGGGCAACGAGTGGGACAGCACGGTGACGATCGAGGGCTATCAGCCACAACAGGGCGAGCAGATGAACCCGTACTGCAATTCGGTGAGCCCAGGCTATTTCGCGATGCTGGGCGTACCGGTGTTGCTGGGGCGCGAGTTCGACTCGCGCGACGAAGGCGCAACCCCGCCGCCGCCGGCGACCGTGAACAACGGCGACGGCAACGGCTATCGTCACGTCATCGTCAACGAGAGCTTCGCGAAAAAATACTTCGGGGATCGAAATCCGATCGGCCGTCACCTCGGCTTTGGCGGCAACCCGGGCACGCCGACGCCAATTGAGATCGTCGGGGTGGTCCGCGATTCGAAATACACCGGCGTGCGCGACGAAATTCCGCGTCAGCTGTTCTTCCCGATGCTCGAAGAGCGGCAGCCGGGTTCGGTCGTCATGTACCTGCGCACGAGCGGCGATCCGACGGTCGGCTTCGCGGCTGCGCAGCGGACGATGCACGAACTTGACGCGAAGGTGCCGGTCTACAACCTCCGCACGCTCGAGCGGCAAATCGATCGTTCGCTGCTGGTCGAACGGTTCATCGCGACGCTGTCCACCGCATTCGGGGTTCTGGCGACGATACTCGCGGTGATCGGTCTCTACGGAGTGATGGCGTACACCGTGGCGCGCCGCACGCGGGAGATCGGCGTGCGGATGGCGCTCGGGGCAGTCCAGAACGACGTGATCTGGCTGGTGATGCGCGAGGTGCTGATTCTGGTCGGCAGCGGCGTCGTTCTCGGTCTGGTGGCAGCCTGGGGACTGAGCCGCGTCGTCGGCAGTCAGCTGTACGGCGTCACCGCGAGCGACCCGGTGACCGCGGCCGGCGCAGCGGGGCTGCTGGCTGGGATCGCGCTCCTGGCCGGATACATTCCGGCGCGCCGAGCGACGCGTGTAAATCCAGTCCTGGCATTGCGTTACGAATAGCGGCAGGAGCGGTCCGAGACCATCGAACCTATTCGCAACGGATCGCGTATCTCATGACGTGCTCGCCCCCCGCCCTGAGCAACTGATTCGCTGGTTTCGATCGAACTGCCTGGGTCTCCCAGAGTCGCCCTGGGAGCGCCTGAAGATGGATATTCCGGCGATCGCGTTCGGACCGGGCTCGCGCTGTCAATTCGGCCACTACTTTGAAGGCCGAAGCGCGGTTCCGGTCGCAACCATCGATGACATCGTCGACTGGCTGAACAGCTGCGAGTACGTGTCGGATGCCGAAGAGTTCAACGACCGCGATGTCTGGCAGGAGCCGTGCGCCTTCGAGAGTCGCCGGCGCGGCGACTGCGAGGACTTTGCGCTGTGGGCGTGGAGAAAGCTCGGCGAACTGGGCATCCACGCCGAGTTCTTCGTGGGCCGGGTCATCTGCGAAGGGAATCCCGCCGCGTCGGGCCAGCACGCCTGGGTGGTCTATCGCGTGCATCGTCGCGCGTTTCTATTCGAGCCCGCGGCGCGCGATCGGCAACGGATGATTCGGCCGCTCGAGGAAGCGCAGGATTGCTACGTGCCGCACTTCGCGATCGACACCAGCCTGGTCACGAGCGCGTTCGTCGGTTGCGTCCTCGACCCGTGTCCGGCATCGCCTCAACCCGAAGCGTAACGACGTAGCCGTCGAGCAACGGCTTGACGGCCGTACGTTAACATTGGCCGCCGTGAGACGACGTGCGTGCCTGCGACTTCTCAGTATCGTCGTCGCGACGATTGCGGCGCTTGCAGCGTCCCGAAGCGCCGACGCCCACCCGGTTCCTTTCAGCTTCGTCGACCTTCGTGTGCAGCCGATGTCGATCGACGGCACGCTCGTCGTGCACATGTTCGACCTGGCGCACGATCTCAACATCGACCAGGCGGAGCGTCTCCTCGATCCGACGGTTGCGTCCCAGGAATCGCCGGCGATCGTGGCCCTGCTGTCACCGCGCCTGACCGTCCGTGTCAACGGTCAGACGCTGACGCCGCAGTGGTCGAGTGCCGAGCCGATCGTGGATCGCCAGTCGCTGCGGCTGTCGATCCACTACACATTGGCCGGGCCACCCGCCACGATGACGGTCACGACCAACATGTTTCCGTACGACCCGGTCCATCAGACGTTCGTCAACGTCGCCGAGGGGAGTGCGCTGACACAGACCATCCTCGACCACGGCCGGACCACGTTCACTTACTACGCCGGGACTCCCCAAGGCGCGCTGGCGGTGATGCGGACGTTTCTGGCAACCGGATTCGAGCACATTCTGCTGGGGCCTGATCACCTCATCTTTCTGCTCGGGCTGCTGATGCTTGGCGGCAGCCTGCGTCAACTCACCGTCATCGTGACCGCGTTCACGCTGACGCACGCGGTAGCGCTGACGCTCGCGTCACTCAATGTCGTCCAGCCTCCGGCGCGGCTCATCGAGCCGGCGATCGCGCTCAGCATCATCTACGTCGGTGCGGATAACCTGCTGATCCGCGGTGGACGCGACGTCCGGGTTTGGATTGCGGCAGCATTCGGCGTCATCCACGGGTTCGGGTACGCCGGCGTGTTGCGCGAAATGGACCTGCCCCGCCGGGCGCTCGGCTGGTCGGTGCTGTCGCTGAATGCCGGGATGGAAATCGCGCAATTGCTGGTCGTGGCGGTGATCGCCACGGCCCTGACTGCATTAAGATCGCGCAACGAAGCGGCGGGCCGTCAATTGGCGTTCGCCGGGTCGGTCGTGGTGATGGTCGCAGGTACGTTCTGGTTCATTCAACGCGTGTTCTTCCCTGGAGGCATTTCATGAAGCGTGGCATCGCGCTCAGCGCATTGATCCTGATCGGCGCTCTGTCGCTCGGCGTCAAGGCTTATCAGCCGCCCGCGGCTGACGCACCGAAGGTCATCGAGGTCGAGAAGGTCAAGGACAACCTCTACGTGCTGCGCGGCGGCGGGGGCAACACCGCAGTGTTCATCACTGCGGCAGGCGTCGTGGTCGTGGACGCCAAGAACCCGGGCTGGGGCAAGCCGATTCTCGACAAGATCAAGACACTGACGCCAAAAGCCGTCACCACCCTGATCAACACCCATACACACGGCGACCATGTCAGCGGCAACGTCGAATTTCCTGCGACGATCGACTTCGTCGCCCAGGAAAACACCAAGGCGAACATGGAGAAGATGCCGATCTTCAAAGAACACAACGGCGTCGGCATGGCCAAGCGAACGTTCAAGGACAAGATGACACTCGGCAAGGGCGCCGATCAGATCGACCTCTACTACTTCGGCCCCGGTCACACCAATGGCGACGCCTGGGTCGTGTTCCCGGCGCTGCGCGTGATGCACTCCGGGGACATGTTCGCAGGCAAGAGCGTGCCGCTGGTCGATGCGGCCAACGGTGGCAGCGTGCTGCACTACGCCGACACACTCAACAAGGCCTACAACGGCATCAAGGGTGTCGATGTGATCATCAACGGCCACACGCCCGCGAATACCACCTTCGCTGACCTGAAGGAGTACGCGGACTTCAACCAGGACTTCCTGACCTGGGCGCAGGGCGAACTGAAGGCCGGCAAGACGCCGGCGCAGGCGGCGGCCGAGTGGAAACTGCCGGCGAAATACACCGGCTATTCGCCGACGGTGGCGGCAATGATGGGCGGGCTCGAAGGACGCATCCAGCGTCTCGCCGAAGAGATGAAATAGATTCGGTCGAGGTCGTAGGGGCCGAGCTCGCTCGGCCCTTACATCCTATTCCGAGCGAAGCGCTTCGAGAGGAACGACGCGCGTCGCGCGTCGCGCCGGGAAGTAGCACGCAAGCATCGCCGCCGCGAACAGCGCAACCGCGGCGAGCGTCAGCACAGCCGGATCAAACGGGCTGACGCGATACAGCAGGCTGCTGGCGAGCTTCCCGAGCGCAACAGCCAGCGCGAGTCCCGCCACGAGACCGATTGCGGTCGTCCGCGCACCCTCGCCGACAACCAGCCGCTGAACGTCGCCGCTCGTCGCACCCATCGCCATCCGGATGCCGATTTCCTGGGTTCGCGTCGACACGTCGTACGCCTTCAACCCATACACGCCCATCGTGGCGAGCAGCAATGCCAGCCCGCCGAACGCGACGAACAGCACCGCCGCGGCACGCACGCCCCACATCGAGATGCTTTCGTCGCGCTGGGCGGTCATCGTACGCGCCGTCAAAACCGGCAGCTGCGGATCGAGGGCGCGCAGCTCCTTCAGCGCTGCCTCCAGCAGCGCGCGCTCCGACACGCCGGGCGCCGCGCGCAGGTGCAGCGTCATCATCGTGGTGGAGCGTGAGCCGTACGGCAGATACACGTGCGGCTGGGCCGGCACTTCGAAGAGATCGTGCCGAATCGGCGGCGCTACGCCGACGACATGGAAGGATTGCGGCGCATCGGAGCCGCGAACGCGCAGCTCGAAGCTGCGACCAACGGCGTCAGCCTCGCCGAACAGCAAGCGTGCCAAGTGACCGTCAACGATCGCCGGCGACGCTCCGGTCGCGGTAGATTCCTCCTCGCTCGTGAACTCGCGGCCGCGAACCACTGGCGCACCAAGCGTCGTGAAGTAGTCGGCGCCGACGACGTCCATTCCCGCCTCGATCTCGTCGTCGGTCTGGCGCGTGTGCACGCGCGCGCCCATCTGGACGTCGCCGAACGCCACGGTGGAGGCGACCGACGCACGTGAAACCGACGCCAACCTCCGGACCCGCTCCAATACGGCGCGGTAGGTCGAACGTGTCCGCGCGACGTCGTAACCGGCCAGGCTCGGATCCAGGCCGATCACAATCTGTCCGGTCAACGGATAACCGACGTCGGCAGACGACGCCGCGATCGCACCGCGCGCGAACAGGCCGCCGGCGGCGACGAGCGCCAGCGACACGGCGATCTGACCGACAACCAGCAGCGATCTGCCGAAGGTCCGGCGCGCGCCTCGCCCGGGCGCGAGCTTGAGATGCTCGGTCACGTCGAGACGCGAAGCGGACCACGCCGGTCCGAGCGCGAAAAGGATGGTGCTCAGCGCGGCGAAGGCAACCGCAGCCGCGAACAGACGCGACGAGGGGGCGATGATGATGTCGATGCCGAACGTGAGGATCGACGACAGCCACGACGTCAGCGCCGCCGTCGTCCACCAGCTGACCGCGATCCCGACCGCGGCGCCGAGGGCGGACAGCGTCAGGCCTTCGACGACGATCTGCTGCACGATCCGACGCCGGCCACTGCCGAGCGCCTGCCGGATCGCGAACTCGCGACGCCTGGCCGCGCTTCGCGCGAGCAGCAGGTTGGCGAGATTGAGGCAGGCGACCGCCAGCACGAGCGCGGCCGCAAGTGCGAGCAGCGCGCCGACGAGCACGAGCGGTCCATTGCTCTGCGGTCTCGAGCTGATTCCCATCCGTGGCAGCATCGTCGTCGTGAACGTGCGATCGCGATCGGTGTCCGGATACGCATCGCTCAGCCGCTTCGCGAACGCGTCGAGCACGGGCGCCATCGCCGCCTGTGTCACGCCCGGTTTCGGCACTCCTGCCAGATTGAGCGCGTGGTTCGAACGAGCGGCGAGGCCGGCGTCGCTCTCCTTGAAAACCGCGTTCGTGATCGTGTCGTAGGACCCGAGCGGCAGCCACCATTGCGGCGAGACGAACGCGAACGGTCCGGCAAAGCCTTTCGGCGTTACGCCGATGACTGTGAACGCGGTTCCGTTGATGCGGACCGTGCTGCCAATATAGTTCGGGTCGAATTCTCGACGCCGCCACTCCGTGTACGACGCAATCGCCACCGATGCCGCGTGGCCCGGACGCTCCTCGTCAGGCGTGAACGGACGTCCGGCGGCGAGTGGCACGCCGAGCGTCGTGAAGTAATTCGACGATACGAGCGTCGCGAACGCCTGCCGCGTGACCGCGCCGTCGCGAACCCCCACCGACGTGAAGCTGTGAGCGAGCAGGCTCTCGAACAGGCCGCTGCGATCCCGCAAATCGACATACGTCGCGTATGAAAAGTTCCGGTAGTCCGGTGTCGTCCGATCGCGGTTGAAGACCGCGAAGAGCTGGTCGATTCGGCCCTGCCGCGGCTGCAGAACGAGGGCGTCCACAAGCGTGAAGACCGCCGTATTGGCGCCGATGCCGAGAGCCAGGACGATGACCGCGACGGTGGTGAACCCGGGCGTGCGCCGGAGCAGGCGGACGCTGTGACGGAGATCGGCAAGCATCTCTGTCTAATACGTTGGTGGCCGGCGGAAAGTTGGATCTCTCCGCCGGGACTGGCGCGACGTGCTTGGTGCGACGTGCGGCGTGCGGATGCTGGGTGCGAGGTGCTACGTGCTAGGCGCCGACCTTGAAAGCGACCGATGCCATCTGGTTACCCCATACGAGCGCCAGCGATCCGCCGGCGTCGGTCATGTCGACGAACTCCCATGTCAGCTGCTCGATCGAGTGCGGCAGCGTCTCGAGTTTCATCGGCGTCCGCAGCACATCCTTCGCGGTGGTGTAGTTGTAGGCGCCGAACGTCGCGACCTTTTCCTTGGGGTCGTATTTCGGTTGGAACGGCAGCGTGGACACGACCAACGTCCAGTTGTGTTCCTTGAGGTCGATGAACAGGCTGTACTCGCCTGGCGCGAGGGTCTGGCCGCCGATCGCGAGCGGCAGTTCGGTCTTCAGCCGGGTCGTGACGTCGGCGCCGGCGCGCCAGATCGGCGCACCGACCAGCGAGCTCTTGCCGTATTCAGCACCGGATCCCCACAGCTCGCGGCCGCGCTTGAGCGGAGCCCCGTAGGTGACCTCGATCCACTTGCCGCCCTGATACGTCTGACCGCCCAGCGTGTAATCAGTGGCGCCGGCCGGCTTGACCCACTTGCCACCGATTTGCGTGGCGGCGATTCCTCTTGGGCTCATCGGCTTATCTCCCTGCGCCACCAGAATCGTCGCGGCGGTCGCGAGCAGGCACCCGATCGACGCTATCAGCTTTCGCATCATCTGACCTCCAGATGTGCAATTTGCCGATGGCGTCACTCGGGTTGCAGGGTTCAGACGGAGGGTTGCAGCCCTGCGTCACGTTCGAAATCGAACAACTACATTCCGATCTTGAACGGCACCGACGCCGCGGTCTTGTCCCACGTCATGGTCAACTTGCCGCCGGCGTCGCTGACGTCGGTGAACTGCCACGACATCTCCTCGACCGAGAACGGCAGCGTGCTGAGCGTCATCGGCGCGCGAACCACGTCCTTGTCCGCGGTGTAGCCGTAGGCGCCCCAGATTTCCGCGGTGTTTTTCGGATCGTAGCGCGTCTGCGCTTTCCAGTTGGAGACGATGAACGTCCAGTTGTTCGGCTTCAGATCGATGAAGATCGTATAGGTGCCGGGCGCGACCGTTTTGCCGTTGATGGTCAGCGCCACTTCAGTTTTCAACTGGCTGGTGAGATTCGCACCCGCGCGCCATACCGGGGCGTCTGGATTGGCAACCTTGCCGTAAGAGGCGCCGGTTCCACCAAAGACGTCGCGACCACGCTTAATCGGGCGGCCGAAGGTCATCTCGATCCACTTGCCGCCCTTGTACTCAGGACCTTCCGGTCCGGTCTCGAACTTGCCGCCGACCTGGGCGGCCGCCGTGCCCGACGGGCTCGCGGGACGGCCGCCGTCCTGAGCAAATAACATCGCGCTCAGCGCCAGGGTCACCGAACTGGTTGCGATCAATCTCCGTGTCATCTGCCATCCTCCAGTAGAATTTTGACGTGTCCGGCTCTCATGACGACGACCTGACGATCGCGCCAACATCGGACCTGGGGAAACTCCCGACCTCGTCTGGGCGTCCGTCCGGCAGGTCCGCACCCGGCGCTTTCGCCCCGGGATCCATTATCGCCGGGCGCTATCGTCTGGTCGCGCTGCTCGGACGCGGCGGCATGGGCGAGGTCTATCGGGCCGACGACCTGACCCTCGATCAGCCGGTCGCGCTGAAATTCCTGAACCAGGGCGTGGCCGCCGACGAAGCCCGGCTCGCTCAGTTCCACAACGAGCTGCGGATCGCGCGACAAGTGTCGCACAAGAACGTCTGCCGGCTCTACGACCTCGGCGACGCCGACGGCCGCCGCTTCCTGACCATGGAGTATGTGGACGGCGAGGATCTGGGCGCGCTGCTCCGTCGCATCGGCAGGTTTCCCGAGGACAAGGCGATCGACATGGCGCGGCAGCTCTGCGCCGGCGTCGCCGCGGCGCACGAACGCGGAGTCCTCCACCGCGATCTCAAGCCTGCCAACGTCATGCTCGACGGCGAAGGTAACATCCGCATCACCGATTTCGGGATCGCCACCGCCGGCGGCGAGGACAACAACGTGCTGGCCGGGACGCCGCAATACATGGCGCCGGAACAGCTCGCGGGCAAGCCCGCGACGATCAAGAGCGACCTCTACTCGCTCGGGCTGATCCTCTTCGAAATATTCACCGGGCGCCGTGCCTACGACGCGAGAACGATCGGCGATCTAAGGCTGTTGCACGACACCGGCACCGTGACCACGCCGTCCTCGATCGTCCGCGATCTGGACCCGATGGTGGAGCGCGTCATTCTGCGATGCCTGTCGAAGGCGCCGGAGGACCGGCCGGCGTCCGCGCTGACGATTGCGGTCGCGCTGCCCGGTGGAGATCCGCTGGCGGCGGCGCTGGCCGCAGGTGAGACGCCGTCGCCCGATATGCTGGCCGCGGCGGGAGAAGCCGAGGCGCTGCCAGCCTGGAAGGGGCTCGCGGCGGTTGTCTTCATCATGGCCGGGCTCGCCGTGACGGCGGCGCTGTCAGGACGGGCGTCGCTGGCCGGTCTAGTGCCGCTCGACAAGCCGCCGGCGGTGTTGTCCGATCGCGCCCAGCAGATTGTGGCCTCGCTCGGGTACACCGATCGTCCGATGGATTCCGCCGACGGTTTCTCGGTGGCCTCCGACTACGAGCGCTGGATCGTCGACAACGACCAGAGTCCGCACCGCTGGGATGCGCTGAAGACCGGCAGTCCGCCGGTCGTGCTGTTCTGGGCGCGCACCAGCCCGCGCCTGCTCGCGACCGAAGGTGCGCAAAGCGAGGTCAGGCCCGGCGATCCGGCATTGACCATCGTCGGCATGACGCTGACCCTGCTCGACACACGCGGTCGGTTGCGCGAGTTCCATGCAGTGCCGCCGCAGTTCGATCCCGATCCGGTGGCCGACGGCAAGGTCGAGGCGCAGCACTGGTCCACGCTGTTCGACGCCGCCGGGCTGTCGATGTCCGAATTCACGCCGGTCACCCCTGAGTGGACCCCGCGCGGGTTCGCGGATACACGTGCGGCGTGGGAAGGGCCCCTGCCCGATGCGCCGGCGTTCAAGGTACGGGTCGAAGCTGCGGCGTATCGCGGGCGGCCCGTGTCATTTCTGATGGTCGGTCCGTGGTCGCGCGCCAGCCGGATGGTGCCACTCGAGAGGACCGCAGTGCAGACCGTTCTCAATGCGCTCGTGGTCGTGGTCCTGGTCGTCCTCATCTGCGGCGCACTTTTGCTCGCACGCCATAACCTCAAGGCCAAGCGCGCCGACACCCGCGGCGCTGGGCGACTGGCAGGCTTCGTGTTGACAGGTTACGCGGTGACCTGGTTGATCAGCGCTCACCACTTGCCGGACTTCAGCCTGGAGTTCAACAGCTTCATGAAGTATTACGCCGACGTGCTGCTCGGCGTGACTCTGCTGCTGGTGATTTATCTCGCGCTCGAGCCGTATGTGCGGCGCTTCTGGCCCGACAGCGTCCTCGGATGGACGCGGCTCATCTCCGGCCACCTGCGGGATCCGCGGGTCGGGCGCGACATCCTCATCGGCTGCTCTTTCGCCGTCGCGCTGACCGTGCTCGAGGTATTTTACAAGGTGTCGCCACCGTTCTTCGGATTCCCGGCGCCGACGCCGGACTTCGCTTCGGATATCGGGACGCTGGCCGGTGTGTCGGTGCTGGTGCACCGAATCTGGGATATCGCCATGAGCGGACTGTTCACGTCGATGTTCGCCGTGCTCGGCTTT
>DASXGC010000123.1:0-4348 GCA_036489235.1 Vicinamibacterales bacterium
CGAATACTCGTACAACCTGTTCGTCACCGCCGGCCACCAGCCCTCGAACACCCGCGCCCAGAACGTCAACACCATCGACGAAGTGCCCGACTCGGGCTGGTTCACCAACCGCATCGGCACGCACGGTCTGCCGCCGGAACAAGTGTCGCGCGGCCCCAATTCGGACGCCGTGCCGGCGCCGAGCCAGTGGGTTGTGCTGCGTGAGAAGACGGCGGGGACGAGTCCCGGCTTCACCGCGCGTGACGCCAACGGACAGACCTGGTTCCTGCAGTTCGATCCACCGCAGAATCCGGGCGCCAGCACCGCCGACGTCGAGATTGCGACCAAGCTGTTCTGGGCACTGGGCTACAACCAGGTCGAGACGTTCATCACCACGTTCGATCCAAGTCGCGTCACCATCGATCCCAAAGCGACGATTCGCCGTCTGTCCGGCGAGCGAACACCCTACACCGCTGAAGACATGAAGATCGTGCTCGAGCGCGCGGCGCGGTCGAGTGACGGCACCTACCGCGCTTCGGCCGGCCGGCTGATTGACGGCAAGGTCCTCGGCAACTTCCGGTACGCCGGCACAAGGTCCGACGATCCCAACGACCTCGTGCCGCACGAGCACCGGCGCGAACTACGGGCGCTGCGCGTCTTCGGCGCGTGGCTGAACCTGGTCGATCTCAAGGCGGGCAACACGCTCGATGCGCTGTTCGAACAGAACGGCCGCTCGATCATCAGGCACTACCTGCAGGACGTCGGGTCCAGTCTGGGCATGGCGAACGACTACGACGTCTGGGACATGGGCTGGGAGTACTTCTACGAGGGACAGGCGACGAAGAAAAGATTCCTGTCGTTCGGTTTTGCACTGAGCCCGTGGCAGACAGTTCCGTACGTCCAGTACCCGTCGGTTGGCCGTTTCGAGGGCGATCGTTTCGACCCGCGCACCTGGAAACCGCAGACGCCGACCACCGCCTACCTCGAACTGCGGCCGGACGATGCGTTCTGGGCCGCGCGAAAGGTGATGGCGTTTACCGACGATCTGATTCGCGCGGCCGTGCACACCGGTGAGTTCACGGATCCGGCCGCGGAGCGCCACCTCGCCGCTGTGCTGATGCAGCGCCGTGACAAGATCGGCCGCGCCTACCTGCCCGCCGTGAATCCAATCGTGAACCCGCGGCTGGATACGAGTGGATCGCTGACGTTCGACAATGCGGCGGTTGCAGCCGGTTTCGCCGAGGCGCCTTCCCGATATCTGGCAACCTGGTCCCGCTTCGACAACACGACTGGCGAGACCACCCGCATTGGCGAGACTCAAAGCTCCACGGTTGCCATGACCAGCCCCGCAAATTTCTCGGGGCCGGTTGGCAGCTTCGTGGAGATTGACATCGCGGCCGAGAGCGAGGCGCAGCCATCCTGGCGGGAGCCGATCCGCACCTATTTCCGGCGGACGACAACGGGCTGGACGCTGGTCGGGCTCGAGCGACTGCCGCAGACAATCGCTCCGACCGCGCCTGGTCAGACCTCCGAGGAGAAGCGATGACCGACGCGGCGTCGGCCGCGGATTCGGACGGCACGGGCGCCACGCCGCGCAAAGGCCTGGCCGCCCGCCTGCTCTCGCCGATTGCCGACGTTCACGATGACGAGGTGTCGAGCGTCCTGCTCTTGGCACTGACGATGTTCCTGATTCTGGCCGGCTACTACCTGCTCAAGACGGCCCGCGAACAGTTCATCCTCAGCGAAGGCGGCGCCGCGGTGAAGAGCTATTCATCCGCCGGCCAGGCCCTGCTGCTCCTGATCCTGGTGCCGGCGTATGGGGCGTTCGCGTCCAGGGTCAACCGCGCGCAACTGATTCAGTGGGTCACCCTGTTCTTCGTCGCCTGTCTCGGGTTGTTCGTCCTCGCGCTCTCTGCCGGGCTGCACGTCGGGATCGTCTATTTCATCTGGGTTGGCATCTTCAACGTGATGGTAATCGCGCAGTTCTGGGCGTTTGCCAACGATCTCTACACCGAGGAACAAGGCAAGCGCCTGTTTCCCCTCATCGGCGTCGGTAGCAGCCTCGGCGCCTGGATCGGATCGATGCGGGCCGGTTTCCTGGTGGAATCGTTCGGGCCGAGGCGGCTGCTGGTCGGCGGCGCCGCGGCGCTGCTCGTCTGCATCGCGCTGGCGCGCCTGGTCGACCGGATCAGTTCGCGTGGCCGGACGCCACTCGCCGCTCGATCCTCGGAGAAGATCGAAAGCAGCCAGAGTGGCTTCGGGATGATTCTCTCCGACCGCTACCTCCTGCTCATCGCCGTCATGACCGTACTGCTCAACGTGGTGAACGCATCCGGCGAATATCTGTTCGGACGCTACGTCGTCGCGGCAGCCGGCAGGCTGACGTCGGACCCCACCGCGCAGCAGGCGTTCATCGGGCAGAGCTACAGCAGCTACTTCAGCTACATCAACTTCATCGGCTTCATGATGCAGATGTTTGTGGTCTCACGCATATTCAAGTTTCTTGGCGTGGGCCGGGCGCTGTTCATCCATCCAATCGTCGCGTTCACCGGTTACGCGCTGCTGCTCAGGACGCCGTCGTTCGAGGCGATCCGCTGGCTCAAGATCGCCGACAACAGCCTCGACTACTCGCTGGGCAATACCACCAAGCAGGCGCTCTGGCTGCCGACCAGCAGGGCAGCCAAGTACAAGGCGAAGCAGGCGATCGATTCGTTTTGTGTCAGGGCCGGCGACGTGCTGCAGGCCGGAATCATTTACGCCGGCGAGTTGGCCGGCACCACCACCGGAGGATTCGCGGCACTGAACACGGTCTTTGCTTTCGGCTGGCTGATGACCGCGATGGGACTGAGAAAGCGCCTGGCCACGCAGGCACGCGAAGCCGGCCGCCAGGAACTGTGATGCCGACGGCGCCAGCTCGAAAGTCGCTTTCGAGGCGGATTGCGGCAGGCGTGCTGCTCGGTGCGGTGGTCGGATTGTTCTTCGGTGAACGGGTCGCATTCCTCCAGTTCGCCGCCGACGCCTACGTCAGGCTCCTGCAGATGACGGTGCTGCCGTACGTGACCGTCTCGATCGTGGCGGGACTGGGGTCGCTGAACGTCAGCCAGGCGAAGACGCTCGGGGTCAGACTCGGCGTCATCCTGGTTCTGCTATGGGTCGTCGCGTTCACGGCGGTGCTGCTGTTCCCGCTGATGTTTCCGCCCAGCTCGAACGCGTCGTTCTTCAGCGCGACATTGCTCGAGCAGCGGGAGCCGTTCGACTTCCTGAGTCTGTACATACCGACCAACCCCTTCAACTCGCTCGCCAACAACGTGGTTCCTGCAGTTGTGCTCTTCAGCCTGATTGTGGGTGTCGCCCTGATCGCGAATCCGGCGAAGCGGCAGCTGCTCGACGTCCTCGAGGTCGCCTCCAGTACGATCTCCAGGGCCACCGGCTTTGTGGTGTCGCTCACGCCCTACGGCGTGTTTGCGATCGCGGCAGTCGTCGCCGGAACGCTGAGCATCGGCGAACTGGCGCGCCTTCAGGTGTACCTGGTCAGCTACATAGGCGTCGCCGTGCTCGTAAGTCTCTGGGTGCTGCCCGGCCTGGTCGCCGTGCTGACGCCGATTCCCTACCGCGCGTTGCTGTCCCGGTCACGTGACGCTCTGGTGCTGGCATTCATGACCACCAGCCTCTTCGCGGTGCTGCCGCTGCTCACCGACGTGACCAAGTCGCTGCTTCACGAGTACGCCGGCGTTGGCGAGACGCAGGACGGGACCACGGACGTGATCGTACCGGCGGCGTTCAATTTTCCCCACACCGGCAAGGTGCTGGCACTCGGCTTCATCCTGTTCGCCGGATGGTTCGCGGATCGCAACCTTCCGCTGAGCCGCTATCCGCAGCTGGCCGGCACCGGACTGCTCGTGCTCTTCGGCAACGTCAACGCTGCGATTCCATTCCTCCTCGATCTATTCCACATTCCGGCCGATACGTTCCGCCTGTTTCTGACCTCGTCGGTCGTCAACGCAAGGTTCGGCACACTGGTGGCAGCGGTACACACGCTGACGGTCGCCATCCTCGGTACTTGCGCCGTCGCCGGCATCCTGCGGATCGACGGACGACGGCTGCTCCGTTTCGTGATTCTGACCGTGGTACTGACGGTCGCAGTGGTCGGCGGCTCGCGCCTGCTGCTGCAGGTTGCGTTGAACCGGCCTTATGACAAGGACACGATTCTCACCGGCATGAGAGCGACACGCGATCGTGGGACGGCGCGCGTGTTCAGAAAAGGCGAGCCTGTGCCGCCGCTTCCGGCGGTCTCCTCGACCGTGCTCGACAGGATAAAAAAACGGGGTGTGGTCCGGGTCGGCTATTTCGAGGACAGCCTGCCGTTCGT
>DASXGC010000151.1:0-4808 GCA_036489235.1 Vicinamibacterales bacterium
GCTCGGGCACACGTCGCAAGTCTTGTCGAGACCTCGCGACGCGGCGTCAGGAGCGGCGGCAGTCGCCCCGACCGACGCGTCGCTCGAGGTCTCGACAAGACTTGCGACGTGTGCCCGAGCGCCCGGCTCCTGTGCCGCGGCGATCAGCGGCGTTCCAGGAACCATCCACGCCAGCGCGAATCGCAGTACGACTCGTCGCCAGTCACCAACGGCGGCTCGGACACGCACCGGATTAGAGCAGACCGGCTTTCTTCATTTCGCTTGCCGCGCCCGTCGCGAGTTCGCGGACGAACTCGTCGATCTTCGACGGGTTGGTGGTCTTGCTCTGTCCCGCCCACAGCAGCTTGTTCTGTTTCAGTGAATACACGAGCGTCTCGACGGTGACGATGGTGTCGGTGCGGATATCGGTGGTTCCGCCCCAGGCGCCGCCCCAGCCGTAGCCGTAATACCCGCCCCAGTACGGACCGTACATCGGTCCGCCATACATCGCCGGTCCATACATCGATGTCGTGCTGCTGATCTCCTTGTCCTTCGCGACCGGGCGCATGACCACCACACCGATCGCGCCCGAGGCCTCGATGGCCGCGCGCGCCCTGGTTTCGTCGCGCACCATGTCATCGGGCACGATCGTGTAACCGGGCACGCCAATCGCACCCTGGGCCGTCACGGCTTTCGCCAGCGCGTCCTCTCCGGCGCGGCGCGCCGCCACGTCTTTGGTCGCGACGATGGCCACGACTTTCTGGCCTTTGAGGGAGCCGACGGGTTGCGCGTCCGGAGCGCGCCAGCTCGAGGTGAAGGTGGTCGTTGCGCATGCGCTGAGACCAATTGCGGCGCAGATTGTCAGCGTACGTTGGACACGTTGAAACATGGAATCTCTCCTTAATCGGATCGTTAGTTCCCGTCCCGAATTCTGAGAATCACGTGCATGGCTATCGTCGCCGCCCGCCGCCGCCGCGCGGCGCACTGCGTCCGGCGCTGCTGCTGGGACGGTAGCTGCTCGAGTTCGTCTTCCCGCTGGAGCTGCTGTAATCCTTGGTTCGTTGAGCGCCTTCGGCGCGCGCGGCCGAGTCGCGATTCAGCTGGTCGACCGTAGCCGAGTCGGCGCCGGAGCGAGCCGTCGAGGCGCGATTCTGCGCGTCGGTCGCGCGCTGGCCCGATGGCGACGGCGTCGAGACGTCATTCCAGCCGCCATCGCCGTTGGACTGTTCCCAGCCGCCGCTGCCGGATTCCTTTCGATAGACATTCCCGTCTCGGCCGGCATAGACGTCGCCCTCGCCGGTCCGCGCCACACCGCCACCGCCGCGTCCGGGCGTGTTGCGGGTGACCGCGGCGCCGCCGTCGCTGCCTTGCGTGACGCGGGTCGTGTTGCCTGTCGCCCGGTTCGTATAGCGCGACGTGGACGCCCACTCGTCGCCGCGGGCGACCGCCGTCTGTCCCCAGCTGCCGTAGACGTTCGACCCCTGTCGGGTCGCGCCGACCGCGCCGGTGCGCGGGTTGTAGGCGGAGGCGTAGCCGCGCGCACCGCCGGGCCCCCACGCGGCCGCGCCGCGCGCGTAGGTTCCAGTTGACGGGTTGTAGCGCGCGCCGACGCCGGCGCCGCCGTACGGACCGTAGGCCGTGACGCCGCGACTGTAGGCGCCCGTCCATGGGTTGTACGACGCGTGGTAGCCGTAGGTCGGATAGTACGGGCGATACATCGGATAGAAACCGCCGTAGCCGACGTACGGCGGGTAGTACCAGCCGCTGCCCCAGACCACGCAGCCCCACGCGATCATCATTCCGGTGTAGGCGGCGGCCGCGACGTACACCGCGGTGTCGTCGTGATCCTCCTCCACCGTCACGTAGGTGACGCTGTGTGAGGGCGAGCTTGCGGGAATCGTGTAGATCTCACCAGGGACGGAACCGGTGGCTTCCCAGGGCCCGGTCGGACTCTTGCCCATGAACCACACGCCCTGAAAGCACATGTAATACAGATCGCCGACCTTGATGATGTCCTTGTCGGTGTTCGCCGCGCGCTGGAGTTTCGTGTTCTCGATCGGCTGGAATTGCGGCGTGCCGCCGTCGTATTGCACCTCGGGCGCCTTGACCTGCTTCTTGTTTACGGTCGCCCTCTGCGGTACTTGCGCCAGCAGCACCGCTTCGGCCGCCTGATCGGTGCCGGGGACGGCCGCCAGGACGCGCGAACGATCGTGCGACAGCGGAATCTTCTTGAAATCGTCCGGCAGCGACTGCGTCGCGAACGTCCAGGGCCCGGTGAAATCGGGCGCACTGAACCAGCGACCGGAGACGAGGAAGTACACCGTTCCGGTGTGGCCGAGCCTGAACACGTCGCTTTCGGTGTTGTTCACCCACAGCAGCTTGGTGCTGCCGACAGCGAGGTAGGTCGCCGCGCCTTTCAGCAAAATCAACTCGGCGGGCTTGGCGCTGACGAACACCTTTGGCACTTCCGCAGCAGTCAGGTGCTTGCCGGGCAGCGCCTCCTTCACGTCTTTCCAATTGGTATCGTCTGGCAGCTTTTTGAAGGCGTCCGGCAGAGTGCCGGCGGCTTTCCACGGACCGTTGACGTCGGTCGCGGTGAGCCAGCTCTTCTCGTAGCGGAGGAAGTACGCTTTGCTCTGCGTGTCCTGGAACAAATCCCAGTTGGTGTTGACGGCGAACTTGAGATCGTTGTCCTTGATCGGACTCCAGATTGGCTCGCCGTCGATGTTCACGAGCACCGCCGCGGTCGTGCTGTAGAAGATCGGCGGCGGATCCGCTTTCACATCAGTGAGATTCTTTGGAATGATCTGACTCTTGTCGATGTTCGCCAGCACGCGATCGAGCGCGATCACCAGCGCACCACTCGGAACCAGTTTGATCAGCTCGGCGACAAGCGCCTTGTGCTCGTCGGGGGACAGAGTTGGAAAATTGGATTCGGCAATCTTTGCGTCGGTGAAGTTCACCAGCCGCTCGTCGACCGCAACCGAGGTGTTGGCTTCGAGCTTGATGCTGCCAAGCGCGGGCTTGGCGGCGCCCTTCGCGGCGAACGACACCGCCGCGTAGAAGACAATTTTTTTCTGCCCGTCCCAGGTCGCAATCTGCGGCTGAAAAATCCGCAGAGCGCCGCCGTCCGCGGTGACGTAATCACGCGGCCAGCCGCCGTCAGCGTCAGGCTTAGCGGCCGCAGTCTTCGCGCCGGGTTTGGCCGCGGTAGTGCCGGCAGGTTTGGTCGTCGTGGTGGGAGGCTTGGCCGTCGTGGGTGTTGCCGGTTTGGCCGCCGGCGCCGGGCTCTGCGCGAGAAGGGGAGCCATCGGTGAGACCAGCAGACTTCCCGCAGTCAATAGTGCGACAAACGCGCTGGGCGTTTGGCGTTGAACAGCCATCTGATACCTTCCTGGATCTGTGGTCGCCGCTCCCTTTGAGCACGCCGCGTGCCGCTTCTGCAGCAGCCGATGGGAGCCCGGCTTCAAGCCGACTCGGATTGTAGTATTTCCTCAAAAGACCGTTGCAACTGGCAGAACGGCCTGTGCCGCCGGAAAACTGACGAATTTCGCCGCGCACGACAGCCGCTGTCAGGGCCAGACTCCGGCCATTCGGAGGTGTTCGGAGCCGCCTCCGAGAAACCGGAGATGGGATGTGGACTATCATGCGGCCGAAACGAACGCCGCCAGTGGGCGGCAATTGCTCGGGAGCCGCTCAATGGCTGTTTTTGCCTCGAGACTGGCCGCTCGCATCGCCGTTGCGTCAGTCGCGGCGGCCGCCGCCGTCAGCACCGCATACGGCCAGCGCGGTGCGACCGACTGGCCCAGCACGAACTACGATCAGACCGCCAACCGCTACAGCCCGCTCACCCAGATCACGCGCCAGAACGTCAGCACACTGCAGCGCGTGTGGAGCATTCACCTCAAGCCCGCCGGCTATACGGGTCCGATGCGAGAGGACGAAGCCATCCCCATCGTGATCGGCAACACCATGTACCTCGCCTCGCCTTACGGCGCCGTCATCGCGCTCGACGCCACCACGGGCAGCGAGAAATGGAAATACCAGTTGCCCAACAACGAGGTGCCGGCCAAGCGCGGCGTCGCCTACTGGCCCGGCGGCGGCGTTCCGCTGCTGCCGCCGTCGATCATGTTCGGGTCGACGACCGGCAAGCTGTACTCACTGAAAGCAGAGGACGGCACGCTCAACGAATGGTTCGGCGAGAACGGAATTATCACGCTCAAGACGCCGGCGGTGATGCAAACCGGGATGAATGCGGCCTACTCGTTGCTGTCGTCGCCGACCATCTACAAAGATCTCATCATCACCGGCGCCGGCACCGGCGAGGGGCCGGGCGGCTCGAACGGCGGCTCCGGGCCCGCGGGCGATACGCGCGCGTGGGACGCGAGGAGCGGCAAGCTGATGTGGACGTTCCACACCGTGCCGCGGCCCGGCGAACTCGGGTACGACACCTGGGGCAGCGACAGCACGAAGAACCGATCCGGCGTCAACGTCTGGGGCTACACCTCGCTCGATGCGGAGCGCGGCATCCTCTACATGCCGCTCGGCGCTCCGAACAACGACCGCGTCGGCATCGACCGTCCCGGCGACAATCTCTTCTCGTCCTCGGTCGTCGCGGTCGACGCGAACACCGGTAAATACCTGTGGCACTTTCAGCTCGTGCACCATGACATCTGGGATTACGACACGCAGTCGGCGCCGCTCCTGGTCGATCTGCGCCGCGACGGACAGCTGGTGCCCGCGGTCATCATCGTCAACAAGACCGGTCTGATGTTCACGCTCAACCGCGTCACCGGGAAACCGATCTTCCCGATCGAAGAGCGGCCGGT
>DASXGC010000204.1:0-15122 GCA_036489235.1 Vicinamibacterales bacterium
GCGTCAAGAACAGCGGAACCGTCGATGCCCGGGAGACGCAGGTCGGTGATGATGATGTCAAAGGCGAAGTCCGCGAGTTTGGCCAGGGCGGTCTCGCCGGAGTCGGCCTGTTCGACCTGGTAGCCGCGATCGCCAAGCTGCTCAGCGATAGCTTCCCGGAGCACAGACTCGTCTTCGACCAGCAACAGATGTTTTTGTGTGTCAGGCATTTACCGACGCGCCAACATTTTGACACCGCCGCGCGTCGGCTGTCCATTTCAAATCCGTCACTGGCCCGCCCCTGGCCTCAGCGCCCCGGCCCCCGTTACCATCGGCCGGATGATCGTCGCGGTCGCCTCCCACTCCTTTGGCAAAAACCCGACCTTGCGGCGCGAACTCTTGGCGCGGTACAGCGGGGCGATCTTCAACGAAACCGGCCACCCGCTCGCGGGCGAGGCGCTCGTGCGCTTTCTTCGCAGCCACGAACGTGCGATCACTGGTCTCGAGGTTCTCGACGAGGCGCTGTTTCAAGCGCTGCCCGGCCTGCGTGTGGTGAGCAAATACGGCGTTGGTCTCGACATGATCGACTTGCCGGCGGCGCGCCGACATGGCGTGTCGGTGCGATGGACGCCGGGCGTGAATCGTCAGTCGGTCGCGGAGCTGACCATCGCGTTCATGCTTGCGCTGGGACGTGCACTGATTCCGCTGGCGCGCGAGATGCCGAACGGCGGCTGGCGGCGTCCCGGCGGTCGGCAGCTCTCGTCTGCGGTCGTCGGCATCCTTGGCTGCGGCCATGTCGGTCAGCAGGTGGCGCGACTCTGCTCGGCCTTCGGCGCGCGCATTCTCGCTCACGACATCCGGCGCTACGACGATTTCTACCGCGACCACGCCGTCACGCCGGTGTCGCTCGATGCGCTGCTGTCGGAGTGCGACATCCTCACCATTCATGTGCCGCTCGACATGACGACGCGCGGGTTGATTGGTGCGGCGGAAATCGCACGGATGAAGGCGTCCGCGTTTCTCATCAACACGGCGCGCGGCGGGATTGTCGATGAGGTCGCGTTGAAGGATGCGCTGCTCGCGCATCGACTCGCGGCCGCGGCGCTCGACGTCTATAAGATCGAACCGCCGTCCAATCACGATTTGCTGGCTCTGCCCAACTTCATCGGCACACCGCACATCGGCGGGAGCACCGAAGAGGCAGTTCTTGCGATGGGTCGCGCGGCGATTGCCGGCCTCGATGACGCCGCACGCGAAATAGGGCCATAAAGAACCGGTCGCCTCGCGGCCCGGCGTCACCGAAAGAGCCCCGATTTCGTAATCCCTAATCCCCGCTGACCTTGGCACCGATACAAGTTCCGGAGGCAATGAGCCTGTGGAACGAAAAACGATTTCGATCATGAAAGCCTGCGAGCTGGTCGGTGTCAGCCGGCGCACGATTTACAATTGGCTCTCGAGCGGGAAGATTGAATATGTGCGGACCGCCGGTGGATCCGTCCGTATTTTTGTCGACACGCTCTGGCGCGACGCCAATGCCGAGCGCCCGGTGGCGCAGCCGGCGTGGCAGACAGAAGGCCGGAACCAGGCCTGATGCCGCGTGCGTACAGCGTCGAAGAACTACTGGCGAGGAGTCGTCCGATGGATGAGTCACCCGACCTTCGCCTGCTCTTCCACCGGCTCAACAACCAGCTGGGAATCATCCTCGCGCACGCCGAGCTGCTCGAAGCCAAATCGACCGACGAGATGAACCGCGCTCGCGCCTCCCAGGTGGTGTCGAGCGTGCTCGAAGCGATGGCTACTGCGACTGAAATCCGACGCGTCGCCAACGCGTCGGCCGAACCGCTTTAGCTCGATCCCGCCCGTTCTTCCTTCAACCAAAACTGTAATTTAGCCGTCAATTGATTGGCGGCCGTTCGCCTAAAATCGTCAAAACGTTGACGATTTAACATGTTCTACGCCCAAAGATCCCAGCGTCGTGCCGAAACGGATCACAACTGTAATTCGTTTATTTCCAATAACTTAATTGTCGTAGAGCTTTCCGCGTGCCCTCGTCTGGAACACAGACTCGGCTGTTGGTATCGCAGTTGCGATACAGCGCAGGTGCCGGCAGACATGCGAAGTCCGGCGAGGAGATGAGATGCGCGTTCAGGCTGTCAGCACCGTTGGTCAGAATCGTCGGATCGTCGCCGGCATACCGTTCGTCGAGGCCCTGGCGCGGCGCATGGCTGCGTCGATGCCCAACTCGATCGACATCGGCGACCTGGTCCAGGATGGCGTCATCGGTCTGATCGACGCGGCCCACCGCTTCGACGAGGATCGCGGCATCAAATTCGAGACATTCGCCGAACGTCGCGTTCGCGGCGCGATGATTGACGCGCTGCGCAAGGACGCCTGGCCGCGCGGCGTCCGGCGTCAGCGCCGCGAGCTCGACGCGGCGCGCGAAGCGCTGCGGCGGGAATTGGGACACGAGCCGTCGATGGCCGACCTTGCCGCCCGCGTCGGCTCCGATGAGAAGCGCCTGAGCCGCACCATCGTCCGCATCAACACCATCGAAGCGACGTCGCCGCTCGCGACTGGCGAGCACATGGACGAGAGCTCGTTGCCGACGGTGCTGGTGCCCTCGGAACCGGATTCGCCGGACAAGGCCTACGAGAAATCGGAAACGCGCGTTCGCGTCCGCGCCGCCATCCAGGCCCTGCCCTGGCGCGAACGCAAGGTCATCGGCCTCTACTACTACGGCGAAGTCACGATGAAGGAGATCGGCAGCGAGATCGGCGTCAACGAATCGCGCGTGTCGCAGCTTCACGCCCGCGCCATCCGCCGGCTGCGCGACTCGCTCGGTGAGATGAATCCGGAGAAGGTCGCCGAGATGCGGCGTCAGCTCCTCGCCTTCACCGTCAAGAAACCGATGATGGTGAAAGCGCTGCTGCCCGATCCACAGGCCGAAACGCTGGCGTCGCCGCACGCGGTCGTGCTGCCGTACAAGCGTTCGATGAAGCGGCCTGCCCAGGCGAAGGCCACGTTGAAGATCACACGCACGCGTCAGGCGGTCGCCGCGGCCAGATAGGGCCGCGCCCGCCTCACCACGGATGGGTCGCGTAGTCGAGGACCAGTTTCTGAAACTCGAACAGACCCTCGCGTAACGTGGTTCGCGTTTTCCACCAGTCCTCGACGCGGAAGAGTCCGTACGGGGAGGTGGCCACGGTCGGTGCCGGGGCGCTTTTCGGCCAGACCCGCAGCAGCGCGCGTCGATAGCGCCGTCCGTGAGAGGCGCCGACGACGACGAGCACCCGCTTCTGTGGGTTCGCCCGCGCCCAGTCAGCCAACGCCGCGGTCGACTCCGTCGTTCCGGCTTCACCCGCGGGAATCTTGATGATCGCCGTCTTCGGCACACCGAGCTGCATCAGCACATCCGTCGAGATGTCGGGAGTCTTGACGCCTCGACGCGCCATCTCGTCCTCGATCTTGCTAGACACAGGCAGCAACAAGGCCACGGTCGCCGTTGGTTGTGCGTGGGCGAGATCGCTGATCGCGAGCAGGCCGGCTGCGCCGCTCTCGAAATCCGACGCCAGCAGATCTGCGGCCATCGCCCGCTCGTCGTGCGGCTTGAGCGCCGTATCCGCCGCCGCAATAGTCTCGCCGGCGCTTTGCAGTACCTCGGTGCGAAATGTCGGAACGACGGCCATGCAAACGGCCAGAGCAAGAATCAACGTGAGCGTCAGCCGAACGAGCGAACGCACTAGCTCAATCCATCCCGCACGGCGCGCAGCAGATCGCCGAGCCGGAACGGCTTGGCCAGCCAGCGGCAGCCGCTTTCCTGCAGAAACCCTTCGGCATCGGTCCCGGCGACGTCACCGGTGACGAAAATGACTCGCGATGCCATTCCCGGCAGCGACGCCACCAGCGTCCGGTAAAACGTCTTGCCGTCCATCCGCGGCATCTTGAGGTCGCACACCACCAGGTCGAACGCACTCTCCTTGATTTTGGACAGCGCGATCTCGCCGTCAGCCGCGTGGTCGACGACGTAGCCGGCATCGCGAAGCGCGTCCGACACAGCGCTCGCCAGCTTGGCTTCGTCTTCCACCACGAGAATCGACGCACCGGCGACCGCTTCCACCGGACCCTGACGTCCGTGCTCGCTCGGCTCGGGTCCGAGCTTGGCGCCAGTGACCGGCAACTCGACGTAGAACGACGCGCCGCCATCCGGCTGCGATCTGAGACGGATGCGCCCGCCGTGTTCCTGCACGATGGCATAGGCGACGGTCAGGCCCAGCCCCGTCCCTTTGCCGACTTCCTTCGTCGTGAAGAACGGATCGAAGATTTTCGGCTGCAGATCGTCGGGAATCCCCGGCCCATCGTCGTTGATTTCGAGAACTACCGACTCGCGTTCAGCGTCGTGCCAGGTTCGTACGACGAGCACGCCGCGGCCATTCGCGGAGAGCATTGCCTGCTCCGCGTTGATGACCAGATTCAGCAGTACCTGCTGCACTTGGTGGCCATCGGCAAACACCTGCGGCAGTCCCGCAGCGAGGCCATCGATCACCGAAATGTTCGTCACGCGCTGCTCGTACGCGCGCAACGCCAGCGTTTCACGGATCACCTGGTTGACGTCCACCATCGCCCGGGTCGTCTGGCGCTTGCGCGCGAAGGTAAGCAGGTTCCGGACGATGCGGGCGGCGCGGTCCGATTCGGAGAGGATGACTTCGAGCCCGCGCCGGACCTGATCGTCGAGCGTCCGTTGCGACAGCCGCTCGGCCCAGCTGAGGATCGTCGCCAGTGGATTGTTCAACTCGTGCGCGACGCCGGACACGGTCTGGCCGAGCGCCGCCATTTTTTCGGCCTGGAGCAGTTGATGATAGAGGTCCCGCGTTTCGTCATCGAGTTTCTTTCGCTCGGAGACGTTGCGCATCAGCGCCTCGACGCGGAGGCTCTGATCCTCGCCTGGCGGATCCGCGCGCGCCGTCAACTCGACCCACACGGGATTGCCGTCCGCGCGGCGCAGCCGCAGCAGGTAGTCGTTGACGGAGCCGTCAGCGCCGAGGCGCTCGAGCAGAGCCACCCGGGCCTGTGGATCAACGAAGCGTTCGCGATCGAAGGGGCGGACGTCTTCTTCCGGCGCGTCGCTGTCGTGGCCGAAAATCAACTTGAGGTGGGGATTGGCGGCGATCGTCGTGGTCGAGTCGGGGCCGATCGCCCCGATGTACACGCCTTCGTGCACCGCTTCGAACAGTCGCGCGAATGCGGCGCCTCGTCGTTCCACGGTTGGATTATAGGGGTAGGAACCAAATGAAGGCCGCGCGGTGAGGCGCAGCCCTCGGCTCCGGCTTACTTGGGTAAAGGCGTCGGCGTGTGCGTGTGCTGCTGTGCTGAGGTCGCGGCCCAGCGCTTCTCGATCGCCGCGCGAATCTCCTTCACCGATGCACCGGACGAGTACATCTGACGCGCTTCGCTGGCAACGTCGAGGCAGACCGTGCACTCGAGGCCGTGCGGTTCCCACTCGACCACGTCGCCTGAGCTGTCGCGCTTGGCGACGAAACACGAGTCGTTTCCAGTGTGCCCGGATCGTTCACAACCACAGAAGCACGGCACGTAGCTGAGAACTTCCGGATGCTCAGCGGCGAACACGTAGTCCGCACGGACGACGTCCGGCGGCCGCGGCGGCGCGTAGGCCTGGAAGGGGAGCGGCGGCAGTGTCTGCTGTTTGTGCGGACCGAACTTCGCGGCCGGCGGCACTTCGTCAGGAATCGCCGGCGGCGCCTGAGCCGCGGCGGCAGTCGCATCGGCTTGCGTTGCTGCGCCACGGAAATACACGAATGCGCCGACCACCGCCGCCAATGCGACGATGCCGAGGATGAGCATCGCGGAAGAGGACTTCTTCTCTTCCCCTGGCGGCGGCACGTCCGACGACGATCGACCCTGCGTCTTGGCTGCGGATTTTCTTCCCATTTGTTTTCATTTTACCGTGCCTGGGGTTTGGCGCTACAGTCGAAAAATCCTTACTCCCCACACCTACGAAACCAGCCAGGGACGCGCGTATGCTGCCTGGATCGCTGTCTGCCTGATCTGGGGCACGACGTATCTGGGGATCCGCATCGCGCTCGAAACCATTCCGCCGCTGCTGATGGCGGCGATGCGCTGGATCGCGGCCGGTGGCCTGCTGATTCTCGCCCTCAAGCTGCGAGGTGAGCGGCTGCCCGGTCCGCGCGCATGGCCGTCGCTGACGCTGCTCGGCGTGCTGCTGCTGGGACTGGGGAATGGCGGCGTGGTCTGGGCTGAACAAACCGTCCCCAGTGGGCTGACAGCGGTGCTGGTTGCGACGTCTCCTTTCTGGATGGTCGGCTTCGACGCGTTGCTGCCTGGCGGCGAGCGTCTGACCGCGCGGCGTGTGCTCGGGCTGATCGTCGGCTTTGCCGGGATCCTGATGCTGGTCTGGCCCGAACTGCAGACCGGCGATCGTGGCCGCGCATTTCTCGGCGGGGTGGTCGCGGCGCAGCTGGCGTGCGTGGGGTGGGCGATCGGATCCTCGTATGCGAGAAGCCGTGGACGGGGAGAGGCGCGCGATGAAAACGTTCTGGCGACAGCCGCGTTCGAGATGTTGTTCGGCGGCATCGCGCTGCTGGTCGCTGGCCTCGTGGCACACGAAACCGCGGCGTTGAGCTTCACGCCACGCTCAGCCGGGGCGTTGACCTATTTGATTTTCGTCGGCGCGATCGGCGGGTTCACTGCGTATGCCTACGCATTGAAACACCTGCCGGTCGCGACCGTGTCGCTTTACGCCTATGTGAACCCGGTCATCGCGGTCGCACTCGGCACGCTGGTGCTGCACGAACCGTTCGATGCTCGTACCGGCATCGCCGCGGCGATCGTCTTCGCGGGTGTCATCCTGGTGAAGGGCGCCCGCGCCTGAACGTTGAGATCCGCAGCTCTTGGGCGGTACAGCTTCAGACGACCCGGCGCCCGCTGATCAGCCGCACCAGGAACAGCACGATCGCAATGACCAGCAGTACGTAGATGAAGTTGCCGAGTGTGTAGCCGCTGACCATTCCGAGCAGCCACAGTACGATCAGAATGATAGCGATGGTTTCCAACATTTCAGGCCTCCATTTTCCAAAGTCGCGTCCAGCATGGCAGAAGTGCAACTTGAGTGCCGTACTCTTCCGTTCGGCGATCGTGGCGATCGTGGTGTTTTCAACGGTGTTTCTGCCTGAGGCGGCGCTGGCGCAGAACAGTCCAGCTGGCGCGCCGCCTGATTCCGAATCAGACGAGCATGCCGTTGCCGACACTGCGCAATTCCTTGGCGGCGCCGCGCTGGCATTCGGCGCGCACGAAGCGGGTCACCTGATCTTCGACGTGATTTTCCAGACCAACCCCCGTATCACGCCGGTGCATTTCGGGCCGATTCCTTTTTTCGCGGTGACGCACGACGGCGGCCAGCCGGCGCGAATCGAATATACGATTTCCTCGGCCGGATTCTGGGTGCAGGAGGCGTCAAACGAGTGGTTGTTGACCGCACGGCCGTCGCTGCGCGACGAGCATGCGCCGCTCGCGAAAGGCCTGTTCGCCTTCAACGTCCTCAATTCGGTCGGCTACGGCATCGTCGCGTTCGCGAGAGCGGGGCCGTACGAGAGGGACACGCGCGGAATGGCGCAATCGATTGGGGTCGCTGAACCGGTCATCGGCGCGATGGTGATGGCGCCGGCGCTGCTCGATGCGTATCGCTATTACCGGCCGGATTCGCGCTGGGCGAAGTGGGCGTCGCGAGCCGTGAAGGCGGGTTCGGTACTGCTGGTCTTCAAGCGTTAGCGGTCTTGGTCTCGGCGAGCCGGACGTCACGGTCGATCGTCGACTCCAGCGCGAACGTCATGGTGCCGTCGATGACCGACTTGCCGTCCACCCGCGCCACGCCGCGCAGCACGCCCATCTTGCTGCGGAGCCGCACGACGGTCGCCTCGATCACGACCTGATCGCCCGGACGGACCGGCCGGCGATAACGCACCCGCTTGATGCCCATGAAGACGATCAGCCGCTGACGGTTTTCCGGCTTGGCCAGAATCAGGATCGCTCCGACCTGCGCCACCGCCTCGGTCAGAATCGTCGGCGGCAGTACCGGCTCGCCGTCGGTGTCGCGTGACAGATAGCGCTCGTTGTGGGACACGTTCTTGATGCCGACGATCCGCGTGTCCACCTCGAACTCCGTGATTCGGTCCACGAAAAGGAAGGGGTAGCGGTGCAGCAGAATCCGCTCGATGGCGGCCTGATCCAGAGGAAGCGTCAGATCCATGGCGTGGTCAGATTATACTGCTCGCTGCGCGCTTCGCGCCGCAGGCGCTGACTTCTAACTTCAGACTTCGTACTTCTGACTCCCGTGAGTGAATCCAGCCCGCCCCCGACCGCTCCGGCCGCGCCCAACATTCGTGAACTCGTCGTCACGCTGTTCGAGCTCGGGCGCGAGATCACGTCGGTGCTGGATCTCGACGAGCTGCTGCACAAGATTCCGCTGCTGATCGCGCGCATCACCAAATTCCAGGCCTTTGCGGTCTACCTGCTCGATCCCAAGCGGGCCGAGCTGTCGATCGCCTATTCGGTCGGATATCCAGACGAGATCGCCCAGACGCTGCGCGTCAAGGTCGGACACGGACTGGTGGGGACGGCGGTCGCCGAGGGCACGCCGCTGCTGGTCAACGACGTCCACGCCGACCCGCGCTACGTCGAGGCGGTGCCGGGCTCGCAAGCGGAGCTGGTGGTCCCGTTGCGCCGCAAGGGCCGGGTGATCGGCGCACTCAACCTGCTCAGCGACACAGCGGGCCAGTTCTCCGAGACCGACGAACTGCTGCTGCGGCAGTTCGGCGCTCACGTCGCGGTCGCGATCGAAAACGCACGGCTGTTCGAGCACGAGCGCGAGTACACCAGCACGCTCGAAACGCTGTCGGAAATCGCGCGCGAGTTCGGCGCCATCCTGAATCTGGACGAACTGCTGACCAGGATCGCGAATCTTGCCCGGCGGTTGATCGACTATCGGACGTTCGGCATCCTGTTGCTCAACGACGAGACCGCCGAGCTCGAGATGAAGGCCGCCGTCCGTTACGGCGACAAGATCACGATGCCGCGGGTCAAGCTCGGACACGGACTGGTCGGCTACGCCGCGCTCCACAAGGAGGCTGTGCTCGTTCCCGACGTCTCCGTCGATCCGCGCTACATCCAGGTGGTGGAGGATGCCCGATCGGAGCTGGTGATTCCACTACTGCTGCAGGATCGCTGCATCGGCGTGTTCGATCTCGAGAGTCCGGAGCTCGACGCCTTCAGCAAAACCCACGTCGAAATCCTGACGCTGCTGGCCAGCCAGGCCGCGGTCGCGATCGAGAACGCCCGGCTCTACGAAACCATTCGCACCAACGAAATCCGTCTCGAGAAGGAAATCCGCTTCGCGCAGCGGGTGCAGACCGCGCTCCTGCCAACCGAGCTACCCAAGCGCATGAAGCAGGTGGACGTCGCGGCGCGCTTCGAACCGGCGCGGGAACTCGGCGGCGACCTCTACGACTTCCTCGCGCCAGAGCCCAACAGTCTGGTCGTTGCGGTCGGTGACGTGTCGGGGAAAGGCGTGCCGGCAGCGCTCTATAGCGCGTTCGCCGGCGAGCTGATTCGCTCGCGCACGTTCCGGCGCCGCTACGCGCCCGAGCGGTTCAGCCCGGCTGGGGTGCTCGCCTCCACCAACACCATCCTGCACGAGCGGCAGCTCGAGGAGTACTACTGCACGCTCTGCTACGCGGTGTTCGACTTCAAGCGCCGGACGGTGATGCTCGCGAACTCGGGATTGCCGTATCCAATCCGCTGCAGCGGTCAGGCGGTGAGTCAGATTGAGCTGCCGGGTGTGCCGCTGGGTTCATTCGCGGGTTCGTCTTACGACGAAATCACGTTCGACCTGTCAGTGGGCGATGTGTTCGTATTCTGCTCGGACGGCGTCTCCGAGGCCAATGACGCGCTCGGCCGCGAGTTCGGTTACGAGCGCCTCATGGACGTGATTCGCGAGCATTGTGCCGGGCCGTCGCGCTCGCTGGTGGACGCCATCTTCGCCGCGGTCGAGGATTTCCGCGGCGAGACGCCACCGAACGACGACATGACGGTGGTGGTCGTCAGGATTACCGCATGACGCTCGTGAACGTCTGCAGACGATCGGTGCCGTCAGCGGCGATGCTGGCGCTGGCGGTCGTGACCTCCACCGCGGTGCCGCTCGCGAACGAGTCCGCGCCGAACGCCACCGTCAGTCAGCAGGCCCCGTCGTCGCCGCCGGCCGCCGAACTGAAAGGAAAGCTCGAACACCGGCTGCAGGAGATTGCCGGACACCTCAACGGCGTCGCAGGCTACGTGATCCTCGATCTCACCTCCGGCGATCGCATCGTCCATCTCGATCGGGCGGTGTTTCCGACGGCGTCGACGATCAAACTGGCGATCGTCTACGAGCTGTTCAAGCAGGCGCAGGAAGGGAAGATCCACCTCGAGGAACGCATCACACTCGACCGCGCCAAGGCCGTTGGCGGCAGCGGGGTCCTGTTCGAGATGGGGACACCGACCCTGAGCATCGGCGACTACGCGACTCTGATGGTGACGCTCAGCGACAACACGGCGACCAACGTGCTGATCGATCGACTCGGCATGGCGGACATCACTCGTCGGATGCAGACGCTCGGTCTGAGCGAAACGCGGCTGCGTCGTCACATGATGGACACGGCTGCTGCCAAGCGAGGCGATGAGAACGTCTCGACCCCGAACGAACTCGTCGAGCTGTTGCGATTGCTGAACGGGCCGCAGGCCGCGAGCGGCGCGGCCGCGAAGCCAAATCCGATGGCCGACGCCATCGAGCTGCTGAAAAAGCCCAAGGAAAGCCGGTTGCGCAAGGGTTTGCCCGAAGGCGTAGCGACTGCTGACAAGCCGGGCGAGCTCGACGGCGTCCGCGTCGACGCCGGTATCGTCTATGCGATCAACCGCCCGTACATTTTCTGCGTGATGACGACGTTCCTGAAGGACGAGGCGGAAGGCGAGAAGGCGATCGAAGAAATGTCACGCGCCAGCTACGAATACTTCTCGAGACTCGGTGCGGGCGCCATGCTCGGCCGCCGGCTGGATCCGTAGATCCTCAGATAACACGATCGAGCGAAGCGGGCCGCGCCAATCGTGAAACGTGCGCGGGATGCGGCGATGCCAGCGCCTGCCTGATGTTACGCACCCCGTTGATTCGACGCGACCCACTGCGATCACATCAAATTGCGTGCCTGGTCCAGACGCTGAAAATGCTGGAAAAATCAAAGGGTCAGGAATCGCGCGCTTGAAGGACGTCCTCATCAGGAGACGCGGACAAACGCCGCGGAGGACAGGGCGTGGCGGCTTGCGCCGCCGTTCGAGCGAAAACGGTCAGTACATTCCGAGGTAGCGGTCGATTTCCCAAGGCGAGACGTGCTTGATGTAGTCCAGCCATTCCTCGCGCTTCGCGGTGACGAAGTGCTCGAAGAGGTGTTCTCCGAGCGTGTCGCGGACCAGGTCGTCTTTTTCGAGCTCGTCCAGCGCCTCGCTCAGGTTTCCAGGAAGCTCGTCGATCCGGAGGTGGCGCCGTTCGCGGTGGCTCATCGCGTAGATGTTCTTGTTGACCGGCGGGCCAGGGTCGATCTTCTTGTCGATGCCATCCAGCCCCGCTCGCAGCATCACGGCCAGCGCCAGGTACGGATTGCAGGACGGATCCGGCATCCGCAACTCGATCCTGGTGGAGGTGCCGCGCGCCGCGGGCACGCGCACCAGCGGACTCCGATTCTTCTCTGACCACGCGATATTGGTCGGCGCTTCGTAGCCGGGCACCAGCCGCTTGTAGGAGTTGACCAGCGGATTGGTGATCGCGCAGAACCCCTTCGCGTGCCGCAGGATTCCGCCGATGTAATGCATGCAGGTGGCGCTCAGCTGCCCCGGCGCCTTGGCGTCAAAAAAAATGTTCGAGCCGCCGGAAAACAGCGACATGTGCGTGTGCATGCCTGAGCCGTTGATGCCGTAGATCGGCTTGGGCATGAAGGTCGCGTGCAGACCGTTCTTGATCGCGATGTTCTTGACCACGAACCGGAAGGTGCTGATGCTGTCCGCCGTGGTCAGCACATCGTCGTAGCGGAAATCGATCTCGTGCTGGCCGGGCGCCACCTCGTGGTGCGCCGCCTCGACGTGAAAGCCCATCGCTTCGAGCGCCAGCACGATTTCGCGGCGCACGTCTTCGCCCTGATCGACCGGGCTGAGATCGAAGTAGCTTGCGGCGTCGTGCGTTTCGGTCGTGGCGACGCCGTTGCGGGTGTGAAACAGGAAGAATTCCGCTTCCGGCCCGGCGTTCATCGCATACCCGCTGGCGGCGGCCTGGGCGATCACCTTCTTCAGGCAGGCGCGCGGATCGCCGGCAAATGGTTCGCCGTCCGGTGTGTAGATGTCGCAGATCATCCGTCCGACCTTCTCGCCGGTGGTGCCCGGCCACGGAAAAATGCGGAAGGTGGAGAGGTCGGGCCGGAGGTACATGTCCGACTCTTCAATCCGGACGAAGCCTTCGATCGACGAGCCGTCGAACATGATCTTGCCGTCGAGCGCCTCCTCGAACTGTCGATCTGGAATCTCGACGTTCTTGATGGTTCCGAGGATGTCGGTGAATTGCAGGCGCATGAACTTGACCTTTTCGCGCTCGGTGCGCTCGAGGATCTGCGCCTTGGTTTCACGGGCGACCGGGGGCGTGCCCTGCGACTTGGCCATCGACTCCGACCGGTTAGTTGCTTGCCGCTGCTTTGGGCTGGTTGATTTCTGCGGCGGGGGCGGTCGTGGCGGCGAGGACGCCGGCGAGGTGGGACGCGAAGATGACAGCCAGGGCCCGGACGCTGTCCGAGCCTTCGCCACCGCCCCTGATTTCGGCCGAGAGGGCGCCGATGCAGCCGTCGGCCGAGATGATCGGCGCCACGACCGCGCCGTTGGTGCCGCCCGGGCGCGAGCCGACGACCTGTGTCGTTGCCGATCGATACGCGGCTGCGGCTGCATTATCCGCCGATTGCGCGACCGGCGGAATTCGGGCGAGCATCGCGTCGCTGTAGCCGTGTGCCAGAACCGGTCGAAGGTCGGCGCCGGTGGCGTTTCCCATCCATACCATGAGTCCGCTGGCGTCCATCATGTCGGCCGCCCGGCCGAGCAGACGAGTGAGGTCGGATACATCGCGCAGCCTTCCGAAATCGGTTGCGAGATCGGCGGCAGCCCTCAGCGCGGTTCCTGCCGCCGAAGGCGCAGCAGCCGGGGTCGAAACCGGGGCCGGAACCGGGACTGGCGCAGGGACGGCAGCGCTGGCAGTGGAATGAGACGGAGACGAAGCCAACGCTGTAGCCGAGGCTGTCGGCGAAGCGACGGCGATGGGCCGGGCGATCAGCGGCGGCGTCATGGTCAGCGACGTGAGCCGTTCAACCACCGAGGCCACCGGCTGCGGAACTGGAATCATGAACAGCAGCGTGATGCCCGCGAACGCCCCGGCGGTCGCCAGGATGATCGCTTCTTCCCAGCGCGACGCCGCTTCCGCGGCGTCCTGCGCCTGATGCTGTTCGAGGCGCGCCGTCTCGACCTGACGCGTTGCGCTCGCCGCAGATTCGCCGCCTTCGGTGAAGATGACGTCCGCGGCCATCAACGGCTGGTTGCCCTTCAGATAGTCGCGGGCGCGCTGATCGACCTTGCCGAAGTCGCTGATCGTCGCTGCTGCCTGGTCGAGCGCCGTCCGCGCCGTCGCATTCGCCGACTGGTTGAGGGCGTCGATCGCCGACATCACCACCGCCTGCGTCGTGGCCACCTTCGGCATCCAGAAGTTCACGCCTTGTCCTGCCGCGACGTACGCCTGCTGCGAGGTGCGCAGATCCGACAGCGCCGCCGTCGCGTCGCGCGCATGCTGATCGAATGCGCGCAGCGCCGAACGCTGAGAGGTGATCTGTTGTTCGGATCGGAAAATCAGGAAGCCGGCGACGATGAGAACGATCCACGCTGCCGCGCCTAGCGTCAGTCGAATCGCTGAAGACCGCATCGGTCGCCAGAGTATCATAAGCGCCCCTTGCTCGCGACGGTGGTTTTGCTGATTTTCGCTCTGAGCGGCCAGCCGCCGAGCCTCTCCCGCGGCGTCGCCGTCCCGGGTGTCGTACAGGATCAGACCGGCGCGGTCCTTCAGGGCGCGGAAGTCGTCCTCCGTGCCGCCGATTCGCCGACGATCGTCCAGTCGATCGTCAGCGATGCCGGTGGCCTCTTCCGTTTCGATCAGGTGGCACCGGGAATCTACGACGTCAGCAGCGCGTTCCCCGGTTTCAAGACCAACGTCTCACACCTGCGGGTGACGCCCGGACTCCCGGTCCACTGACGATCGTCATGGCCATCGAAGGATTGACGCAGGAGGTGTCGGTGAGCAGCGGCGGCGCGCAGACCAGTGCGCAGGCCAATGCCAACCTCGACACGATCTCCATCGACGCGAACGCGCTGGACGACCTGCCGATCCTCGATCAGGACGTGGTCGCCAGCATGAGCCGCTTTCTCGATTCGAGCGCCATCGGCACCGGCGGCACCACCATCGTCGTCGACGGGGTTGAAGTGAATGCCTTGTCGGTGTCCGCGTCAGCGGTACAGCACATCAAGATCAACCAGGACCCTTATTCGGCGGAATTCGCCCGTCCCGGCCGCGGGCGAATCGAGATTGTGACCAAGCCCGGCGGCAAGGATTACAGCGGTACGCTAAATCTTCGCTTCGCGACTCCGCGTTCTACGCCCGAAACGCGTTCGCCGCGACCAAACCGCCCCAACAGCGACGGATTTTCGAGGGCACCTTCGGGGGGACCTCTGCCGGGTGCAGAGAAGACGAACTTCCTGCTGTCGGCGTCCTACGACGCCGAGGATTCGCAAACGCTGACCTACGCGGAGACGCTGAACGGAACGGTCCAGCAGAATGTGCCGACCCCGAACCACTCGCTGCGGACGGAAAAGCATTTCACTCTGGTCGAAGCGGTCACCTGGTCGCCGCGCAATCAGGTCAACCGCCTCGGTACCTTCTACTTTTCAACGCTCGATGATTACGCCGCCTCGCGGCCTTATTCATTCATTCAGCAGGCCGGGGACGGCCA
>DASXGC010000263.1:0-3579 GCA_036489235.1 Vicinamibacterales bacterium
AAAACGGGAACGAGGACCGAGACCCAGAATGGTTGAGTGAAGAACACGCCTCGAGGATGCTATCGTGCCACCTTCGTTCGGACAAGAAGAGTCGAGCGGCGTCGGCGCACTTGCGATATCATCCGCGCGCAAAGGGAGGCAACAAATGAATCGACGTCAGGCGATCTGTGGAATTGCGGCCGCGACAGTGGCGGCTCCGCTCGCACTCAAGGCCGACGAGGTCTCGAACTGGGCAGCCTGGTGGGAACGTTCGAAGAAGTACACGATGCTCATCGCGGATGCCATGCCGGCCGCGGACTACAACTTTGCGCCGTTCGGTTCAGGCACTGCGGAAGCGGTGCGATCGGGAGACGGCGCTCGAACCTTCGGACAACTGATGCAGCACATCGGCGGGGCCGAGGGCTTTTACCTCGGACGTTTCGGCAAGGGCGGCGCTGCGCCAACGCCGCCCGCAAACGACACCAGCAAGGATGCGACGATCAAATATCTGAACGCCGTCCTCGACTGGTCGATCGCGGTCGTCAAGCAATTGACGCCGGCCGATCTCACGAACACGGTACCCGCTGGACGAGGCGCGCCGATGACCGGGCTGGATGCGCTATTGAACGCGATGGTCCACACCGCGCATACGCGCGGCTACAGCGACATGTATCTGCGCAACAAGGGCGTCAAACCGCCGACGTACGCGGTGTAGGAGCCGCGGACGGCGTTTAAGAAAAGAGGGCCGTCAGTGGCTGACGGCCCTCTCAGTCACATCACAGCTTGGCCGTCACGGCCTTGACCTCGGTGTAGTTCGTCAGCACTTCCCCACCCATCTCGCGGCCCCAGCCAGACTGTTTGTATCCACCGAATGGAAGCGACGCGTCGAACACGTTGTGGCAGTTGATCCAGACCGTGCCGGATCGGATCAGCCGCGCCAGCTTGTGCGCCTTGCTGATGTCCTTCGTCCACACGCTCGAGGCCAGCCCGTAGACGCTGTCGTTTGCCTGCTTGGCGATGCGCTCGAGATCGTTGTCGTCAAATGACTCGGCACATACGACCGGTCCGAAGATCTCCTCCTGCACGATCTTCATTGTCGGTTTCGTGTTGGTGAAGACGGTCGGCTCGACGAAGTAGCCACCGTTGTCACCGACTTTCCTGCCGCCCGCCACGAGCCGTGCGCCTTCCTTGACGCCAGCATCGATGTAGCCGGTGACGCGCTGGTATTGTTCGTCGGAGACGAGCGGCCCCATGTTGGTGTCGGGATCAAGCCCCGATCCAACTTTGATTTTCTTCGCGGCCTCGGCGACGCCTTCCAGCACCTGATCGAACACCGATTTGTGGGCGTACAAACGCGAGCCCGCGCAGCAGCACTGGCCGTGATTGAAAAAGATCGCGCTCGCCGCCCCAGGAATCGCTGCCTCGATGTCGGCATCGCCGAAGACGATGGTCGGCGACTTGCCACCGAGCTCGAGCGAGACCTTCTTGAGGTTGCCGGCGGCGGCGTGGACGATCAGCCTGCCGACCTCGGTGGATCCGGTGAAGGCAATCTTGTCGACATCGCTGTGTGCGGCGAGCGAGGCGCCGGCGGTCTCGCCGTACCCCGCGAGAATGTTGACGACGCCTTTCGGGAACCCGGCCTCCTGAAACAACTCACCCAGACGCAGAGCGCTGAGGGGCGTCTGCTCAGCGGCCTTGAGCACGACGGTGCAGCCCGCCGCCAGCGCCGGCGCAAGCTTCCACGCCGCCATCAACAGCGGGAAATTCCACGGGATGATCTGACCGACCACGCCGACCGGCTCCCGGACCGTGTAGGAGAGATAGTCGTTCGGCGCCGACCACGGAATGGTGGTTCCGGTCATTTTCGTGGTCCACCCGCCCATGTAGCGGAAAATGTCCACGGCCAGCGGCACGTCTGCGACACGGGCAACGGCCAGCGGCTTGCCATTGTCGATCGACTCGAGTTCGGCGAACTCTTCGAGGTGTTGCTCGAGCAGGTCAGCGAGTTTCCACAACAGCCGCCCGCGCTGAGAGCCGGTCATCTTCCGCCATGGCCCTGTGTCGAACGCACGCCGCGCTGCTTTGACCGCGCGATCGACGTCTTCGCGATCGGCTTCCCCAACCTGCGCCATCACGGCGCCGGTGGCCGGGTTGTAGACAGGAAATGTCTTGCCGGACGCGGCAGGCACCCACTGGTCGTCGATCAGGAGTTTGCGATCGTGAGAGAGAAACGCGGTCGTCGCCGGGCTGAGTCTGGCATCCAATGCGATCGCTTCCATGCTGCCTCCTCCAATCGTCTCGCCGGGAAGGCCATCCGCGTCACCTGATTGCGGCGTGGTGCTGGTCTGGTCGACGGGGCGGATTCTGACGGATCAATCAGATGATGATCGCTCAGGCCGCGGTGATGTGAACGATGAACTTTGTCTTTTGCCGAGTATATTTACGAACTGTCCATGGTCCCCAGGGTTCGTCGATCCCGCGACCTATACTACCTTAGATGCCTGCCATCTCAGCAGCGACCATCGACCCTCACGCTGCAGCTCGGCGCGATCAGCGCAACGCCGTGCTGGCGAGCTTCCTCGGCTGGACCTTCGACGCGTTCGACTTCTTCGTCCTGACGTTCCTCATCACCGACATCGCCAAGGCATTCGGCGAATCGCGCCCCAACGTCGCGTTCACGCTGACGCTGACGCTGGCGATGCGGCCGATCGGCGCACTGATTTTCGGCGTGATGGCCGACCGCTACGGCCGCCGCCTGCCGATGATGATCAACATCGTCTTTTATGCGGTGATGTCGGCATTGTCGGGGCTGGCGCCGACCTTCACGACGTTTCTGGTGCTGCGCGCTCTCTTCGGCATCGGCATGGGCGGACAGTGGGGCGTCGGAGCGTCGTTGGTGCTGGAATCCGTGTCCCCGCGCTGGCGAGGCGTGCTCTCCGGGCTGCTGCACCAGGGTTACTCGCTTGGCAACCTGCTCGCGGCGCTTGCGTTCCTCACCGTTTACCCGCGCATGGCTGCGATCAATCCCGACTATGCCTGGCGCGTGATGTTTTTCATCGGCGGCCTGCCGGCGCTGTTGTCCATCTTCGTGCTGGTGAACGTGAAGGAATCCGAAGCCTGGCAGGAACATCGCACCGACTGGCGCACTTACGTCCGTTCCCTGCCGCCGGTGTGGAAGCGTTTCCTCTATCTGGTGCTGCTGCTGACGATGATGGGGCTGATCTCTCATGGAACGCAGGATCTGTATCCGACCTTCCTGCAGAGGCAGCGGCTGTTCGCGCCCAATCATGTCGCCGAGACCACGATGTTTTCCATGGTCGGAGCGATCTTCGGCGGTCTCGTCATCGGCTACTGCTCGGACCGCTTCGGTCGCCGGCGCGCGATGATCGGCGCCGCGTTCGGCGCGCTGCTGGTCGTGCCGCTGTGGATCGCGGCACCGACATCCGCGCTGATTGTGCTCGGCGGATTCCTGATGCAGTTCTTTGTCCAGGGCGCATGGGGCGTCATTCCAGCGCATATGAACGAGCTGTCGCCGGCGCACCTGCGCGGGTTCGTTCCTGGGTTTGCCTACCAGATCGGCATGGTCTGCGCCGGCATCGC
>DASXGC010000274.1:0-12903 GCA_036489235.1 Vicinamibacterales bacterium
TCGCGGTCCCGCCAGGGAGCCGCTCGTAGCCGCGATTCGCGTTCGTGGTCAGGGGCGCGAGCGTTGACCCTTCCTTGAATGCGGATCCCGCGCTCAGGCCTACGGCATCCACCACGGTGCCGCCCGCACCGGGCGTGAACAGCGCAAGGCCACCATCGTCGGTGATGCCGGTCGGATAGGTTACGTTGCCGGGCACGCTTAGCGAATAGCCGTTGGCGGCGGCGTTCGTAAACAGGTAGTGCGACCGCCCCGGCAGGATCACGTTGGCCGGGACGGTGGCGCGCACGCCGTTGGCTCCGGCGTTGTTTGAGCCACGCAGGGTGTAGCCGCTGATGTCCGCGGGACCGTCGCCGTTGTTGTAGATCTCGACGAACTCGTCATTGCCGCCAGCGCTGCCATGCAGACGGAACTCGCTGATGACGATCGATGCAGTGCCGCCCGCCACGATGTCCGTGAGCGCGCTCGGAATGATCTGGTAACCGTTGTCGAGGGTTGTGCTCGCGTGCTGGCCGACCACACCGGTCACCGTCAGCGATCCATTCGGCGTTGCGGTGCCGTCGATATCGGTATCGCTGTCGATGTAGAGCTGCGCCGTTCCAGTGGCGTCCGCGATGGTGACGGTAGCCGAACTGTTCAACGCAGGGAACGACCCGCTCGTGATGCGCACGCCGGCAACCTTGACCAGCTGTCCCTCGAACGCTTCACCGCCGCCTGCGGCCAATTGGGCGAGCGTGATCACCCGCGCCGCTGGCGCGGCATCGTGCGAGAGCAGCGACATCGAACTGACGGTGATTTCCGTGAGCCCGAAGAACTGGGTGATGGTGCCGACCGCTTCCACCCTGTCGCCGATCGCGAAGGGTCCGAAATTGGTCGCGGTGTTGAAGAGATCGACGCCGCCGGTCCCGTCCTGAACGTAGTACTCAATGCCGTTGCCGCCTCGAAAATCGATGGTCGATACCACGCCGTGAATCCTCACGATCTGGTTCAGCCGGTCCGGGACGAAGTCCACTCCGGGCGTGCTGTCGACGTTGTTGATCTGATCGATGCGTGCCTCGGCGATGGTGACCAATGGTGTCGGCGCCGGCGCCGCGGCGCCGAGATCGACGCGGCTGCGCGGCGTGACGTTATAGCCCGAATCGAACGGCCGGAGATAGTCATCCTGCTGCAGGATGCCGACCAGGGTGAACGGCGACGCCGGCGTGAAACCCGCGACGTCCGTGTGGTGATCGATCTTCATCGAAAACGAGCCCGTGGCATCCGAGACGGTGACGAACGTGTCGTTCGACTGCGGCGTGGTGGGAATGGTGCCGCTGACGATCTTGACGTTGGAGAGCGAGACGAATTTCCCTTCGAGCGATTCCGGGTTCGCATTCAGAGCCGCGATCGTGGTCGCCGCCGGGGTCGGCGCCGCGGCAGACGACAGCACGAGGATGCCGTAAGGCGACGAGGTTTTCTCGACCGATTCGGTGAGGTCGAGCCGCAGGCGCCCGCCGTTGAAGTTAATCCGTCCGGACACCTCGACGACCTGGCCTGGGGCGGTTGACGTGAAGCCGGTCGGCGTATCGGTCGAGCGGTAGACGTTGATCGCTGCGGTCGCATCCTGGACATAGTCGTCGTTGGTGCCCGGAGTGAAGCCTGATGCCGTGACCGTGCCCTGAATCCGGGCCGCGTAGCCGTTATAGAGTGGCTCGCCCTTGGCCGTTTCGGCGTGGAGCGACGCGATTGGCGTGACCCCAGAGAAGTAGCCGAGGCTGAAGCTGCTCGATTGCGTACCTGTAGCGCCCGTAACCGTGTAGTCCACGCGCGAGCCGTTCGCTTGCGCCGGAATCGTCGCCTGATACAGACCGCCGGCGAGCGTCATGGGGATCGGCGGCTTGGCGACGCCGTCCACGCTGTACGCGAGGGAGGCGCTCGCGATCGGCGATTCTCGATCGTTGACCGCGGCGCTGACGACCACGCTTTCGTTCGCGCGAGGCAGCACCGGCGCGATCTGCGCAATCACCGTCGGTTTGAAGTCCGTGGTGATTCCTGGCGACACGCCGTCCACCGCGTAGGTGTGCAGCGCCGGACTGATCCGCGCGCCGCCATCATCGAAGCTCGACATCGTGTAAGTGGTCGAGCCATCGGTCGTCAGCAGCACCGTGCCATGGCCGGCGTTCCCGGCTGCGGCGCCGGTGTATCCCTGCTGGGTGACGCGCTCGTCGCCGGCGGGACTGGCCTCGTTCTGGTAGAACACCGGTCCGACCCCGGGCGGAACTGCGACACCGGTGCCGAGGAAGCTGTGGCCGGCGGTGTCCGGCGTATTGAGGTACTTGTTTGCGGTTTCGCGATTGGGATGGCCGAACGTGTTGGTCTCGCCGGTCTGCGCGAACGCCACTTCGGCCTTCAAGGCGCTGAGGAAGACCTGATTGTTCGCGGTGGTGCTGCCGTGGTGATCCAGCTGCACGACGTCAACGTCGCCGACCATCTGGGCGACGTAGGTTTCGACGTCGGGTGTTTTCGCCGTCGAGGTGCTGCCGCCGCCGGTCATGTCGCCGGAGACGAGATAATCGAACGAGTTGTATTCGACAAGGGTGCTGATGCTCTCGGAGTTCAGATCCTCGTTGGTGATCGCGACGCTGCCCCCGCTCAGGAATCGTCCACCCGCAACCATGAACGTCGCGCGCATGCCGCCGCCCAAATCCAGGAACCCGTCCGGAATCGCGCCTGCAACCACGGTGCGCCTGGTGACGCCGGAATGTCCGGTGGCGGTGACGTAATTCAGGTACGTGCCGCGTGTGCTGCTCGACGAAGTGGAGGTGCCGGGCGGCTGGACGCCGGCGCCGTCGCCGTTGTCGAAGGAGGTGCCGGCGACCCGTCCCGCGTTGAGTACCTCAATCAATCCGCCCATGTGATCGATGTGGTAGTGGGTCAGGACCGTGAAGTCGATCGTCGTGATACCGAGCGTGTCGAGCAGTCCGGTGATCTTCGCGCCGCTTCCGGGAGGGCCGCCGTCGACCAGCAGTGTCTTGCCGGTCGGTGACACGATCAAGGTCGACGCGCCGGTGCCGACGTCGATGAAATAGATCCTGGCCTGGCTGGACTGCGCGTGCGGCCGCTGCACGAGCAGTGTCAGCAGGACGGCTGCAATGGCGGCAGACTTCTTGGTCATGGCGATCAGTCCTGGTCCGGCAGTGGGCCGGTGAGACAGCCGCGACTCTAGAGGCGGCTCATCCGCTGGTCAACCCAACTCCGTGTAACCGAGCGCACGTCTGGCGAGTATGAAGACCTCGTCCATCATGCGCGCATCGAGCTTTCCTGTATTAGTGTTCTGACGACTCGGATGGTTACACGCGATCGCCGTCACGCCGTTTGGCAGCGTATAGACGGCGCCGTGCTTGAACTTCGGACGGGGACGGATGACGATGCCTTGCGTGTTGAGGAGCCTGAAGTAGGCGTCCCACGCAATTTTTCCGAGACCGACAACAACCTGGATCCGAGCAAGCGCTCGGAGTTCGTTGGCGAGATGCCGGCTGCAATTGCTGAGCTCGCCGGGAGTCGGTTTGTTGTCGGGAGGAGCGCACCGCGCAGCCGCCGTGATGAACACGTCACGCAGCTTTAAGCCATCGTCCATTTGATTTGAGGTTGGGATGTTGGCGAAACCCGCGCGATGCAGAGCGGCCATCAGGAAGTCGCCGGATCCGCCGCGGCCGTCGCCGGTGAAGACCCGGCCAGTGCGGTTGGCGCCGTGCGCTCCGGGCGCGAGAGCGACGAGCAGCAACCGCGCATCCGGATCGCCGAAGCCGGGCACCGGTCTGCCCCAGTACACCTCGTCGCGATAAGCGCGCCGCTTCGTCCGCGCGATCTCTTCACAATACCTGCGCAGTCGTGGACACGACTCGCAAGAGATGATCGCCTCTCGAACGATCGCTAACGCAGTCGCGCCCACGGACCTGGCCCGCGATTCACCAGACGCGGCATGCGCTCGGTCGCACCATCGGCGAGTTCGCCTTGCAGGAAAACGCTTTCTGAAACTCAGGCATGTTCGACATCGGTCCGTTCACGCGGTACTTGTTGGAGGCGTGGGGATTGGTGGTCGCCTTCAGTCGCTCGGCTTCCGGCCGCGCCGTATCGCACCAGACCTGGGCCCATCCGAGAAACACGCGCTGCTCGGGCGTGAAGCCGTCCAGTTTGGAATTGACCTTGGCTCCCGGACCCGCCAGGTAGGCCATCAACGCGAGGCGCAGGCCGCCGTTGTCAGCGGTGTTTTCGCCGAGCGTCAAGCGCCCGTTGACGTGTGCATCGCCCGCGACGGTGTAGCCGGAATACTGATCCGCGACGCACGAGGCGCGTTCGTCGTAGGCCTTGCCGTCGGCGGCCGTCCACCAGTCGCGCAGATTGCCCTGCGGATCAAACTTGCGGCCCTGGTCGTCGAAGCCGTGCGTCAGTTCGTGACCGATGACCGCGCCCGCCGCGCCGTAATTGACCGCCGCATCGCGTCCCGCCTTGTAGAACGGCGGCTGCAGGATGCCGGCAGGGAAGTTGATGTTGTTGCGATCCGCGCTGTAGTACGCGTTGACCGTCGGCGGCGTCATGCTCCATTCGTCGCGGTCCACGGGCTGCCCGATTTTCTTGAGATCGCGGACGCGGTTGAAGGTCGCTGTCCGTTCCAGATTGCCGAGCGCATCGTCGCGTGTGATCCGGATGCTGGAGTAGTCGCGCCAGCTGTCCGGATAGCCGATCCGATCGACGACGGCTTCGAGCTTCACCATCGCGGCCTTCTTGGTCTCGCCGCTCATCCACGGCGCGGCGTCGATGTCCTGCCGCATTGCGTCCTTGATCTCCTGCACCATGCGGAGCGTGTCGGCTTTGGCCTGCGGGCTGAACGTGGCGTCGACGAACGCCTTGCCGAGGGCCTCGCCGAGACGCTGATCCGTCAGCGCGACGCAACGGCGCCAACGCGGCTGCTCGGCCTGCTGACCGGCCAGCGTGCGGCTGAAGTAATCGAAATTGGCGTCGGCAAACGCCCTGGGCAGCATCGAAGCCGACTGATGCAGGAGGCTCCATCGCAGGTAGGTTTTCAAGTCGTCCACTGGTGTCGAGGCGATCAACTGATCGAACGCCGTCAAGAACGCCGGAACCGCGACGTTGATGGTTGGAAGCGGCGGCGCCTCGGCGGCGGTCGCGTACTTGCGCCAGCTGAAGTTGGGCGTCAGCTTCTGCAGCTCGTTGATCGTCTGATGATGCTGGGTGTTGGCGGGATCGCGGCGCTTGACGCGATCGAGTGAGGCGGTGGCGAGCGCGGTCTCGATGCGCAGGACGGCGGCAGCATCAGTAGTCGCTTTTTCGGTAGGCTCGCCGGACAGGCTGAAGATTTTCGCCACGTGCTCGCGGTACTTGTCGCGAAGCTCGACCGACCGGGCATCGTCTTTCAGGTAGTAATCGCGATCCGGCAGCGCGAGACCGCCCTGATCGACGCCGGCAATCATCATCGTGGCCTGGTCGAGATCGGTCTGGGCGCTGAAGCGAAAAAACGCGGAGACGCCGTAGGAATGCAGATGCGCGATCAGGACTGGAAGATCGTCCGGGTTGGTCAGGTCGTTGATCGTCGTCAAGTCGGTGGCGATCGGAGTCAGGCCTGCGGATTCGATGCGCGGCTCGTCCATGCACGCGGCGTAGAAGTCGGACGCCTTTGCGGCGTCGCCCGTGGCGCCGGGCGTTTCGAGGATTTTGCGCAGGATTTCGTTGTTGCGTTCCTGAAGCTCGTCGAACCGTCCAAACGAGCGCCGATCGGACGGCAGCGGGTGGCTCGCGATCCATCCGCCGCAGGCGAACTGGTAGAAGTCGTTGCACGGATCGGCGTGTCGATCGAGGGCGTCCAATTCAATGCCGGACGCGGAGGAGTTCGACTTGACCGTTTGTGCCGAGGCGGCTGGCGCCTGGAGGAACAGACCTCCCGACCCGACCGCCAGCGCCGCGGCCAGCGGAAGCGACACAAAGGTCAGGGCAAGGATCTGGCGGCGCATGTTTCGGTTCTCCTAAAGCCAAGGTACAATTGGTAGTTGCTCTACAGCGCAGACGCTTGCCGGCCGACAGTTCGAATAAGGCTTCCTGTCCGACGAGCTGAAAGGATCCCGCTCCCGTGAGATACATCTCCCCCAAAGACGCTGCTGAACTCGACGCGACCGAGGCCCGAGAGTGGCTCGACTCGCTGGATTATGTGCTGCAGACCGGCGGCCCCGCAAAGGTGGCCCGGCTGCTGCGCGACCTGACTATCCACGCGCGGCAGAACGGCGTCAAGCTGCCATTTACCGCGAATACCCCTTACATCAACACCATCTCGGCCGACGACCAGGCGCTGATGCCCGGCAGTCCCGACATCGAGCGCCGAATCAAGAGCCTGGTCCGTTGGAACGCCGCCGCGATGGTGGTGCGCGCGAACAAGGCCGAGGAAGGTATCGGCGGTCACATTTCGACCTTTGCATCGGCCGCCACGCTCTATGAGGTGGCGTTCAACCATTTCTTCCGCGGTCACGGCGAAGGCGCCGGCGACGGCGACGTCATCTTCTTCCAGGGCCACGCCGCGCCCGGTGTTTATGCACGCGCGTTTCTCGAGGGCCGGATCGACGAGACGCACCTCGAGAACTTCCGCCGCGAAACGAAACCTGAAGGCGGCCTGTCGTCCTATCCCCACCCGTGGCTGATGCCCAACTTCTGGGAGTACCCGACCGTCTCGATGGGGCTCGGGCCGCTGATGGCGATCTACCAGGCGCGGTTCATGCGCTACCTCGAGGATCGCGGCCTGAAGCCGAAGTCGGACGCCAAGGTCTGGGCGTTCCTCGGCGACGGTGAGACCGACGAACCGGAGGCGCTCGGCGCCATCACACTGCCGGCCCGCGAAAAGCTCGACAACCTGATCTTCGTCGTCAACTGCAACCTGCAGCGCCTCGACGGTCCGGTGCGCGGCAACGGCCAGATCATCCAGGAGCTCGAAGCGGCGTTCCGCGGTGCCGGCTGGAACGTGGTGAAGGCGATCTGGGGTCGCGAGTGGGATCCGATTCTCGCCAAGGACCGCGACGGCCTGCTCGTCAAGCGCATGGGCGAAATCGTCGACGGCCAGTACCAGAAGTACGCGGTTGAATCCGGCGCCTATGTTCGCGAGCACTTCTGGGGCGCCGACCCGCGGCTGCTCGACATGGTGAAGCACCTGTCGGACGACCAGCTCAAGAAGATGACGCTTGGCGGACACGATCCGGTCAAGGTCTACAACGCCTACAAGGCCGCCGTCGAATACAAGGGCGCGCCCACAGTCGTCCTCGCTCGCACCATCAAGGGCTACGGACTCGGCGAAGCCGGCGAAGGCAAGAACATCACCCACCAGCAGAAAAAGATGAACGAAGAGGAGCTGCGGGCGTTCCGCACGCGCTTCGGGATTCCGATTTCTGACGCTGAAGTCGGCCACACCCCGTTCTACCGTCCCGCTGAAGACAGCATCGAAATCAAGTACATGCGCGAACGGCGCCAGGCGCTCGGTGGTTACGTGCCATCGCGCAAGGTCCGCTCAGAAGCGCTGAAGCCAATCGCGCCCGAGCTGTTCGAGGAGTTCCTCAAGGGTACCGACGGCCGCAAGGCCTCGACCACGATGGTGTTCGTCAGGATGCTGTCGAAGCTGTTGCGCGATCCGGAAATCGGCAAGCTGGTGGTGCCGATCGTCCCCGACGAAGCGCGCACCTTCGGTATGGAGGCGTTGTTCCGTCAGGTCGGCATCTACTCCCACGCCGGTCAGGTGTACGAGCCGGTCGACATGGACACGCTGCTCTATTACAAGGAGGCGTCCGACGGCCAGATTCTCGAAGAGGGGATCAACGAGGCCGGGTCGATGTCGTCGTTCATCGCTGCCGGCACCGCGTACGCCTCGCACGGCGTGAACACGATCCCGTTCTTCATCTACTACTCGATGTTCGGATTCCAGCGCATCGGCGACTTGATCTGGGCGGCGGGTGATTCACGCGCCCGCGGGTTCCTGCTCGGCGGGACTTCCGGACGGACCACACTCGCCGGCGAAGGCTTGCAGCATCAGGACGGCAACAGCCAGCTGTTCGCGCTTGCCTATCCCAACGTCGTCAGCTACGACCCGGCGTTCGCGTTCGAAATCGCGGTCATCATCGAGGACGGCATCAAGCGGATGTACGTCGATCAGGAGAGCATCTTCTACTACCTGACGGTCATGAACGAGCAGTACGCGATGCCGGAGATGCCGAAGGGCGCGAAGGAAGGCATCCTCAAGGGGATGTACAAGTTCCGCGCCGCTGCGAAGCCGAAAGCGGCACTGCGCGCCCAGCTGCTTGGCAGTGGTGCCATCTTGCCGGAAGTGATCAGGGCGCAGGAGATTCTCGAATCGAAGTACAACGTCTCCGCCGACGTCTGGAGCGTGACCAGCTACACCGAGCTCTATCGCGACGGCCATGCCGCCGAGCGCTGGAACATGCTGCACCCGACGGTCTCGCCGCGCCTCCCGTACGTCACGCAGTGCCTGAAGGATGCGGCCGGCGTACTGATTGCGGCGTCGGACTATGTCAAGGCGATGCCGGACACCATCGACCGCTGGCTGCCGCGTCCCCTGACGACGCTCGGCACTGACGGTTACGGCCGCAGTGAGACGCGCGCCTCGTTGCGCGAGTTCTTCGAAGTGGACTATCGCTACGTCGTGGTGGCGACGCTGGCGGCGCTCGCGCGTGACGGAAAAGTCGAGGCGTCGGTCGTCGACGAGGCGATCAAGGCGCTCAACATCAATCCCGAGAAGGCGAATCCGGCGGTCTCGTAAATGGCGACTGACTTCAAACTCCCTGAACTCGGCGAGCAGATCGCCGGCGGCGACGTGCTTCGCGTCATGGTCAAGCCTGGCGACACCATCGCGAAGGAACAGCCGGTGCTCGAGCTCGAGACCGACAAGGCGACCATCGAGGTGCCCTCATCGGTCGCGGGCGTCGTGAAAACCGTCAACGCCAAGGTCGGCGAAAAAGTGAAAGTCGGCCAGGTGATTCTCACCGTCGAGGGCGATGCCGCCGGCGCCGCACCGAAGGCTGAGCCTGCAAAGGCAGCCGCTCCGGCCGGCGCGCCGGCGACGGCTCCGCCAGAGGAAAAGCTGCCGGACGTGCAGCCCGATGTGCAGGCGCGCAATCAGTCGACGGCGCCGGACAAAACGGGTGTGAAAGATCCGTCCGTCGGACCACGCGCGGCAGCAGCAGACCGCGGCACCAACGTCGTGGACATCAGCCGTGGCGCACGGGCTGTGGCTGAGGCCGCAACAGCGGAGCAGCCGCCGGCGCCGGCGGCGCCTTCAGTCCGCCGTACCGCGCGCGAGATCGGCGTGGATATCAACGAGGTCGCCGGCAGCGGCCCCGACGGTCGCATCTCGATCGATGATGTCAAAATGCACGCGAAGCGAATCATTGCTGGCGCGGGCAAGGGCGGCGGCGTGGCGGCACAGCCGCTCCCCGACTTCACCCGGTTCGGCGCGATCGAGCGCCAGCCGATGCGGGCGGTTCGCCGCAAGACGGCCGAGCACCTGGCCGCCGCGTGGGCGACGATTCCGCACGTCACGCAGTGCGACCTCGCCGACATCACCGGCCTCGAGGAGCTGCGCAAGAAGCACGCGAAGCAGGTCGAGGCGTCGGGCGGCAGCCTTACCGTCACGGCGATCGCGGTCAAGGTCGTCGCGACCGCGTTGAAGGTGTTTCCGCAGTTCAATTCGTCCATCGATCTGGCAGCGGACGAGATCGTGCTCAAGCAATACGTCAACATCGGTGTCGCGGTAGACACCGATCGCGGCCTGCTGGTGCCGGTGATCAAGAACGCCGACCAGAAGAACATCGCGCAGCTCGCCGCGGAGCTGGCGCAGTTGTCGGAAAAGGCGAGGACGCGCAAGATTTCGCTGGAGGAGATGCAGGGCGGCTGCTTCAGCATCTCGAACCTGGGCGGAATTGGCGGCACCTATTTCACGCCGATCGTCAACGCGCCCGAAGTCGCGATTCTCGGCATCTCGCGCGCGAGGATGGAGCCGGTTTACAACAAGGAGAGCGGACAGTTCGTGCCGCGATTCATGCTGCCGCTGTCCCTGTCCTACGATCACCGGGTGATTGACGGCGCCGACGGCATCCGCTTCCTGCGCTGGGTCGTCCAGGCGCTCGAGGATCCGTTTCTGCTGTCTCTTCAGGGTTAACTTTTTTTCACGGAGACACGAAGCACGCGAGGCTCTGCCTTCGTGCCGAGTGTCAGCTGACTATGACCTCCGTTCAACTCGTCGTCGTCGGTGCCGGGCCTGGGGGCTATTCCGCCGCGTTTCTGGCTGCCGATCTCGGGCTCAGCGTGGCGCTGGTCGATCCGGAAGTGAATCCGGGCGGCGTGTGCGTCTATCGCGGCTGCATTCCGTCCAAGGCGCTGCTTCACGTGTCCGATCTCCTCAGCGAGTCGCGCCATGCCAAGGAGTGGGGCATCGAATTCGCCGAGCCGACGATTGATCTCGAAAAACTGCGGGCCTTCAAGAACAACGTAGTGAAGCGGCTGACCAGTGGCACCGGCCAGCTGACCAAGATGCGCAAGATTCACTACCTGCGGGGGTGGGCCGAGATCGTTGACGCTCATCACTTGACGGTGAAGCTGTCGGCCGGTGGAGAAGAGCAGGTGCAGTTCGAGCACGCGCTGCTGGCCACCGGTTCGGTGCCGGCGATTCCGCCGGCGCTCAAGATCGACGACCCGCGGGTGATGGATTCGACCGCGGCACTCGAACTTCCCGAGATCCCGAAGTCGCTACTGGTCGTCGGCGGCGGTTACATCGGCCTCGAGCTTGGCACCGTCTATGCGACGCTCGGCAGTGCGGTGACCGTCGTCGAGATGACGTCGGGCCTTCTGCCCGGCGCGGACCGCGATCTCGTCGATGTCCTGGCCAAACGCATCGCGACCACGATGAAGAGCGTGATGCTCGAGACCAAAGTGGTCGAGATGAAGCCGGAGGCGAAGGGTATCCGCGTCAAGTTCGAAGGCAAGGCCGATCCGAGTGAACAGCTCTTCGATCGCGTGATGGTCTGCGTCGGCCGGCGTCCCAACTCGAAGATTCCGGGTCTTGAACGGACCAGCGTCCAACTCGATCAGCGCGGCTTCATCATGGTCGATGAACAGCGCCGCACCCACGAGCCTTCAATCTTCGCGATCGGTGACGTGGTGGGCGAGCCGATGCTCGCGCACAAGGCGTCACACGAAGGCCGGGTGGCGGTCGAAGTGATGGCCGGCGAAAACGTGGCGTTCGCGCCGCGCGCGATTCCGGCCGTGGTCTTCACCGATCCGGAAATCGCCTGGGCCGGCCTCACCGAAGCCCAGGCCGCGAAAGAAGGCCGGCACGTGACGGTGTCGAAGTTTCCGTGGGGCGCATCCGGCCGTGCGATTACCCTGGACCGGACTGACGGCCTCACCAAGCTGATTATCGACCCCGAGACCGAGCGTCTGCTCGGTGTCGGACTGGTCGGTCCCGGCGCGGGCGAACTGATCGCCGAAGGTGTGCTTGCCATCGAAATGGGCGCCAACGCGACTGATCTCAAGCTGACGATTCATCCCCATCCGACGCTGACCGAGACGCTGATGGAGTCGGCCGAGGTATTTTTCGGACAGGCCACGCACGTCTACCGGCCCAAGCGCGGATAGATCTTTCAGCATGCGCCATCCCACGGCGCTCACTGTGGTGGCCTGGGTAACGGTGCTCGCCGTCGCGGGGTGCCGCGGCCCGGCGCCGAAGCCGGCCCCCGTTCCATCGCAAATCATCTGGCGTAGCGTCGGATCGTGGTCCGGCCGCGGCGACTCCCAGACCGCCTCCTTTTCCAGCGACTCCGGCGCTCTTCGCATCCGCTGGCAGACGACCAGCGGGTCTGCTGCGGTGGATGGTAGTTTTCGTCTGACGGCGCGCAGCGCCATCAGCGGCCGGGAACTCGAGCAGGCGGTCGACCAGCGCGGACCAGGGAAGGGGACGGCTTACGTCAGCCAGGACCCGCACGTCTTCTATATGTCCATCGAATCGTCGGGCTTGGACTGGACGTTTTCAGTCGAAGAGGGCATCACGGGGCAGGTGGTCGGCGCCGACCCGCCACGCTGAGCGACGTGTTATCCTGCGGCGATCGATTGTCCCGCCGTTCTTCGCGTCATCGCAGCTGACGCCCGCCGCGCAGCTGAGGAGTCCATGATGGCTGCCACGAAGCTCGTTGGTCAGAATTATCAGACGCCGGATCTCGTCGCCAAGGTCACCGGGCAGGCGAAATACGCCGAGGACTACCGCGTTGACGGCATGTTGTTTTGCAAACTGCTGCTCAGTCCGTATCCCCATGCCCGCGTGAAGGCGATCGACGCCACCAAGGCGCTCGCGCTGCCCGGAGTCAAAGGCATGCTGACCGCCGACGAACTTCCGGCGCCTGCCGACGTCGTGACGGATCTCGGTCAACGGATTGCGGCGAACACGAAGGGTGAAAGGGCGCTTGCCAGCGAACCCGTATACCAGGGCGAACCGGTGCTGGCCATCGCTGCCGTCGACGAACTGACAGCCAGCAATGCGATTGAATTGATCGAGATCGACTGGGAGCCGCTACCCTTCGTCGTCGACCCGCTTCTCAGCTTGCGGCCGGGCAGTCCGAACGCGCGTCTCGAGGGCAATATCTGGGGACGCCCGAAACCCGCCGCGCCGAACCAGCCGGTTGCGCCGCCGGCGATCGAAGAGTTGAAGTGGACGGAGGCGGACTTCGAAGACTACGCACATGGCCGGCTGCCGCTGGGCAAGACGCCAGACGAGTGGACGCTCGGCGATGTCGAAGCGGGGTTCAAGGCCGCTGCAATCGTGCTCGACGAGACCTTCGTGACGCCCAACACCAGTCACCAGACGCTCGA
>DASXGC010000279.1:0-7018 GCA_036489235.1 Vicinamibacterales bacterium
CGGCGATCCTGCGACCCGAGTCCGACGCCGAGTCCGTCACCGATGCCGAACGGCACTTCACACACCGCGCCGGGTTCCGCCGCGGCGAGGGCGCGGTAGACAGCGGGATGGTCGAGCGGCGTCATCCGTATCGGCGCATCCCAGTACTCGAACGTCACCAGGGCGGCCAGTAGCCACTGGATGGCCGGCGATCGAAACCAACCGGGAGCGCGCGCCACCCACATGCCAAGCAGCACCGACACTGCCAGGAAGACACCGACGACCGCCCGGCCGGGCATTCGCGCGTTGGCCGCGAACGGCACGAATCGCATCAGGATTTCGGGCAGCTTTAGGCCGGTGTCGAAACCGCCGATGGTCAGAAAGGGACCCAGCGCGAAAATAGCGAACGCGACGCCGACCATCCACCACAGACGATTCTCGTCGCGCGGATCCCTGGCGAAATCCCTAAGGGACACCATCAGCAACACCAGTGGCACGATTCCAAGCCAACCGATCGCCTCGACGTAATCCAGCTTCAACCACTGATACGCCTGTGTGCTGAAGGTCGCCATCAGCGGATGCAGGGGATGACCGAGCAGCGGCGCAATGACGTCCACACCGTGAGGGATGCTGCGCCAGCCGTATTCCTGGGTGACATATTCGCCGCGCAGGATCAGTCGCGCAGCCTGCCAGAGCAGCGGCGACGCCCCGATCGCGAAGACCGTCGCCACTCGCCACACCACGGCGGTCGCCTTCCGGAGGCGTTGAAATCGTTCCGGGTCCTGACGGATGACGACGCGCCAGGTGCACGCGATCCAACCGGCAAGGCCAATCCACATCACCGTCAACACATTCTGGGGCGTGCGGATTGAGAGGTCCTGCGACGCCAGCACGATCGAGCCGCCCCCGGTGACGAGGATCACGACGGCAACGGTCGCCGCAATCACGGCCACGCCGATGCAGACAAGTCGAAGCAGGCGGACGCTCGGCGTCAGCGGCCGAGCGACACGAACGACCTCGAACCAATGAATCCAGGTGGCGAGGTAGACCGCCATGAACAACCCCAGGTACACGACGTAGTAGTACGCGATGTAAGCGGTCGCCGCGAACACAACGCCGGCGACGACGGCAGCAGTGTTCGATCCACCGTGCACAGCGCGGCGAAAGGCGAGTGCGAACAGTGGCAGCACCCACGCCGCGACCAGGTCGAAGTGGCCGAGCATGTGAACTGCGACGTACGGAGACAGACCAAACAGGATCCCCGCCAACACAGACGCGCGCCGTTGTCTTGTGATGTCCCACGCGAGCGCATACGCGCACGACATGTTCAGGAACACGTAACCGAGGAGCAGCAGGTTCTGGGCAGTCACGACCGACGCGCGCGCTATCACAGTTGCGGCGACGAGCGCCGGAAGCGCGGTATGCGGATGATCGGCGATCGTGGTGCCGAACGGATAGAACAGATAGGTGGTCTTGAAGTAGGCAAGCCCTGGAGTTGCGAGCACGTGCCGCATCCACCACAGGTTCCACACGAAGCTGTAGTTGTCGCCCGGGTCTCCCGGGAGTGCGTCAGACAGGTGAGGGACGAGCGGCCAGGTCCAGCCGATCGTGAGCAACGCAAAAACAAAAAGGGGCCCGCTGTGCGCGAGGCCCCTTCGAAACACGCTCAACGTCGAGCTATTCCTTTTTCGCCACTCCGGCCTCTTCCTGAAGCAGCGCCTTGCGGCTCAAACGAATCTTGCCGGTGGGGTCGATGTTGATCACCTTGACCAGCAGCTGTTCGCCTTCCTTCAGCTCCTCGCGCACATCCTTGACGCGGTGGTTCGCAATCTCGGACACGTGCAGCAAGCCGTCGGTCCCTGGCATGATCTCGACGAAGGCGCCGAAATCGGTAATGCGCTGGACCTTGCCCATGTAGGTCTTGTTGAGCTCGGGTGTCGCGGTGAGCTCCTGAATGATCGATATCGCCTTGGCCGCTGATTCGCCGTCGGCCGACGCCACGTTGACGCGACCATCGTCCTCGACGTCGATCTTCACGCCGGTGCGCTCGATGATGCTGCGGATCATCTTGCCGCCCGGTCCGATCACGTCGCGAATCTTGTCCACCGGAATGCGGATGGTGACGATGCGCGGGGCGAACAGCGAGATGTTCTGGCGCGAGCTGCCGAGCGCCTCGCGCATCTTGCCGAGGATGTGCAGGCGGCCGTTGCGCGCCTGGTCCAGCGCCTTGCGCATGATCTCGGTGGTGATGCCGCCCACCTTGATGTCCATCTGCAGCGCGGTGATGCCGTCAGCGGTGCCGGCGACCTTGAAGTCCATGTCGCCGTAGTGATCCTCGGCGCCGGCGATATCTGAGAGGACGGCGTATTTGCCGCTCTTCTCGTCGATCACCAGGCCCATCGCGATACCCGCGACCGCCTTGCTGATCGGCACACCGGCGTCCATCATCGCCAGCGATCCGCCGCACACCGAAGCCATCGACGATGAACCGTTGCTCTCGAGGATGTCCGAGACGATTCGGACGGTGTAGGGGAAGTCGGCTTCCTTCGGCATCAGGGAGGTGAGCGAGCGCTCCGCGAGGGCGCCGTGTCCGATTTCGCGGCGGCCGGGGCCGGTCATGCGTCCGGTTTCACCGACCGAGAACGGCGGGAAATTGTAGTGGAGCATGAAGCTCTTCCACGTTTCCCCCTCGAAGCTCTCGATCTTCTGCGCATCGTCGGCGGTGCCGAGTGTGCAGGTGACCAGCGCCTGGGTTTCGCCGCGGGTAAACACGGCCGAGCCGTGAACGCGGGGCAGCACGCCGGTCTCGATCCAGATGTTGCGGATCTCGTCGAACTTGCGGCCATCGAGGCGGACGCCGTTGGTCAGCACTTCTTCGCGAAGCACCTTTTCCTTCAGTTCCTTGAAGATCGCCTTGGCATCAGCCTTCTTCTCGGCCTCGGTCTCCGAGGGGAGCTCGGCGATCAGGTTCTTGAGGGTGAGGTCAACCGTCTCGTAGTTCTCGAGCTTCTCTTTGATGCGCATCGCCTTGGCGAGCGGCTGGAAGACCTTGCCTTCGATTTCCTTGTAGAAGTCGGCGGCGATCTGCTTGGTCGCGACCACCATCTTCTTCTTGCCGGCCTCCTTGGCGAGATCGTCGATGACCGCGACGATTTGCTTGATCGCTGCGTGCGCGGTGTCGAGGGCAGTGACGACCTGTTCCTCGCTGACTTCCTTGGCGCCGGCTTCGACCATCACCAGGCCGTCCTTGCTGCCGACGACGATGAGATCGAGCTTGCTCTCTTTGCGCTGCAGGAAGGTCGGATTGACGATGTATTGACCGTCGACCAGGCCCATGCGGACCGCGGCGACCGTCTTCTGGAACGGGATGTCGGAGAGCGCGAGCGCGACGGACGCGCCGGTGATCGCCATCACGTCGGTGTCGTTCGCCTGATCAGCGGACAGCACGAGCGCGATGATCTGCGTCTCGAAGCGCCAGCCTTCCGGGAACAACGGCCGGGTCGGGCGGTCGATCATGCGGCTGGTCAGCACTTCCTTTTCGGCCGGCTTGCCTTCGCGCTTGAAGAAGCCGCCAGGGATGCGGCCCGAGGCGTAGGTGTATTCACGGTAGTCGACGGTCAGCGGCAGGAAGTCGATGCCTTCCCGCGGGCTGGCCGAATGGCAGGCAGTGACGAGGACGACCGAGTCGCCGAGGCGGACGATGACCGAGCCGTGCGCCTGCTTGGCGAGCTTACCGGTCTCGAATCGCAGCGTGTTCTGGCCGACTGTAATTTCGCGAGTGTGCATAGGGAGCAACTTCAAAAAGCTGAAAGTGAATCAGAAAAAAAATACGCGGCGGCCGCGCCGCTCACTTGCGGATGTTGAGCCGCTTGATGAGGTCGGCGTAACGGTGTGCGTCCTTGCCTTTGAGGTAATCGAGCAGTCGGCGGCGCTTGCCGACGAGCATCAGGAGGCCGCGGCGCGAGTGGTGATCTTTGGCGTGCGACTTGAAGTGCTCGGTGAGGTAATTGATGCGTTCGCTGAGAATGGCTACCTGTACTTCAGGGGAGCCCGTGTCGCCTTCGTGAGTCTTGTAATTGCCGATGAGTTCTGTCTTGCGGTCCTTGGTCAACGCCACCTGAACTACCTCCACGAACGCTCCAGAGGGCCGGGCCGAATGTCCCGGGCCGGATGCGCCGTCTATGCGAGAAATTTCGTTAGTCGAGCAATCACAACATGTTACACCAGAACGACGAAGGGATGCAAAAGCTGAGAATCGTCCGTCAGGCGGCCAAGCGCGACCAGTTCGCCGCTTAGATCGAGCAGCCGGACCAGCGGAGCATTCTGGGCTGGGACCATATGGCCAACCAACCAATCCGCCGGACCGACGGCACGGCCGTGAGTGACGTGACGGATGCCTTCGCCGGTCAGCGTCACTGACGGAGCGCCCGGGAGCATCCCGGACATCGCCACCATCGACCTGGCGGCCAACGCGGGATCGCGCTCTGCCTCGTCGAGCGTGATGGCTCTCGTCAAGTCGAAGTCGCCGCTGCGGGTCCGCCGCAGCGCCGTCAGGTGCGCACCGATTCCCAGGCGCTCGCCCAGATCGTGCGCCAGCGATCGGATGTAGAAGCCGGCGGAGCAGTCCACTCGAAGTGTCACGCAGTTCGACACGGCGCTCACGACTTCGAGGTGGTGTGTCGTGACGCTCACGGGGGCCGACAGGGCCGGTCCGCCGGCTGGGCCAGCCGGGCCGGGCGGCTCGAGTCGGGCAAGTGAGGCTGCCAGGTCTGATTCGCCCGCGGCGCGGGACTTCAGCCCGGCACCGGCGCGCGCGGCTCTCGCGATGGCGTAGCTGCGCCGGCCGTCGATTTTCTTTGCGGAAAATGCCGGCGGCCGCTGCATGAAGGTGCCGCGAAACGGCTCCAATGCCGCCTCGATCGCGTCGCGGGTCGGCCACGCGCCTGCGTAGACCTCGCCGATCGTCACGCCGTGCGCGTCCGCGGTGTCTGTGGCGAACCCCAGCCGGATGGTCGCGTCGTACGATTTGTCGCTTGCGCTCAGGAACTGCGCGAGCCGAGTCGCTTTGCCGAGGACGAGCGGCAACAGGCCGGTGGCCAGCGGATCGAGGGTGCCGGTGTGGCCGATGCGTTTCTCGCGCAACGCCCGCCGCATCCGCGCGACCACATCGTGCGAAGTCGGTCCGGCCGGTTTGTCAACGAGGAGCAAGCCGTCCATCGATGGCCTGCTGCAGCTTTTCGATAAACGTCCGGCGGAGCGATTCAATCGGGCCGTGGACGGTACAGCCGGAGGCGTTCCGGTGTCCACCGCCGCCGAACTCTTTCGCGACCGCGTTGATGTCCACATCGCCTTTGGATCGCAGGCTGACGCGGTACTCGTCGCCCTCGTTCTGCTTGAAGAACACCACCGTCTCGATGCTCTTCACCGTGAGTGGCTCGTTGATCAGCCCTTCGGTTTCGTCGTAGGCGCCACCGGCTGCGGCCGCCATTTCCCGATCGAGATAGAGCGCGGCGACCCGTCCACTGGCGTCGACCTGCATGGCGCTCAGCACCGCGGCGAAGAGGCGCAGGCGTCCCATCGTATTGCTGTCGAACACCTGACGCGCGATCAGAACCGGATCGACGCCTGCTTCCAGAACCTGCCGGCAGATGTCGAACGTGCGCGGTGAGATGCTCGAAAAGTGAAACGATCCGGTGTCGGTCAGGATCGCCAGATACACGTGCGTGGCGATTTCGACGCTCATCGGCACGCCGAGCGCGCGCACCAGGTCGAACACCAGTTCGGCACAAGCCGCGGCGCCCGGGTCGAACCAGTTCAGCGCGCCGTATGACGTGTTGCCCTGATGGTGGTCGATGTTGATGACGAAGAACCGGTCGAGGCCGGCGACGCCCGTGCGCTTGAGGTCGCCGCACTCCATGATGATCGCGGCGTCGAAGTCGCCCTCGACGACCGGGGCGACGCGGATCCCGAGGACGCCGGGGAAGACCATCAAGGGTGGCGGCGCCGGGTCGGCATTGACCACGGTCACGTCCTTGCCGAGCGCGCGGAGCGCATAGGCCATCGCCATCTGCGAGCCGATCGCATCGCCATCAGGTCGTGCGTGCGACGACAGCACGAAACGCTGCCGCGACCGGATCGCCTCGGCGATCCGATGAAGTTCCGGGTTGGTTCGATCAGGCGCTGGAATCGTCATCTCGGTCGGGTGGCACTGGCGGTTGGGCGTGGATTTCGTTGAGCAGCTGCTCGATGCGGTCCTGGCCGGCGATCGCCTTGTCGACCATGAACTGCAGTTCCGGCACTCGCTTCAGGTGGAGCCTCTGGCCGATCTGACGGCGGAGGAACGGGATCGCCCGGTTCAGTGCACGATCGCTTGTCGCCTGAACCTTACTGTCGCCGAGGGCGGTGTAGAACACCCGCGCCTGCTGCAGATCGGGCGTCACCTGGACACGGGTGATGGTGACGAAACCGATGCCGGGATCGTGCACGTCGCGAGCCAGCATCAACGCCAGCTCGCTGCGAATCTGGTCGGCGACGCGCTCGGGACGGGATCCTTGGGACATGCGTAAGTCAGGAGTCCCTACGCAACCGTCAGGACCCGTTCCTTGGCGAAGACCTCGATCACGTCGCCGACCTTGAGGTCGTTGAACTTGTCGAAGCCGATACCGCATTCGAGCCCGGCCTTGACCTCGCTCGCATCGTCCTTGAACCGGCGAAGCGAGCCGATCTTGCCCTCGTAGATGACCGCGCCGTCGCGCAGCAGGCGCGCCTGTGCGTCGCCGGAACGGGTGACTCGTCCCTCGGTGACCAGGCAGCCGGCAATGGTCCCGAACTTCGGGGTCTTGAAGATGTCGCGAACCGCCGCGATGCCGATTCGAACCTCGCGGAAGGTCGGATCGAGCAGGCCGGCCATCGCCTTCTTCATCTCGTCGGTGACGTGGTAGATCACCGAATGCTGGCGGATCTCGACGCGCTCGCGCGCGGCGATGTCCTCGGCGTTGCGATCGGGCTTGACGTTGAAGGCGATGACGATCGCGTTCGA
>DASXGC010000283.1:0-6535 GCA_036489235.1 Vicinamibacterales bacterium
GTCAAGGGCCGTGTCGTCACCGAGCAGACCTTCGACGCTGCCACCCGCAAGACCACCGAGGTCAAGTCGTTCCCACTGGTGCCGGTTGCCGGAGGCAAGTATTTCCAGGCGAAGATCGGCGCAACCAAGCCGCCGGCGTCGATGACAGCGAAGATGCGCTTCACGCCGGACGGCCCCGAGTATCCGTTCGACTTCACGTTCAGCGAATACACCAAAGACGTTGCCGCCCCTGCGACACCGACCATGACGATGACCAACCAGCCGGCAGTGCCGGCCAAAGCGGTTGTCGTCACGCCGACCGCGCAGGCGCCAACGCCGGTCCCGCTGACCAACGGCGTCGATGGAATGCTCGTCGACCCATCGCTGATTCCGCCGCCGATTACCGGCACGGTCCCCGAACTGCTCACGCAATTGAAGACGCAGACGGATCTGATTCGGTCGCTGATCGACAAGGGCTCGTTCGGCAGCATTTACGTTCCGGCGTTCCAGGCCAAAGACATTGCCCTCGCGCTGGTCGACGACCATAAGAAGGAACTCTCCGAGGACAAGCAGCGCGTCGCCGAACCAGCCGCCAAGAAGCTGATCCGCGCCGCCTGGCTGCTCGATGCCTTCGGCGACATCGGCAACAAGCAACAGATCGTGGACGCCTTCGCCGGGTTCGTCGAAGCGGCCAAGGACCTCCAGACGTCGTTCCCGAGCCAGCCATGACCATCTCGAAGAGCACTGTCCGCGTTGCCGCGATTTGCGCCGTCTTCGGCGCGGGCCTCGCGTTGCAGGTTCAGCGAGGCGAAGCCCACAAAGCGATCACGTCGAAGTACACCTACAACGACGATGTGTTTCCGATCGTGCGCGCCAAGTGCGGCAACTGTCACGTGGACGGCGGCGTCGCGCCGATGTCGCTGATGACCTACGAGGAAGCGTTCCCGTGGGCCGAGTCGATTCGCGGCGAGCTCGTCGCGTCCCACATGCCGCCGTGGAATGCCGTGGACGGCTTCGGCGAGTTCAAGCACGAGCATCTGCTCACGCCGAAAGAGCTCGATACCATCCTGACCTGGGCGACCGGCGGTAATCCGCGCGGCCGGCTCGATCAGAAACTGCCGGCGGTCACGCTGAAAAACGAGTGGGTGCTCGGCAAGCCGGACCTGGCGCTGCCGCTGCCGGCGCCGTTCGTGGTCTCGGCCGACAAGATGGAGGACACCCACGAGTTCACCATCGCAACCGCGACGACTGAGGCGCGATGGGTGCGGGCGGTGGATCTGCTCGCGGGTACGCCGTCGGTCGTCCGCAGCGCCTTGATTTACGTCAAATCGCCGGCGGCGGCGACGGCGACCGAACCGGCTCCTGAACAGGTACTCGCGCGCTGGGTGCCGGGTCACGATCCGGAACCAATGGACGCCGGCACCGCGCTTCGCCTTCCCGCCGGCGCCGAAGTCGTCGTGCGCATTCACTACAAGAAGACGTGGCAGTTCGAAGGCAAGGAAGTGTCGGACCTGAGCACGGTCGGCATCTATTTCTCCACCGCGAAGGATGCACGCGAGCTGCTGACCTTGCCAATCGCGTCCGCCACTCTCACCGCGGCTGATACCAGCAAGCGGACGGTGACGTTCAGCCGCACGGTCGAAGAAGACATGCAGGCAGTTGCGGTCAGCCCGGACATGGTGCCGCCGAACATCACGCTGCAGGTCGAAGCAGTGCTGCCCAACGGCACGCGCACACCGATGATTCGTCTGCTGACCCGCGCCGACTGGGATCGCCGCTACTGGTTCGAGCAGCCGCTGACGTTGCCGCGCGGCACGAAGATCGAAGTGAAGGCCGACCTGGACGATCCGGACATCATGTCGGTGGCGTTCGGCGGCGCGTCGCCCGCCAAAACGGCGGCACCGATCACCGGCGTGCGCCTCGCCCTCAACGTACTCCCCATCAGCACCAAGCCGTCGGCTCCTTGAACTGATCCCGCTAGGCTGGTGATGTGCGCCGCCTGACTGCCTTCGGCTCTTCGGCGACCCTCCACAGCGTGATGTTGACGCTCGCGATCTGGTGGTCGTTGCCGCCGATCCTCGCGCTTCGATCGGGACAGTCCTCTTCAACCCACGCGGTCTCAACGTTCATCGTCGGCTCGACCGAGGATTCCGCGTACCCCGGTATCAGACCGACCGAGCCGCCGCGTGAAGACTGGAGCCTTCCGCCGGACGATAGTTCCTCGGAAGTCTCGATGGGCGACTTCACCATCAACGTCGCCAAGATCGCGGCGCATGCGCAGGTGCTCTTTCCGTTTCTCGCTCCCGGGCTCGCGCTCGATCACTTCGGTGTGATGCCGGAACACGTCACCCACGAAACCCTCACGAACCCGTTCGCGCGAAGTGCCGCGCAGGCGTCGGCGCGAACGAGACAGCGGCCGCTGCAGCTCGACCGCAGGGCGTTGCAGGTGCTCGTGGACAAGGCATGGTCCCGGCGGGATCGCTGGACCGTCTTCCAGTCGATCGCAAAGCTGATTGAGGGGTCGGATCCTGACGCGGGCGGTCTGCCGCAGCTGTTGGAGATGTACCGAGAAGAGAACTGGCCACAGCCATACGCGGATCGATCGATTCGGGATCCGCGGCTATGGGTCGAACTCGAACTCGCAGCCGATCACGTGAACTTCGTCGGGTTCGTCAGCCGATATGCCGCCACCCACCCCGGCACGCGCGCCACCACCGAGCTGCTCCTGCTGCTGGACGATATCGCCCAGGCCAGCCAGGATGCATTTGCGACGCTGAGCAAGACCGATCCGAACGAGTCGTTGGAGTGGACCAGACGGAAGAATGCCGCCGCTTTCGACCTGGTGGTCCGTCTGCGGCGTTATTACGGCAGCGTGCTGGAACGAAAGGGGCTGAAGGACGCGGCGAGCGTGTCCAGATATTACGACGGTGTCCGTCTCGGCATTCTCGACGCGATCGTCCGAACGACGCCGAATGGCTATCGCGTCAACGATGCTCGTTTCCTCATCGGCGCGATCTACTGGCGCCAGGGGCGAATGCGCGACGCCGTGGAATGGTGGCGGCCGATGACGCCGGATCCCGGCGATCTCCACGCCGCGGCGCACGCCGAAATCCTGCACGCCATGCAGGCATCGGTGCCGCCGGACGCCGACGATCGCGAGATCGAACGGGTCATCGGCGGTCCGGTGAATCGTGCCCTCGAAACCGAGCGAGGACGCTGGCTGATGTTTTCGTTCGACCGCCTCGAGCAATTCGGTCATCGCTTTGACACGTTTTGAGCGCCGGGGCTGAGCAAGCTCCGCCCCTACGACTCCGCCAGTCGGCCCAGCAAGCTTCGCCTCTACGAGTCTTCCACGAACGACTTGAGTCGGCCGATGGCGCTGTCCCACTGAGTGGCGATCTGCTCGAGATAGTGTTGCGCTTTCTCGAGGCGCCTGGTTTCGAGCTCCCAGATCCGCTCGCGGCCACGCCGCGCATGACGGACCAGGCCGGCGTCGCCAAGGGCGTGCAAGTGTTTCGTCACCGCCTGACGCGTGACGCCGGAGCCGTCGCTCAGTCGCGCAATCGACAACGGGCCATCGGCGCAGAGACGACCGACCAGTCTCAGCCTGGTCGGCTCGCCCAGCGCCGCGAACACCAGTGCGGCGTCGTCGGCCAGCGCCGCGGCACTACGACTGCGCGACATATTTCTCGATTGCCACGGCCTGCTGGCTCCATCCATTGGTGTTCATGCGGAATGCCTCCGCTCGCCGCGCCAGCGGCACCCGATCGAAGCCGGACTCGATGATCGTGAGTTGCGTTCCGTTCTTGACGTCCTCGAGGCGGAACTCGACCAGCGTCGTCGGCTCCGAGGAGTAGTCCACCGCCTGGTCGATCGCGTACGGATGCCACCGGTAAGAGAAATAGTGTTCCGGCTCGATCCGCTCGACTTCCAGTGTCATGGTCAGATGCTCGTATTTCGGATACGTGATCCGGCCGCTGATCGGAGTGCCTGGCTTGAACGTACCCTCGAGCCTGACGCCGAACCACGAGCCGAACTTCTCGGCGACGCTGATCGCCTGCCAGACTTTCGAGCGCGGCGCGTTGAGGATGACGGTCTTCTCGATGCGATCGGTTTCAGTGGTGGTGTCCATAATAAGCAACCTCTTGGTTGCATGATGGATCGATTTTACGGAAATATGCAACTGAACGGTTGCGGTTACAGAACACGGTGTCCGGCGTCGGACCGCCCCGCGAAATTCGTCGTATGCTGGCCCGATGAAGAAAGGAAAGGCCGCCAAGACTGTTGACGAGTATCTGGCCGCGGTGCCGGAACCGGCCCGCAGCACGCTGGAGAAAATCCGAGCCGCGATCCGGGCGGCCGCGCCCGAGGCGACCGAAGTCATCAGCTACGGGATTCCGACGTTCAAGTACGACCGCGCACTGGTTGCGTTCGGTGCGTTTGCGTCGCACTGCAGCCTCTTTCCGATGAGCTATGCCGTGATCGACTCGGTGAAAGACCGGCTCAAGAGCGCTCAAGTGTCTAAAGGCACGATCCGCTTTCCGCTCGACAAGCCGTTGCCGGCCTCTTTGGTCCGAACCATCGTCAAGGCGCGGATCGCGGAAAACAACGCTCGCGGCTCGAAACCAGCAGCATCTGCTGCGCGAACGCGGACCGGATTGATCGGCTGGACGGACGTCGTCGCAATGGCACAGAAGCTTCCGAACGTCGAAGCCTCGACGTGGTATGGAACGCCGGGACTCAAGGTCGACGGCAAGGGCTTCGCACGGCTCCGCACCGAAGCCGAGGGAGGCCTCGTGCTGTTGTGCAGCCTGGAAGAAAAAGAGCGGCTGCTCGAGTCAGGGGAAGCGGCATATTACACGACGCCGCATTACGACGGGTTCGGCTCGATCCTCGTGAACCTCGCGAAGGTGGATCGGGAGGCGCTGAGCGACCTGATCGCGGGCGCGTGGCGAATCAAGGCATCGCAGGCGAAACCTGGTGCCGGAATCCGAAAGCGACCCGTGCGATAGCGACTACTTCCCAGGCTGCTCGAGGTACGACCTGTCGAGGCTCGCGGTTGACGAACAGCCGAGCAGCCGAAGAGTACGGACGATGTCGGCGCGGAGGATCTCGATGGCGCGATCGACGCCGGGACCGCCCGCCGCAGCAAGCGCCCACGCATAGGCGCGACCGACGAGCACGGCACGCGCGCCCAGACACAGCGCCTTCACGACGTCACCGCCCCGCCTGATGCCGCCATCCACCAGCACTTCAGCGCGATCGCCGACCGCTGCGAGCACTTCGGGCAGCGCGGTCAGGCTCGCGGGTACTCCGTCGAGCTGACGGCCGCCGTGATTCGAAACGATCACCGCTTGCGCTCCCGCATCCACCGCACGTCGCGCATCGTCTCCGGTGTGCACGCCTTTGACGACAATCGGACCGTTCCAGGCCTCGCGGATCCAACCGAAGTCGTTCCACGTGACGACCGTGTTCTCGAGCATTGCGCCGACGTCTTTCGCCGGCATCGCGCCGACACCGGGGAGTTGGACGTTCGGGAACGTCAGCGGCGCGCCGTCGCCGAGATAACCCATGACCCAGCGCGGATGGGTGGCGAACTGCCAGAGATGCGGCAGGCTGCCGCGCCAATCCTTCGTCAACAGCGGCCGCATGCCGTTGCGATGGTCGCGCTCGCGCATGCCGGATACCGGCGTGTCGATGGTCACAACCAGCGCGAGGTATCCCGCCGCTTTCGCGCGTGCGATCGAGGCTTCGGCGACTTTGCGGCCGCCAGGCACGTACAGCTGATACCAGAGCGGACCGCTCGCGTGCGAGCGGACATCCTCCATCGGCGTTCCCGATAATGTCGAGAGGATGTAGCCGGTGCCGGCGGCATTCGCCGCTCGGGCGGCGTGTGCTTCGCCAAGTGGATAGAGCATGCGCGAGAAACCGATCGGCGCCAGCAGGAACGGCAGCTCGAAGGTCGTGCCCAGAATGGTCGTGTGTAAATCGCAGACCGGGACCGCGACGCCCTGCCGCGGCCGGAATTGAATCTGCTGAAACGCCCGGCTGTTCTCGCGGAGCGTGACTTCTTCTTCGGCGCCCCCGTCGATGTAGTCGAACACCAGCGGCGGCAGACGGCGCTGCGCCAGCCGGCGTAGGTCAGCGATGTTGACGGCCCGGCGGACGGAGGCCGGGACGCGATTCGAAGCGGTCATCCCGCGTTGAGGATATCGCGAAGCGGCGCCAATCAGACCTTCATGATGAACGGATCCTGAATCTCATCGCCCAGTTCGCACCACACGCTCTTGGTCTGCAGGTACTGATAGACCGCTTCGATGCCGTTCTGGCGTCCGATGCCGCTCGCCTTGTATCCGCCAAACGGCGAGTTGAACGTGAGCGCGCGATAGGTGTTAATCCAGACGGTGCCGGCCTCCAGTTTGCGCGCCATCTTGTGGACGCGGTTGATGTCGCGCGTCCAGACGCCGGCGGCGAGACCGAATTCCGTGTCGTTGGCGAGCGCCAGTACTTCGGCCTCGTCTGCGAACGGCGTGACCGCCAGCACCGGACCGAACAC
>DASXGC010000278.1:0-2758 GCA_036489235.1 Vicinamibacterales bacterium
GCCGCTGGCCGCGACAAGACCGGGCTGAGGGCGGTAACCCGTCATCTCGCAGTTGGGCGGCGATGCTTGGACTAGAAGGGATGTCAGCGGCAGCGCCGCCAGAAGACAGGCCGTGGTGCGCGGCATGATGCGCGGATGATAACAAAAAAGCCCCGCGACGCTGACGCGCCGCGGGGCTTTCTAACTTGCCGATTTCAAAATGCTGACTTCTTAACTTCCGCCAGCCTTGCGGGGAGTGGTCGCGCGACGTCCGGCGCCGGCGCCCTTCGACGGCTTGGCCGTCACTTTCTTGCCGCCGCCTTCCGCATCGTCTTTCTTGCCGCGCAGACGTTCCGCCGCCGCGCGCAGACGGTCGCCAACGCCCTTGGCCTTCGGCTTCGCCTCGGTGCCCGCTTCAGTCTCGGACTTGGCCTTCGGATCGAACTCGCTGCCAATCAGTTCGACCTGCGCCATCTCGGCGCTGTCGCCCTTGCGGTAGCCGACCCGCAACAAACGGGTGTAGCCGCCAGGACGCGCGGCAAAGCGTGGCGCCAGCGTGTCGAACAGCTTGCTGACGACTTCGCGGTCCTGCAGATCCTGCATGACCAGCCGGCGCGCGTTCAGGACGCGACCGTTCGCTTCGCCGGCCGCCAGGCCGCGCTTGGCGACGGTGATGAGCCGTTCGACGAACGGCCTGAGCTCCTTGGCTTTCGGCACGGTCGTCGTCAGGTGCTCGTAGCGGAGCAGATCGGTCGCCTGGTTCCGCAGCATCGAGATGCGGTGCTCGGTGACGCGTCCCAGCTTTCTGTGGGCTACTCGGTGTCTCATAACTTCGCTGCGGGTCGGCGGGAACGGTGGCCCGCCTGCCCTCTCCTCTTATGTCCGCTGTTAGTCCTGCGCCGAAGGCTGGTCGACTCGCATGCCGAGGCTCAGACCCATGGTGTGCAGGATTTCCTTGATCTCGTTCAGGCTCTTGCGGCCGAAGTTCTTCGTCTTCAGCATCTCGGCTTCGGTCTTCTGCACCAGTTCGCGAATCGTCCGGATGTTCGCGTTCTTGAGGCAGTTGTAGGAGCGGACGGAAAGCTCGAGCTCTTCGACCGACTTGTCGAGGTTCTCGTTGCTGGCGCCGGCGCGCGGCTGATCGGCGGCCGATTCGAGCTGCGCCTCCGCGCCTTCTTCGAGATTGATGAAGATGTTCAGGTGGTCGCGGACCAGCTTCGAGGCCAGCGAAATCGCATCGCGCGGGTTGATCGATCCGTTGGTCCAGACATCCACCGTCAGCTTGTCGTAGTCGGTGGTCTGACCGAGGCGCGCCGCTTCGACCAGGTAGTTGACCTTCTTGACCGGCGAGTGAACCGAGTCGATCGGGATCCAGCCGATGCCGAGGTCCTCGTCGAAGTTCTTGTCGGCGGAGACGTAGCCGCGGCCGCGCTTCATGCGCATCTCCATGTGGAGCTTGCCGTGCTCGGCCACCGTCGCGATATGCGCCTCTGGCTCGAGAATCTCGACGTCGCCGTCGGCCTGGATGTCCTTGGCGCGCACTTCACCGGGCTTGTCGATCCGAATCGTCAGTGTCTTGGTGTGGTCGCTGTGCAGCTTCAACGGAATCTGCTTGAGGTTGAGGATGATGTCGGTCGCATCCTCGACCACGCCCGGAATCGGCGAGAACTCGTGCAGCACGCCGTCAATCTTCACTGCCGTGATCGCGGCGCCCTCAATCGACGACAGCAGCACGCGGCGCAGCGCGTTGCCGATGGTGGTGCCGAAGCCGCGTTCGAACGGCTGCGCGTAGAAGCGGCCGAACCGATCGGTGAGCGTTTCGCGTTCGAACTCGAGGCGCTTGGGGCGCTGAAAACCCTTCCACAACATGAATGATTCCTTTTCGCTGACGGGCCCTCAGACGGGCCTCCAGACCTGCAAGTGACCGCCGACCTCCCGCCGCAGGTCTGTATAAGGCTGCGGGCCGGCGTTTGCGAACGTCGCTTCTTACTTCGAGTAGAGTTCCACGATCAGCTGCTCCTGCACCGGCAGGTTGATCTGCTCGCGGGTCGGCACCGACACGATGCGGCCGGTAAAGTTGTTCTGGTCGAAGGACAGCCACTCGGGGATGCCCCGGCCCTTCACTTCTTCGATTGCGTGTTCGACGGTCGGGTTCTTCTGGGTGCGCCCGAGCACGGTGATCACGTCGCCCTGCTTCACGGAGAAGGACGGGATGTCCACCTTCTTGCCGTTGACCAGGAAGTGGCCGTGGCGGACGAACTGGCGCGCCTGCGGCCGCGACGTCGACAACCCGAGCCGGTAGACCACGTTGTCGAGACGCCGTTCGAGCAACTGCAGCAGCGTCACGCCGGTGATGCCGCGGGTGCGCTCGGCCTCTTCGAAGTAGCCGCGGAACTGATCCTCGAGCACGCCGTAGATGCGCTTGACCTTCTGCTTTTCGCGAAGCTGGAGTCCGTAGCCTGCGAGCTTTGCCTTCCGCGTCTTGCCGTGCTGCCCGGGCGGGAAGTTGCGCTTCTCGATGGCGCACTTCTCGGTGTAGCAGCGCTCACCCTTGAGGAACAGCTTCATCGCCTCGCGGCGGCAGAGCCGGCAGACCGGTCCGATATAACGAGCCATTTACACTCTCCTCCGCTTCGGGGGACGGCATCCGTTGTGCGGGATGGGCGTCACGTCGCGGATCGATTTCACTTCGAGACCAACCGTTTGCAGCGCGCGGATCGCCGACTCACGGCCGGATCCCGGTCCTTTGACGCGCACGTCGAGCGAGCGCATGCCGACG